>NZ_JBICMV010000007.1:0-322852 GCF_043106745.1 Vibrio sp. CJQ_6 | reverse complement strand
ATCGCCCAAGACGACACATCAACCAGCAATCACTGCTTCTCGGGCAAATATTATGCTTATAACGAGCATTCGGGTGGTTTGGGGAACATGGATTCGGTTGCAGATGCTCTGGCGCTTATTGCTCAAAATGAGCCGAACGTGACGTTTGATGTGTCTAACATTGATTACCAGTTAAGCAATAGTAATAAATATGGTGGTTTGACGTCTGAGTCGCAGCTACAAGACTTCTTGGGTTCTGATGCGAGCTCGATGAAAGGATCTGTACCGAGTTCCACCACCGATGGCGTGATGCTGTTGACTGGCGCAGTGTTCTTGGCTGCAGGGACTTATTCGCTGAAAGTGAATGCGGACGACGGTTACTTTATTAAAGTCGATGGTCAAGTGGTTGCTCAGTACGACGGTATCCAGTCTACGACTGAACGTGTTCATGACACCTTTACCTTAGATTCAGATGGTTACCACAGTGTCGAAATTGTCTATTGGGACCAAGGTGGCAATGCCGTTTTGGATATCGCCATTGGCCAATATGAAGACGGAACCCTTGTGGGGAACTTCTCTCCACTGCTTGATGCGCCAGTGCTGGGCGATGAACTCTGCATGGTTCAAGATGGTAGTCTCACGATTGCCCCATCTGTTGTTCTGGCAAACGACTCTGATCCAGATGGTGATACATTAACCATTATCTCTGTCGATTCTCCGTCGACTGGGACAGTGACTCTGAACGAGGATGGGACGATCAGCTTTAAGCCAGCGGCTGGCTTTAATGGCGATGCGACCTTTACCTACACGGTGCAAGACAGCGATGGATTAACCGATTCAGCCACTGTGACTGTGCACGTTGAACCCGTGTCGGATGGTCTGTCTGTGACGGCCTCGCTCAATAGCGTTGATAATTATGTGGTTGATTTCGTGGAACAGCTTGAAGAGAACCACGTGAATGACGGTTATCAAGAAAGTGCACGCCTTTGGGGTAACAGTGAAAACAATGTCCTGATTGGCGATGAATCTGTTCAGCAAATATTCGGTCGCAGTGGTTCGGATATTCTGATTGGTGGCAACGTGACGAATGGTACGTTGGATCTTTACGGTGATGATACTGGCGGCAATGGTAACGACACCCTGATTTCAACGTCGCTTTCGGTCACGACAGCATATTACGGTGAAGGTGGGACTGATGTTGCCTATTTACCGGGTTCACTTGCTGATCTTGAACTGATCCAGCGAGACGATTGTGATTCGTTTGACTTGCGTTTGAAAGATAAGGTTACCGGCGCATTCCATGACTTTTACAGTATCGAAACGCTGTATTTGAATGATGGCAAGTACGAGATCAGTGATGGCAAACTCGTCAAGACCGCCGACTTATTTGAACTCAATATCGACGTTGATCTCAACGATGCTGATGGCAGCGAAGTCGTCACAGAGGTCATTGTCTCCGGTGTGCCAGATGATGCGACATTATCTGTTGGTACCAACCTTGGTGACGGACGTTGGAGCATTCCGGTCAGCGCTCTGGATTCTGATGGCAAAGCAACCGTCGTGGTTGAAGCGTCGACAGGTACATCACCAGAATTATCAGTGACAGTCGGCGCACAAGAAGTTGACCTCAACGGTGAAGCGTTGGATCTCCCTAAATATGCATCAACAGACATTGGTTCTGTTGGTCTGCCAGACAGCGCGCCAAACGGTGACAACACAGTGGAAGGTGGAAAAGGCGACGATGTGTTGATGGGCGATATTGGCGGTTATGTTGTCAGTGTTCAACCGGGTGTCAATTACAATATTGCTCTAATTATTGATACGTCAGGTTCGATGAAGTTTGACTTAGCCGGCAATGACAATGGTTTCAGCAATAGTTACCAAAGCCAGTCACAGTATAATGCTTCGCGAATGAAACTAGTCATTGATGCTCTCACAAACCTTGCTACAGATTTAGTGAATCATGATGGTGTTATCAATATTAATCTTATTGGTTTTGAATCTAGTGCTCACTCAGCGCTAACACTTCAACTCACCGCTGATAACTTGCAGCAATTGCTGACAGAAATTCAAGATATGGATGCCGAAGGGGGCACTAACTACGAAGCGGCGTTTGATTTAGCGAGTAATTGGTTTAGTCATCAGCCAACAGAGGGCTATGAGAATTTAACTTATTTCCTAACGGATGGGGATCCAACCTTTAGTAATAGTGGTGATAACGGTGCGGGCAATCAAACGGATTACCGGGATATGTATGACGCGTTAGAGGCATTCAAAGACTTGAGCAGTCAGAGCGCCGTACATGCGATTGGTATCGGTAGTGGTATTACAGAAGGCCGGTTGATGTTCTTTGACAATACATCAGAAACGTCATTGCAAGCTGTTGAAGGCCTGTATGTTTCGAATAAAGTCTTGCATTTTGATGATGGCACTCACGCTCAGCTAACACAAACCGATGGTTCAGGCAGCGTGTACTATGCAGACGATAAATTGGTGATGACTGATCCCGATTATAAATGGAGTGATAACAGATCTGCGACTAGATACGTTTCTGAAATGACCTCAATTGTCGATGATCATTCAACTATTAAGTTTGATGTTCGTGTTTCTAGAGGCGATTTTTTCTGGGAGTTATACCATGCTGATGGAACACTTGCTGCGAGTGGATCAACGGGCCACTCGGAAACTATCAACATTGACGTAGCGAACGCAGGTACGTACTACTTTGAATTCAACTTTGAAGGTGATAGAGATACCGATGGGTATAATGGAAGTAGTAAGGCGTGGGCAGAAGTTGGATCAATTGATACTTACATCCCTTACTATGCTCAAGCTGGCGAAGTCCAAATTGTAAATTCAGCTGATGAACTCAAAGCCGCACTGCAAGGTGCCGAAACCATCACTGACATTGCGGAGATGGGCAACGATACGGTCAACGGCAATGAAGGCAACGATATCCTGTTTGGTGATTCAATTAACACGGATGGTTTACCATGGGCAGATGTGGGCGTTGATGCTGACTCGAAAATTGGCGCAGGGTACAACGGATTGGTTGAATTCTTAGAACTGCGTGATGGGGTAACACCGTCTCAGGTCGATATCTATGAATTCATCAAAGACAACCATGAGTTATTTAACGTCGCGGGTGATACTCGTGGTGGTGACGATATTCTCAATGGCGGCGCTGGGGACGACATCCTCTATGGCCAAGGTGGTGATGATACGCTCAATGGTGGTGCGGGGGATGACATTCTCATTGGCGGGTATGGCAACGACATTCTGACCGGTGGTGATGGTCATGACCTGTTTGTCTTCGGTGGTGAAGGAGCCCTCAACGCTGCCGTCGATGGTCAGTTTAAGAACCACATGGATGTCATTACTGACTTCCATGCAGGCGATAAGATTGATTTGTCACACATGCTCGACGAGACGTCTTACAGTTCGATGGAAGATCTATTGGAAAACATTGAAGTGACAGTGGATGGTTCGGAGCTTGAGCTGACGATTGCCGCGAACAATTATACGCAATCCATTGTGTTGAATGATGGGGCCGTTGAGTTCGATATTAATAGCCAATCAACCAGTGCAGACATCACCACGCTGTTACATGACATTATAAAAGTGGATAACAACTAACTGATAAAGCCCATCAATTGATGGGCTTTTTTCTTTTTGAACGTATACTTTTTGAACGTATAAACATACGGTGCATTCGTTGGACTTAACACCTTGTTTAATCGCAGGTTGTGGGTGCTATCTACGCAAACAATTGACATTATTTTTTCATAGCCACGGTCGTTTAGGTTATGATTGTCGGCAACGAAATCGATGAGTAATGATCAATGCAGCTAAGTGCGAAAAAGACTGCACAATTTTTTATATCTAACGAATATCATCAAGTTGGACTTGAAGATGAGCGGGTTGTGCTCTCGTCGCATCTGAGTGAAGAACGCATTCCGTTCAATGTCTGGAATGGTCAGATTAAAATTCATCGTGGCTTGGTTTGGGGAGCGCTTCAATTTTATGCCCATGAAGAACAGGGCGTGCAGCGGTCTTGGTTGGTTCAAGGGTTGCCTTGGCCGGAATGTCGTCAATTTGCCCATAAACTGGTCGCGATCTATCAGGAATGGCACAATCGTCAATGTGCCCAACTCAGTCACTACCTGCCGAAATGGCAAAATGAACTGAGTTATTTGCAGCGTTTACCGTCATTCTTACCACACTCTTTGGTTGATCACTGGGTCACGTCGGTGTTTGATGATCTTTCAAGCATGGGCATGACGCTAGAAGAGGCGTATCAGCGCTTACCTGAGCATATCGAACTCTTGTCCCCTTGGTTGCTTGATACCAGTGAATCCTTGTTGGAACGCAATCACCAGTGGATCGAAAATGAACGCCTGAACTGGGAAGTCTTGTTCTCTAAATTAGAATCGTCTCCGCTGAATGTGTCGCAGCAACAAGCTGTTTTACTCAACGATGATCACAACTTAGTCTTGGCTGGTGCGGGCTCGGGTAAAACCAGTGTGTTGACCGCTCGTGTCGCGTACTTGCTGCAAAGCCATCTGGCCAATGCAGAAGATATTCTGTTGGTCGCATTTGGTCGTGATGCCTCGAAAGAGATGGAGCAACGCCTGAGCGACAAAATCGGTCTTGCGGCGGAAAAGGCGCGCGTGAACACTTTCCATCAATTGGGCTTGTATATTCTCAATCAGGTAGAAGGTCAGAGCGTGGTGATTTCGCCGATTGCGCTGGATGACAAACTCAAGAAAGCGTGGTGTATCGACTGGCTCAAACGCCATTGGATGACGCCGACCAACTTCAAACGTTGGCAGAAACATTTGGCGAAATGGCCGATTGCCTATTTGGCAGGAGATGATGAACTGGGCAGCCACGTGGAAAACCCCAAACTCATCGCTTGGCTGGAAAAACAGCTGGATCAGCTCGCACAGCTCAGCATCAGCAAAAAAGAGATTCAACAGCGTTTGGTTGAGCATCCGGATTACGCGCGTTTAAATAGCGAACTGTCGCTAACTTGGCCGTGTTATCAAGCTTGGCAACAAATGCTAAAAGAGAGCAATCAGATTGATTTCAACATCATGATCAGTCGCGCGACGGATTATGTCAGAAAAGGTAAATTCGATAGCCCGTGGAAATTCATCATGATCGATGAATATCAGGATATTTCGCCGCAGCGTTTGGAACTGATTCAGTCTTTGTGTGAACAGAAACCCAATCACACCAATTTGTTTGCCGTGGGCGATGATTGGCAGTCCATCTATCAGTTTGCTGGCTCGGATGTCAACCTCACGACCGATTTTTCCGCGCGTTTCCCGCATTCCACAGTCCATTACTTGGATACGACGTATCGATTCAATGATCAAATTGGCAGCGTTGCCAACCGATTTGTACAGGAAAACCCAAGTCAGGTGCCCAAAGCTCTCAACAGCTTCAAAACTCAAAAACAAAAAGCGGTTTATGTGGCACCAAGTAACCATGTGGAAAAAGTGCTGGATCAACTCAACCGTCAGGCCAGTGGCATGAAAACGGTCTTGTTACTTGGTCGAAATCATTATCACAAGCCAGAACTTTTGCGTGATTGGCAGAATCATTACTTGTCACTGCGTATCGAGTTTATGACTTGTCATGCAAGTAAAGGGAAAGAAGCGGACTACGTGATTGTGCTGGCAGTGGATGAAGGGCAGTTCCCGGCACGCGTGAAGAGTTTGCATTTAGACAGCGCCTTGACGCAGTCGTCTGATCGTTTCCCTTACGCTGAAGAGCGCCGCTTGTTTTATGTGGCGATGACGCGGGCGAAAGACAAAGTATGGATCACGCACAGCGGGAATGGTTCGGCATTTGTGCAGGAATTGCTGGCCGGCGACTATCCGGTTGTGAAACAGAAATAACGACTCCCTTTATCGGATAAGGACAAATGGATGAGCAAGACGCTAATTTTAGTTGATGTGCAGAATGATTTTGCACCGGGTGGCGCATTGGCGGTACCGGAAGGTGATGTGATTGTTCCGGTCATTAATCGACTTCTCCCTCATTTTGATCATGTCATTGCGACCAAGGATTGGCATCCTGCGGATCATGCGAGTTTTGCTTCAGTGCAAGGTAAATCGATTGGCGATATGGTGGATCTCGACGGGGTCAGCCAAATCATGTGGCCGGATCACTGCGTGCAGCATACCGATGGTGCGGCGTTTATTCCCGGTTTAAACACCGACGAGATCGAGTATGTGGTGTACAAGGGCACCCATTCGGCGATCGACAGCTACAGTGGTTTTTTTGATAACCAACGCCAGCAAAGTACCGGACTGGCCGATTACTTGAAAGACAAGGGCATTGACGACGTTTACATTGTCGGTTTAGCGACGGATTACTGCGTGAAATTTACCGCACTCGATGCCGCATCGTTGGGGCTTCAGACCACAGTGATTGCCGATGCGTGTCGCGGCGTGAATCTGTCTCCGGACGATTCCCATCAAGCATTCGAAGCGATGAAGGCGTCCGGATGCCGCGTGATCTCCTCCGATGAATTTCTGGCATCAATCGGCTAAGTCGCGAGGCCAACCTTGTTCAATCAAAAATCCCCTCATTAGAAGAGGGGATTTTTTAGGGCCATTTAGGTGCGTTCAGCAAGGTAGGCTTGGTAGTCTGGGATCTCAATGTCTACTGGTTGTGCCATTAGCTCTGAGTTAAATAGGAACTTCGCGGTGGCGCGGTTGGTTGCGACAGGAATGTTCCACACACTGGCGATACGCAACAGGGCTTTCACATCTGGGTCGTGCGGTACTGCGTTCAGCGGATCCCAGAAGAAAATCATCACATCGATTTTCCCTTCCGAAATCATGGCACCGATCTGTTGATCGCCGCCCATCGGGCCACTGATCATGCTGGTGATCTCAAGGCCAGTCTCTTTGCTGAGCATGTGGCCGGTGGTACCTGTGGCGTAAAGTGAGTGCTTTTGAAGCTTTTCGAGGTTTTCTTTGACCCAGCGCAGCAGCTCGCCTTTGTAGTTATCGTGAGCAACTAATGCGACGTGTTTACTTGCCGCCATGGTGCGCGTTGTTTTTTTCATTGGTTCTTATCCTAATGTGTCTAAGCTTCATGTGTAATAACCAAAAGCGCTTGTCTATTCAACGACTTTTACTTCAAAAGTCGGTCTGAATTCAGATGGAGATAACGATTCAGCAATAATTTGCTCGTCGAGCGTTTCCGGTGTGAGTTTTGCTATTTCGGGAGCCGCGTGGCGCTCATACGCTTCTCCCCTTAAGTAATGAGCGGCCTGACGAATCGACAAACGACCTTGTTCGACCATCTTGTCACTTGGCGCAAACGCCACGCGTTCTCTGAGTAGACCGCGATAAACGCCATGACTCAAGTAGGTTGAGACCAATTGAATCTGATGTTGCTTGTTGGCGTTTCGCAGCTCGCTGATCGCCGCTTCAATGGCGACAGCACTGCCGACGATATATTGAATGCGTGGTTGTTCAATCGCTTGTTGCACTAAATTGCGTTGCAGCTCTTTGTCATTGTCGGCCCACAAGGTGATGGCGATACGAATGTCGCTGTGCCCAATGGCATCATAAAAGCCTTGTACCATGGGTTTGGTGCCGCCGCGTTGTTCTGGCCCCGGTAGAAGGGCAATCGGGGTTAGCCCGCTGCCTGTTGGGTGAAGCCGAGCCAAGTAATCTCCTGCGTAATAGCCCATCCAATACCAATCTACGCCGACACCGCCTTTGAGGTGCGCGCGCTGATCATCGTCTAAGATGAGTTCATTCACGATCGCAAAAACGGGGACATCGCCGGTCAGTTGGCTCAAATCATTGTGATACCCATCGGGTGACACTGTACCGAGCAGAATGGCTTGTGCGCCCCAAGCGATGCAGTCTTTGATTTGCTGCTGTTGCTTCAACTGGCTGGGATAGCCGCCGGCTTCAAGCACTTTGAGCTCAAGGTGTTGTTTGCGCGCTTCATCGACCATGCCGTAGTTGACGGAGAGCCAATACGAGTCTTTGAGGTGTGGGTAGAGCGCACACACTTTGGGTTGCGCCACGGCCATCAAACTCAGCATCGAAGAGGACAAAATCAATAAGGTGGAGAACCAGCGTGACAAATTCAGACAAAGCATGAGGTTATTCATTGGCGAATAGGGATAAACACTGCAAAATATAGCCCAATTTCAGCCGTTAAAGAAGCGACTTAGTAGGTCATCTGTATGCGAATCAGCAAAACCAGTATTGGACATAAATTATTGTTGTCGTTTATCGCGATGGCTTGTCTGGTGCTGTCTTCGGCCATCATTGGCATGTTGGGCTTTTCGCAGGTCTCTAAAACGGAGCGCCAAGTGGTCAACAGCGCCATTCCTGCCATGCTGGAAGCGCGCCAAGTGGCCGAACTGAGTAATCGCATCATCGCATCCGTTCACACGTTGTCGAATGCCACCGACGAAACTCAGCGCAAGCGCGTGGGCAAGCTGCTGTTTGATCAGCTCGATCAGTTACTGGGGCATGTGAAAACGTTGGGACAAGATTCCTCCGATACGCAACTGCTTAGCTCGCTTGAGGCGGATGTACAAAGCGTGATTGATACGTTGGGGCTGCTGGGGCAAGAGGTAGAGCGAAAGCTACAGTTGGCTGACTCACTCGTTGACCAAGCACTTCACATGCGCGCCTCGGCGCAAGAGCTAGAACAGCTCACCCGCACCCAAGTCCTCAACACCAGCACCGTGGCGGTCGCGAATGTCACCCACATTTACGATTTGCTCAAAGAACAACGAAATGATCAGGTGTACCAAGCGCTCGATACGTTAGTTGAAGTCGATTTGGACTTGTCGGAGCGCCTACACGAGCTACACCTCTTGGCGTATAAAGTGCTCAATGAAATCGAAGAGACGCGCACCGTTACCGACATTCAACGCATCGTCGCGCTGCAGCAGGAATTTGTCAGCAACATCGATGTCATGCAACGCCGTGTTCAGGCGGTTGAAGATCCCACACGCTCCAAACAAATGGCGACATTGCTCGCCGCATTGGCGCAAGAGCAAACCATATTTGAAAATTTGATTGCCCGGCATGACAGCACGTTGCGCGCGCAAAAATTGGCCACACAATCGCTGGACCAGTTCGCCTCGTTAAACCAACGCGTCAATCAGTTGGTCGATGCGTCTAACCAATCAGCAACTGCGGCGGTGGTGCAACTGTCGCGAACATTGAGCCTAGCGCAGTGGACACTGTCCGTTCTCAGTGTGATGGGTTTGATCGCCACAACGTTAATCGTATGGCGCGTGGTGTACCAATCGGTGGTGAAACGCTTGGCACGTCATACTGCGGCGCTCCTTTCCGTTGCCAAAGGACAATTACACGTTGAGGTCGACACGCAAGGCCATGATGAACTGGCGGAGATGGGACGAGCCATCGCGACCGCCCGAGATACCGCCAAAGCGCTGAACGTGGTGGCCGAAAGCGAAGTTCAAGCCAAGCGAGAGCTGCAAGAGCATAAAGCGCACCTAGAAGATGTGGTGGAAGAGCGCACCACGCAACTGCGAGAAACCAACCACAAACTCAATCAAGAAGTACTCAACCACGCCAAAGCTCGTTTGGATGCAGAACAGGCCAGCCGCAGCAAATCCGTGTTCCTTGCCACCATGAGCCATGAAATTCGCACGCCGATGAATGGTGTTTTGGGCACGGCGC
This sequence comes from Vibrio sp. CJQ_6, assembly GCF_043106745.1. NCBI lineage: Bacteria > Pseudomonadati > Pseudomonadota > Gammaproteobacteria > Vibrionales > Vibrionaceae > Vibrio > Vibrio sp. CJQ_6. Next base: position 313,172 of record NZ_JBICMV010000007.1, on the reverse strand, counting down.
ATCTGCTTCAAGACACGCCATTGTCTGATGTGCAGCGTCATTACGTGAACGTGATTGATCAAAGTGGCCAAAACCTGCTCGCGATTCTCAACGATGTGCTCGATTACTCCAAAATTGAAGCGGGCCATTTGCAGATTCGCCACGCCAATTTCAACCTGCGTCACATGTTGCGTCATGTCTATCAGTTGATGGAAAGTCGCGCCATCGAAAAAGGTGTCACGCTCAATCTGCACGTGGATTCGGATCTCGCGGAGGATTGGCAAGGGGACGAAACGCGTCTTCAACAGGTGCTGAATAATTTGGTCAGCAACGCGATCAAATTCACGCCGCACGGTCACATTGACCTGGCGGTGTACGCGGACCCCGACGACGAACAAAAGCTGCTGTTTGAAGTGTGTGACACGGGCATTGGGATTCATGAAACGGATCAGCAGACCCTGTTTGATGCTTTTACTCAAGCTGAGGCTGGGCTTGCGACACAAGGCGGGACCGGATTGGGGCTGGCGATCAGCCATCGCTTAGTGGCGGCCATGCAAGGCGAACTGCGTTGCGAATCGGTAGTGGGCGAAGGCAGTCGGTTCTATTTCTCATTGGCTTTGGCTTCGGGAGATGTGTGCCATCGTATCGACGAGGTCTCACTTGGCCAAACCGTTGCGCTGACCGTGTTGGTGGTAGAAGACAATGACGTCAATCAACTGGTTGCCGAAGGATTTTTAACGAGTTTGGGACACCATGCGGTGATGGCATCGAACGTGAAAGAGGCGCTGCGTCTTTTTGCCCAGCAGCGTTTTGATGTGGCGCTTTTGGACATCAATTTGCCAGATGGTGATGGCGTCAGCTTGCTCAAACAGCTCAGAGCGTTAGAGCAACAGCATGCACAAACGCCGATTCCGATGATCGCCGTGTCAGCTCATGTCTTTACTGAAGATGTCAGCCGGTATTTGGCTTCGGGATTTGATGGCTATCTGCCTAAACCGCTGGTGAAATCAGCATTGGCAAACACCCTTGCAGCGCACATGGGAGCGCCCAAGTTACCAGAAACCACAGCGCGCAATATGCACTCGATTCAATCTCAACCTCAGTTGATGCACCATCAATCAATGTCACATCAATCAATGCCACATCAATCAAACACGGCATTAGTCAACGTGGCGCAGCTGGAAGAGGATGTCGCAGTGTTGGGCCGAGATAAAATGCGTGAAATCATGACTTACTTTGCCGATGGCGCGCGCCAAGCCTTGGCGATCTTTTCTGCGTCAACGAGTAGTGAAGAAGCCGTGAAACAAGCCGCGCACAAACTCAAAGGTTCGGCTGGCAGCTTGGGTTTAACCCAAGCGATGACACTGTGTCAATCGATTGAACACGCGGATTCACCGCAAGCCAGTGCGCAATCGCTGTATGTTGAGCTGGAAACGACGATCGCTGCTTCGTTGGTAGAGCTGGACGCGCTGTTGTCGCGTGACCGTTAAAGATGCCGTGCGATCGCTAAAACAGCCGCGAATTGAGTACCGACAGCGTAATCAGCGCCTGCGCGGTGTAGTAAGTAAACATCACGACGTGGCGGGAAAATTTGGAGGATGAGCGAAAGCGGTCAATGGCTAACACCAGATCGGAGAGCATGAAGATGCAAGCGCCGGTAAAGGCCAATTTGGCTGAAGTGCTGTTGTAGCTCAGCCAATATTCAGCGGTTGCTGAGCCCATGGCAACGATAATCAAAATGTAAATCGCGACGGGCAATGTCATGGTGCCTAGGTTGGGCAGTAGCAGCAAAAAAGCCAAAATTCCCAGTGCCAGAATCACCGCCGGTGTCCACCACGTGATGGTGCTGACCATTCCCAAATAACCGAGCACATAACAGATGTGCGCCAACAGAAAACTGCTTAAGCCGCTGACAAACTTATCTTTGGGGAGCGACAGCAACACATCCCCAATGGCGGAAAGAATTAAGCCACTGAATATCCAAAACGCAAGATTGGTATCCACGCTGGAAGAGAACGGGATCAACGCCGCCATCAGTAAAACGGGCAGCGGTTTGGAAAGGTAGAATAGCCAACGTGGCCCGCGCTCAATCGAGAACAGATGAATGCAAGAAAACAGCAAAATGCTTGGCCACATGTGATATCCCAAAAAATAAAGGCAGCGCGAAAGGCGCTGCCAAATATTAACAGGATTAACAGGCTGAGAGTAGGGCTTTAACTTATTAGTAAATATGTCAAAGGCTTACACGAGCGCGTTGGTTAAGATTTCACGAGATTCTTTCAGTGTGATCGCTTGGTTTTCGCCCAGTGTCACCATGCCATGTGCTTCCAACTGGTTCACAACTGCATCGACAGCGGCTGCGGCAGTTAAGCCGTGAGCGGCGAATTGAGTTGCGACGTCCAACTGGTGATAGAACGCTTCGATCGCATCAATGGTGCGCTCTGCCAAGTCAGCTGAAGCTTCCAAACCAAAGACGTGGGTTCCCATCTGTTCTAGTTTAGCGCGTTTGGCTTCAATCTGATTACGCAGCAGCGATGGCTGAACAATCGCCAAAGAGCGTGCGTGGTCAACATGCCACAGGGCAGTCAGTTCATGACCAATCATGTGGGTTGCCCAGTCTTGTGGTACGCCCGTACCAATCAAACCGTTCAGCGCTTGGTTTGCACTCCACATTAGGTTTGCACGCCATGCATCGTTGTCACGACCAGCAAAGTCGCGGCCAAGAATCAGCAGGTTCTTCAGCAATGTTTCAGCATAACCGTCTTGCACCATGGCGCCGACTGGGCGTGTGATGTACTGCTCACATACGTGAACCCAAGCATCCACGATACCGTTGATCAGTTGACGTTCTGGCAGTGTTTTCATCACATCAGGATCCATCACTGCAAATTTAGGCTGAACAAACTTCGTCATGAACGAGAGTTTGTCTTGCGTCTCTGCTTTGGTGATCACCGCGCCAGAGTTGGACTCAGAACCGGTCGCTGGCAATGTTAAAATTGCACCAATCGGTGTGGCTTCAGTGACGGCGTGTTTACGTGTCAGGATGTCCCAACCGTCGCCGTCATATTTTGCTGCTGCGGCAACGTATTTAGAGCCGTCAATCACTGAACCACCGCCGACGGCGAGAATGTAATCAATGCCTTGCTCTTTTGCGATAGCGACTGCTTTGTCCAAAGTCTCTTTGGTTGGGTTGGGTTCAACGCCGGAGAACTCCACCCAAGTGTGCTCGCTCAGCGCGGCAACCACTTGGTCGTATACACCGTTGCGCTTGATGGAGCCGCCACCGTAGATCACCAAAACTTTTTGATCTTGAGGAATTTCGTTTTTAACTTGGGCGATTTGAGCCTGGCCAAAGTGAATACGTGTTGGGTTAACGTAGGTAAATAGCATTGATCTCACCTCTTGCTTTAAAAAAGGGGGAAATCCCCCAAAGGCAGTATTTCTTGAATCCAGTATGTCTAGAATCCAGAGTGTCCTGAATCACGCGTTCCACCGATTCAGGAAGTCATGGGGTGCATAATAGTCCTCAATAATCCGATTTTGTAGGGCTATTCGTGCAATTAAATTGCCTAATTCTACAATTTATGGCAGTTTGAGCGAGGTTTGAATACGGAGTGAACAGATGACTGAATTGGCAAAGCTGATGCAACAATATGTTGAACATCATTCATTGCATGAATTAGAAGGCATTGCAGAAACCGCCATTCCTGGGGTTTGGTTTTATCGCAGTGGCGCGGGCAATCAGCGTCGTCCGTTTATTTACCAGTCGGGTATCATCATCTTAGGGCAAGGACAAAAAAACATTCATATTGGTCCCAATCCAGTGCAGTACGGTCCGAATGACTACTTGGTGGTGGGGGTGCCGATGCCCCTTGAGTGTGAAGCGATTGTCGAAGCCGGTAAACCGTTACTTGGGTTGAGCATCGATATCGATCATTCGATTTTGCTCAAACAAGTCGACCTGTTGGAACAGGCTGGGTTCAAGCCTTGCAAGCAGGATAAAGATAATCAATGCGGCCTCAAATCAGTCAATATGGGTGAAGAGATGCTCAACACCTGTAAACGATTAATGCATGCGCTGAACGATGGGTTAGAAGCACAGATTCTGGGAGCGTCGCTCATGGAAGAGATGGTCTACCGTGCATTGACCAGTTGCGAAGGGCACGTGTTATTTGATTTGGCGCATCATGAAGGGCATTACGCGCGTGTGGCGAAGGCGCTCAGTAAAGTGCACCGCGAGTACGATCAGCAGCTCACGGTTCAGCAACTGGCGGAAGAGGCCAACATGAGTATTTCATCCTTCCATCAAGCTTTTCGAGGCGTCACGCTGGAATCGCCACTGCAGTACTTGAAGAAAGTGCGTCTCAATAAAGCCAAAGAATTGATTCAAATAGAAGGCAAGCGGGTGAACGATGCAGCGCGTTTGGTGGGTTACACCAGTCCATCGCAATTTAGTCGTGAATACAAACGCCACTTCAACGAAACCCCACGGGGCGCAAAAGCTGCGTAAAAGAGGAAGTCGAAAGGTGATTGTTTACTCTGTTATCTCATTCGCAGAACGAGGATACTGACAGTCCCCTAAAGAGCATTTTGGTATGCTCCTGTTTAAAGATGCCCACGCCGTCATTTGGTGTGGGCTTTTTTTCGCCTGTTCACCGGCGTCATAAATTAGTTGTTGCTGCAAATTAACCTTGTGACATTTGCGTGATGAACGTTTGTGTTTGCGAGTGATTTTGAAGTTTTGCACTTTAGTCGATGTGAATTCTACCAAGTCACCTAAAGTTGTTTTACGAAAAAAATTAAAGTTTTCAGCGTAAGGACTGAAAGCTTTATTCCCGTGAAACAATAACTTAAGGAAATAAAAATGCGCTTACATCGAGCTAAAGTGTCGAAGAGTGTCTTTACGCTCAGCACTTTGACGGCTTCGTGCCTCATGGCGTTCAACAGCTATGCAGCGGTGGATTGTTCTGCTCTGGCGGAGTGGCAATCTGACACAATTTATACTGGCGGCGATCAGGTTCAATACAACGGGTCTGCGTATCAGGCCAATTATTGGACGCAGAATAACGATCCGGAGCAGTTCTCCGGTGATTACGCGCAGTGGAAACTGCTGGATGCTTGTGCGACCGACGGTGGCGATGACAATCAGGCTCCCAATGCGACATTGACCTCTCCGTCGGCGTCGGATGTGTTGACAACCGGAGATGTGGTGACGCTGGCGGCCAGCGCGTCAGACAGCGACGGGACGATCGCACGTGTCGATTTTCTGGTTGATGGTGTGGTGGTTGCCCAAGCGAGCAGTGCACCGTACAGCGCCACATGGACGGCGGTCGCCGGAACACACCAAATCAGCGCCATTGCTTATGATGACAAGGCACTTGCCAGCACGGCGAGTCAAGTCTCTGTTTCGGTGACAGACAGCACGCAACCGGGCAACGAAGCGCCAACGGTAGACATCACGTTGTCTGCCAGCCAAGTGGATGTGGGGGCCGTGGTGACGCTCACGGCCAATGCTGCAGACGCTGATGGCAGTGTCGACAAAGTCGATTTTTACGTGGCCGGCTCTCTTGTGGGAACGGTCGCTTCTGCACCTTACACCTTGGATTACACCACCACCCGTTCGGGGGCGCTGGCTGTGTTTGCGCGTGCGACTGATAATGTCGGCGCGACAACGGATTCGACCGCGGCGACGCTGACGGTGGCTGCCGGTCCCGTGGTCAGTACCTGTCGTCCCGATGGTTTGTATCAAACCGAAGGGGTCAGTGTGCCGTATTGTACGGTGTACGATGAAGACGGCCGCGAGAAAATGGGTGCCGATCACCCCCGTCGCGTCATTGGGTATTTCACCAGTTGGCGAGCGGGAGACGATGATCAGACCGCTTACTTGGTCAAAGACATTCCTTGGGAACAGCTCACGCACATCAACTACGCGTTTGTCAGCATTGGTTCTGATGGCAAAGTCAATGTCGGTGATGTCAACGATGCCAATAACGCGGCGGTTGGAAAAGAGTGGGATGGCGTTGAAATTGACCCAACGCTGGGCTTTAAAGGCCATTTCGGTGCTCTGGCAACCTACAAGCAAAAATATGGTGTGAAAACGCTGATCTCGATTGGCGGCTGGGCAGAAACGGGCGGGCATTTTGACAATGATGGCAATCGTGTTGCGGATGGCGGTTTCTATACCATGACCACCAACGCAGACGGTTCGATTAATCAACAAGGCATTGAAACCTTTGCTGATTCCGCAGTTGAAATGATGCGAAAATACCGCTTCGATGGATTGGACATTGACTACGAATATCCAACATCGATGGCGGGAGCGGGCAATCCTGACGACACCGCATTCTCTGAATCACGCCGTGCTTACCTGATGAATTCTTATCACGAACTGATGCGTGTGCTGCGTGAAAAACTGGATATGGCGAGCGCTCAAGATGGTGTGCATTACATGCTGACCATTGCCGCGCCATCGTCGGCTTATCTGCTACGTGGTATGGAAACCATGGCGGTGACTCAGTACCTCGATTACGTGAACATCATGTCCTACGACTTACATGGTGCGTGGAACGATCATGTCGGTCACAACGCAGCACTGTACGACACCGGGAAGGATTCTGAACTGGCACAATGGAATGTGTACGGCACGGCGCAATATGGCGGTATTGGTTACCTCAACACCGATTGGGCATTCCACTATTTCCGCGGTTCAATGCCAGCGGGTCGCATCAACATTGGGGTGCCTTACTACACCCGCGGTTGGCAGGGCGTCACTGGTGGTGATAATGGCCTTTGGGGCCGCGCGGCCTTGCCAAATCAAAGCGAGTGTCCAACCGGTACGGGCGAGGGCGAGAAAAACAACTGCGGTTACGGCGCGACGGGCCTAGATAACATGTGGCACGATGTTAACGCCGCTGGTGATGAGATGGGCGCAGGTTCTAACCCAATGTGGCATGCGAAAAACTTAGAGCACGGCATTTGGGGTTCCTATTTAGCGGCCTATGGTTTGGAGCCAACCACCGCACCGCTGGTTGGCACGTATGCCCGTAATTACGACAGTGTGGCGATTGCGCCATGGCTTTGGAACGCAGAGAAGAAAGTGTTCCTGTCGACGGAAGACAAGCAATCCATTGATGTAAAAGCAGATTACGTGATCGATAAAGAGATCGGCGGCATCATGTTCTGGGAACTCGCGGGAGACTACAACTGCTACGTGCTCGATGCTAACGGCCAACGCACCAGCATTGATAGCACGGAACAGGCGTGTGAAAGCGGTCAAGGTGAATACCACATGGGGAACACCATGACCAAAGCCATTTACGACAAGTTCAAAGCGGCGACGCCATATGGCAACACCGTGGCGACGGGCGCGGTTCCGTCTGAAACCGTCGATATCGCTGTGTCGATTGGCGGTTTTAAAGTGGGCGACCAGAACTACCCAATCAATCCGAAAGTCACCTTTACCAACAACACGGGCGTTGATATTCCCGGTGGCACGGCATTCCAGTTCGATATTCCGGTTTCTGCGCCAGACAATGCCAAAGACCAATCGGGTGGTGGCTTGAGCGTCATTGCCTCTGGTCATACGCGTGCAGATAACATCGGCGGTTTGGATGGCACAATGCACCGCGTCGAGTTCTCGCTGCCTGCGTGGAAAACGCTACCAGCGGGCGACAGCTACGAGTTGGACATGGTGTACTACTTGCCGATTTCAGGACCAGCAAACTACAGCGTGAACATTAACGGCGTGGATTATGCCTTTAAGTTTGAACAACCTGATTTGCCGCTTGCGGATCTCTCGTCAGGAAATGGGGGTGACACTGGCGGTGGCGACACTGGCGGCGGAACGACTGAGCCGGGTGATGTTGTGGAATGGGTACCCGGTTCGACGCAAGTGAGCGATGGTACGACGGTGACATACAACGGCAAGTGCTTTGTGGCGCAAAACAGCCCAGGCGTGTGGGAAAGCCCAACACAGACCAATTGGTTCTGGGAGGAAGTGACCTGCCCGTAAAGGGAAGCCACTTTGAAAAAAAACCGTCCTTCGGGGCGGTTTTTTTGTGTGACGGATAACCGACACAGCGCGCTCGGAACAATATCGTCGAATGCGAAGCCTTAACTCGCATGATACCTTAACTCGCTGATAGGAGTGAAGGCTTCGCGTCGGCGTGACTCATGCATGGTTCACGAAGGGGGCGTGAACTGATAGCTTTCCGGCACGACCACAATCCCTTTTTCAGAAATTTGGAAGCGTTTGGCATCCTCAATTCGGTTTAAGCCAATTTGCGTGTGCGGCGGAATTTTAACGTGCTTGTCGATGATGCAGTTGACCAACTGACAACCATCGCCCACTTCCACATCATCAAACAAAATGCTGTCGACAATGGTGGCGCCGTCGTTGATGCGCACACCGGAAGAGACAATCGAGTGCTGCACCGAGCCGCCCGAGTTGATCACGCCGTTGGAAATGATGGAGTTGATAAAGATTCCTTCATTCCCCGTGGCCGATGACACCGTACGTGCTGGCGGAAGCTGTGGTTCGTACGTACGAATCGCCCAGTTTTTTTGGTACAAATTCATGGGCGGAACCGGCTCAAGTAAATCCATATTGGCTTCATAAAATGAGTCAATTGTGCCCACATCGCGCCAGTAGCAATCTTTCGCGACGCGCCCTTTGTCATTGCCAAACTGATATGCGTACACGCTTTGGGTTGGGATCAGCTTTGGAATGATGTCTTTGCCAAAGTCATGACTTGAACCACTGTTTTCTGAGTCTTCATTCAGCGCTTGTTGGAGCGTTTCCATATTAAAAATATAGATGCCCATCGAGGCCAAACTGCGATCAGGTTGTGAAGGCATCGCGGGGGGATCGCTTGGCTTCTCAACAAATGAGGTAATACGGTGTTCATCATCAATGGCCATCACGCCAAACGCTTTGGCTTCTTCGCGTGGCACATCCATGCAAGCGATTGTCAGCGTGGCGCCTTTCTCAATGTGCTCTTCCAGCATCGCCGCATAATCCATGCGGTAAATATGATCGCCGGACAGCACAACGACGTGCTTGGCATCGCTGCGTGACAGTAGCCACATGTTGTGAAACAGCGCATCGGCTGTTCCTTCGTACCATTTGCCACCTTTGCGCATTTGTGGGGGGACCACAGTAATGAACTCGCCCAATTCGGGGTTAAAAATGGACCAGCCATCACGCAGGTGTTTCTGCAATGAATGCGATTTGTATTGTGTCAGCACCAAAATGCGGCGTAAGCCTGAGTGCAGACAGTTCGTGAGGGTAAAATCGATGATGCGATATTTGCCGCCAAATGGTACGGCGGGTTTTGCGCGATCATCGGTGAGGGGGGAAAGTCGTGAGCCCATACCGCCGGCCAACACGACTGCTAAGGTATCTTGCATCTTTTACTCCCTAATCATGTGCAATTCATAACCACTTTAGAGAGTAGTACAAGTTTCACGCCACAATTGGAATGACCGTCAAATATGGGATGTGCGTAGTTTAGTTAATACTAATGCACTAAAACAAGGCATCTTGTGCGTTAAAATTGCACCGTGTTGGTGCTGTGAAAATAGAGGATGATTAAGCGAAGTGAACCATTTCTGCGCTGGTGAGCACGGACACGACATTTCTGCCTGACTCTTTGGATTCGTACAAGGCCATGTCGGCACGTTGATACACTTCTTCAGGCACTTCAGTGATATCCGTCAGGCCGCCGCTGACGGATAAATCTCCTTGATGGAGATCGAACACCGCCACGCGAAGCCGATTGAGGACGGTTTCCGCTTCATCGATTGGTGTGTGAGGCAAAATGATGGCAAATTCTTCGCCACCAATTCGTGCAAGAAAGTCTGATTCGCGCAGTTCATTGCGCAAACATTGGGCAACAGCACGAATGGTTTTATCGCCGCGCGCGTGGCCATATTTGTCATTGATGCGCTTGAAGTGATCAATATCGAGAATCGCCAAGCACGATTGCTCGTGTGCCGGATAGCGTTTGACACGCATGCATTCCGAGCGGAATTCTTGATCAAATTTACGTCGGTTCCAGATGTTGGATAACCCATCTTTTTCACTTTGGTCACGCAATTGGTCTTCCAGCAACTTGCGTTCAGTGATGTCAACAAACGACGCCACGTAGAACTGAATGATGTCGTCATCATCCAGAATGGTCTGAATGCGCAAGATCTCCGTGAGCATCGAGCCATCTTTACGTTGGTTGATCACTTCGCCCTCCCAGAAGCCGTCATTCTGCAGCGCTTGCCACATCTCGACATAGAATTCTGACGTGTGTTTTCCAGAGGCAAACATTGACGGTTGTTGCCCGCTCACTTCTTCAAAGCTGTAGCCACTCAGGCGGGTAAACTCATTGTTGACCTTGATGATGCGATTATTGCGGTCGGTGATGATCACCGCCGACATGCCATTCATCGCCGCGCGCGCCAATTTACTCTCAATGCTGTTTTTCTGATGGTTGTTGTTCCACAACACGAAGATCGAGGCAATCAGGCAAATCAGCGCAAACAGGGCAACCATTTGTAGGGTTAACGTGTTTTTGCTGTTGTGCATCAACGCATGGATTTCGTTATTCTCAACACGCTCCAATAACACCACCGAGGGCACGTTGACCAACGATGCGTTTGGCGAAATCTTCACAAAACTGAACCATTGGCCGTTTTCGGAAATGGTGCCTTGTTCGTCAGAAAGAATGGTATGCCAAAGCTGCGGGAAACGTTGCGCCAAATTAGTGAGCGCGGTGCGATCGTTTGATTCCTCCAGCCGCTGACTCATCAACACATCCCCGTTGAGGTTCAGAATATCGGGCAGCATGGCTGCGCGATTGCTGCCAGCAATTTGCTGATAAATGTAGTTCAGATTGATGTTTGCGACGAAATAGCCTTTGCGCTCGCCATCAAGATCGATTGGGGAGATAAAATAGAGCGACGGTTTGGTGGGCGTCATGTCGGCGCCAGTCGATTGCACACCAAACACGCCGATTTGCCCCGCAGACAAGCTTTGTCCGTAGAGAAAGTAATCTTGCAGCGCGCGGTTTTGCAACTCATCCCGAGTGAGAATTTGCGCTTTCCCTGCTTGATAGTCGACGCGGATCTGTTCTTGGCCTTGAGGGTCAATAAACCTTAAACAGGAATAGACACCTTGTGTTCGCGAGATGAGCAACCAAAAGTCTTCGACATTGGCGATATTGATTGGGGTCGGGTGACGCACGGTCTGATGGAACATGCCGTTGTTGGCTAAGGTGGCGATGGAGGTATAGGCTTCATCGAGCGTCGTGATCAATTCATGCTTACTAAATTCCAATTTCACGCGGTGCTTTTGTTCAATGAGGGCGATCGCGCGTTCATCCAGTTTGTTGAATTCCTGGATGAAGTAGAGCGAGGGAACAAACCCAATAATAAACAGCACAATGAGAAATTGACTGAAGGACTTAGTAAATGATGAAGACATGACGGCTTAGCAAAATGATCAGGCAAACAGTATATCGTGTGTAAATGAGATTTCGCTTCCAAATTTATAGGATCGTGGCTTAGGTCAAACTTACTGGGTGAGTTTTGGTGTTTTCTCACGGGTGCCTATGCAATTTGGGCAGATGATCACTTGTGTTGGTTGCTGATTCAAACAGCAATTTACAATGTAAAGCCAAGGCTTGAGTGCCATTAAGGCATGCTCATGACTTGGGTTAATATTTGAAGTTCATACTCATAGCGCAGGCGCATCATTGCCAGTTGCTGATGCAACAGATCAAGCTGATCGTTCAACTGTTTGTTGGATTTCAGATAGAGTTCCGTGGCGAATGCATTGCTCATCAACCCCGCTTGCTTGCACGCTTCACCAATGTTAAACCACGTTTCCCATTGTTTGGCGACGTCAGTAGGCGTGTCATCGAGCTGGTGTTGCAGTTGTTGAATCTCTTGAATCGCCCGCTTGACGCTACCCAATTGTTGAGTGACGGCGGCTTGAAAATCCTGTTTGTTGTGACGCCACAGAAATTGCAGCTCGGCACGGGAAAACTCTTGGTGCAAGAAAATTGCGTGTTTGAAATTGGGAAGCCAGTGGTTATATTGAGAGGCCAGTAAATTGTAGTGCTGGTCTAAAATCTGTTGCGAAATGAGCGCCTTATTCCAATCTTGTTCTGTACAACGGGCCGCCTGACTGTCGTAAGGTAAAGTCAGGCCGATGATGGCCGTTAACAGAAGTAAGCGCGCTCGTGTTGTTGTTATTGTCGAAGACCGTTCGTGAGTCTAGCTTTAGTATAGAAAATGAGCACAAAACACCATGCCTCATTTTCATGTCATAAGACATCGGAGTAACACCATCAATGAAAAAAGTGCTGATGATTGTGCTTCTCCTCCTCGGCTTAGGCGGGGCGGGAGCTGGTTATTATCTATTCTATTATCAACCGCAACATGAAGCGCACAACGCTGATGCTAGCGTGGATGGCGTGTCGACTTCGCCAGCGATGACCGAAGGCAGTGCGGCCCCCGAACCTGAAAAGCCGGAAGTTTGGGATTATTTTGTCGACTTACCGAAACTGGGTGTGCGTGAAGCCCCGAGTGACGCGGCGTTTATCGAGCGCTTGCTGTATCGCGGTGACAAAGTTCACTTGTTCGAGAAAAAAGAGGGCTGGGGGCGGATCACTCAATATTTCGTGTACAAAGAGGGCGGGCCAGAAGTCGCAGAATGGGTTCCACTCTCTGGATTGGTTGAGGAAGCGCCAGTCATTACGCCAGAAGAGCGTAAAAAAACCTTACTGGGCTACATCGAAAAATCGGACGATTTGCTGCAATTTGAAAGCGTATTCGTGCAAAAAACCGATCAGTTGCTGAAAGATGGCACCTGTTCTCCTGATGATTTTGAAGAGCTGGGCGGTTGGGTTCGTTCGGTGAAGTATCAGGAACGCGATGTGTATTTCGTCTATTGTGGTGGCATGAAACAAGCCAACAAGATCTATCTCAATGTGCAAACCGGTGAGATTTTTTATCGCTAAACCACGTGGAAAGGCGCAGTTGTCCAAAATTTTACTTGAGCAGATGCATACTCAGACTTACACTGCCGGAAATTCTTAGGGTATGCACTGTATGTCTTGGCATGTAATTCGTATTTTCTGGCTTGCTTTGTTTGCGTTGGTTTTACCGATGCAGGCATTGGCATGCCTCGATGCGAAGCCTGCCCATTCACCAGTGACTGCGCCTGCCGCTCTGATTCAGGATCTGTTACATCAATCCACCGAGCGCGACCCACAACCCCTGAGCAAAGCGCCTGCCACTGACACCGAATACGCACGGTCAGCAGTTGCGATTCTGAATTCTGTTCGTTGGCACGCCAGCGAGCGTTATCAACTCAGTGATTCTGATGCCGATCCTCTGGATACGGTTCCGCCTTTCTACCCATTGATGGATTCAAGCCTCGCGCTGCGTTTTGTTGAACGCACGGTGTTGGCGTCCTATCAAGATTTCCATCCTTCTTATCGTCTTTCCGGCTGGAAAGAGACCAACGCGATGTATGTGGCGTTGAACAGCCAGTATTTTCATTAATATTCCACAAATTTAAGGTGACGTTGTCACATTTCTTGTTTTAAAACTCGGCGCATCGCTGAGGGGATATTTATGAAGAAAACCAAATCAAAAGCACCCGCGCGCGTGCTGAACCGCTATTCAACCTGGAAATACGTGGTGTTAGTGGTCACCGTTGTGGTGCTGGCGTTAAGCGCCATTCCAACGTGGTATGGCGAACAGCCATCCATTCAAATTCAATCATCAGGCAACAGTGGCGAACTGGCGAATGTGGTGAGCGTGAACCGCTACCTCACACAGCAAGGGGTTGTGCCGCAAGAGATCACCCAGCAGAACCATCAAATGGTGCTGGTGTTCGAAAACGAAGCCGAACAAACCTTGGCGCGTGAAGCGCTCGACAAGCTGGTCGATGAAGGCGACACCATCACTTACTCTTATGTGTCTGTTGCGCCGAAGTGGTATGGCAAGCTGGGTCTAAACCCCATCAAACTTGGCCTTGACCTGCGTGGCGGCGTGCAATTCTTGTTGAATGTTGATGTTGATAAAGCGTTCCAAGAACAGCGTGACACCATGGTCGATGAAGTCAAAGACATGTTGCGTCGTGAACATCTGCGTGGCGTGCGCGTGCTGTCTCAAGGCGTCGATGGCCTGAGCGTCGATACCAAATCGGATGCTGCATTGACCAAAGTGGCGACCTATTTCAAACAAAATTATTCCGGTTGGGAAGTGAAACGCAGCTCTGACAAGCTGGTGGTAACGCCAACCAAACAAAACAAATTGGAATTCCAATCCGTTACCTTGCAACAGAACCTCAAGATCATGCGCGATCGTATTGAGGAATTGGGGATCACCGAAGCCTTAGTACAACGCCAAGGTGAGCACAGCATTCGTATCGAACTGCCTGGTGTACAAGATCCATCTCAGGCGAAAAATGTGATTGGTGCGACCGCAAGCCTCGCGTTTTACGAAGCGAAAACAGGCTCTGACGCGATGTCTAACGATTCGCTGGTATTGAAAGACAACAACGGCAGAACCGTGGTGTTGAATAAACGCCCAGTTCTCACTGGCGATCACATCGTGAATGCGCGTGCTGGCGTCGATAACATGGGCCTGTCGGAAGTCAACATCTCGCTTGACCATGCTGGCGGCAAGATCATGAGCGACTTCTCCGGTAAGCGCATCGGCAAGCCGATGGCCACGGTGTATCGCGAGTACAAAACCAATGCTCGCGGCGAAACCGAACGTAGTGAACGCGTGATCAGCGTGGCAACGATTCAGTCTCAACTGGGCAGCCAATTCCGCATCACAGGCGCAGGGTCTGCCGATGAAGCGCAACAACTGGCGCTGCTGTTGCGTGCGGGTTCATTGACCGCGCCAGTCACAATTGTTGAAGAACGTACCATTGGTGCATCACTGGGTGCAGAGAACATTGAAAATGGTTTCTCAGCGTTGGCATTGGGTATGGCGATGACCTTGACCTTTATGGCGTTGTGGTATCGCCGTTTGGGTTGGGTGGCGAATTTAGCGTTGCTGGCTAACATGGTGTGCTTGCTGGGTTTGATCGCTTTACTACCTGGTGCAGTATTAACCCTGCCGGGGATTGCCGGTTTGGTTCTGACGGTCGGTATGGCCGTGGATACCAACGTACTAATTTTCGAACGTATCAAAGATAAATTGAAAGAAGGCCGCAGCTTCGCGCAGGCGATTGATTTGGGCTTTAGTAGTGCATTCAGCACCATCCTTGATGCCAACATCACCACCATGATCACGGCGCTTATCCTGTACTCCATCGGTAACGGGCCAATTCAGGGCTTCGCTCTGACTTTGGGACTGGGTCTGTTGACCAGTATGTTTACCGGCGTGTTTGCTTCACGCGCGATTATTAACTTGGTTTGGGGACGCGACAATCGTCGTGATGTAAGGGTGTAAATCATGATTGAATTTCTAAAAGCGCGCATGCGCAAAATCCGTTATATCACCAGCGTTCTGTCGATTGCGTTGATGGTGATCTCGTTGGCCGCGTTGGCGATTCGTGGCCTGAACATGGGCCTTGATTTCACCGGCGGGATGGTGACTGAAGCGATGGTGAATAGTGAAGTGACTAACCATCAACTGCTGGATGCGCTGAAACCGACGCTCGGAGATTCTGTCTCCGTGACCAAATCGGGTGAGGATGGCCGCTGGGTGATTCGTTACCCACTGGCGGAAGAAGGACATGATGCGCCGGATATGGATCATCTGCTCAACCAAATTTCCGACCACGTGGAGATCATCAGCAACAGCATGGTTGGCTCTCAAGTGGGTCAGGATTTGGTTGATCAAGGCGGCTTGGCGCTGATGCTGTGTATGATCTGTATTTTGGGATATTTGTGTTTCCGTTTTGAATGGCGTTTGGCAAGCGGTGCTTTGCTGGCGCTGGTTCACGACGTTGTTTTGGTGCTGGGCTTCTTTGCGCTGACACAAATGGAGTTTAACTTAACGGTCTTTGCGGCAGTGTTGGCGGTGCTGGGTTACTCGCTCAATGACTCCATCATTATCGCGGACCGAATTCGTGAATTGTTGCTGGCGAAACAAAAAACGCCTACGCCAGACATCAATGACCAAGCGGTTATTGCGACGTTCTCGCGCACCATGGTGACCTCAGGTACAACCTTGATCACGGTTGCTGCGCTGTGGTTGATGGGGGGCGCGCCCTTGGAAGGATTCGCGACGGCCATGTTCATCGGCATTATTTCCGGGACTTGGTCATCGATCTCGATCGGTACTGTGTTACCGGAATGGCTCAAACTCGAACCGAAACACTATTTACCCGTGGAAGTGGACTTAGCGCCATAATTGATACCACCTCGTTTAAGGCCGGCTTTGCCGGCCTTTTTTATGCTGAAATCGCAGGAATCATCGATGGTATTCACGATGTGTGCACTCAAATAAACGCGAAGGTCTGACCACAATAAAGTGATGAATAAGCAGATATTATTAGTTTATTTCGCTATCAATGAATTCAAATAAGCCCATTTTGTTATTCTAACTTCACTAACAGAGATAATTAATAACATTGTTATTTAATTAAAAATGAAAGTTATTTATTATTTTCTCACCTATTTCGTGCGTGATAATTATTTTGATCACCATAAAAGTGCAATCAGAATGCAATTTATTGGTGCAGGTGACCCACAATGGTTATTTAGATCTGCTGCACGTTTTTGATTACATTGATACATTCGAAGTCTTGAGTGAAATGAATGTAATGTTATGCTTTTCTATTAATTTCAATTGGTTATGGTTTTTGGTCTTGATTTCTTTCAGCGAGAAAGGTTATGAAATCAATGACCTATGTTTATTTAACAATAAATCAACATTTCATGGCTTGTGAGAACTAAATCAAATTTATTAGAAAACGCTAAACTTTAATTTGAATTGTCACAATCACCGATTAGTTTAAATAAAGAGCGACAAACAATTCTTCTTTGCAAAGGAATATATATTTCGTCGGTTGATGTTATTTTTGCTGTTGGCATCAAGTTCAAAAAAGATTTTCAACCTACTGTTATTTTTTGAATGGAGTCATAAATGAAAAAAGTCGCTTTGATCACAGGGTCAAAAGGTGGAATTGGTTCGGCCATTTCAACACAGTTGGTCGATGACGGTTATCGCGTCATCGCTACTTACTTTACTGGAAACTATCAATGTGCTCTGGACTGGTTTACTGAAAAACAGTTCACCGAAGACCAAGTTCGCCTGTTCGAACTCGATGTGACCAACACGCAAGAATGTGCAGAACGACTCAGTGCTTTGCTTGAAGAAGAAGGCACCATCGACGTCGTGGTGAACAACGCGGGTATTACGCGTGATGGCGTATTCAAAAAAATGTCGGCGGCTTCTTGGAAGGAAGTGATCGACACCAACCTCAACAGCTTGTTTAACGTGACACAGCCTTTGTTCTCCGCCATGTGCGAAAAAGGGGGAGGCCGTGTCGTCAACATCTCTTCCGTGAATGGGCTCAAAGGTCAGTTTGGTCAAACCAACTACTCTGCAGCGAAAGCAGGCATGATTGGTTTTTCAAAAGCATTGGCCGCGGAAGGCGCGCGCAGTGGTGTGACCGTGAACGTGATCGCGCCGGGATATACAGCAACGCCCATGGTCGAACAAATGCGTCCAGAAGTGCTGGAATCCATTGTGCAAACTATCCCCATGCAACGCTTGGCTAAGCCAGAAGAAATTGCGTCTGCAGTGAGCTTTTTGGTGAGTGACGCGGGCGCGTATATCACCGGTGAAACGCTGTCGGTGAACGGCGGCTTATACATGCGTTAAGGGGGCGAAAAGATGGAAAAAGTATTTATTGTTGCTGCCAAACGCAGCCCAATTGGTGCCTTTGGCGGCACGTTGAAAAATGTCTCAGCTGGCAAGTTGGCCGCCGATGTCATCAAAGGCGCGCTACAGGCAGGCAATGTCGATGTAAATCACGTTGATGAAGTGATCATGGGGCATGTGATTAGTGCCGGTCAGGGAATGGGCGTGGGGCGTCAAGCCGCCATGTTTGCCGGTATTCCCGAGGAAGTCCCAGCGTATGGCGTCAATATGGTGTGTGGCAGTGGCATGAAAACGGTCATGGATGCGGTGGCGCATATTCGTGCTGGCGACATTTCGGTAGCCGTCGCAGGTGGTGTGGAAGTGATGTCACAAATCCCGTTTGTGACACCGAGTTCCCTGCGCGATGGCCAAAAAATGGGCGGCTTTGAAATGAAAGATCTGCTCATCAACGATGGTTTAACCGATGTGTTCAACCAATACCACATGGGCGTGACTGCAGAGAATATCGCCAAGCAATTTGAGATCACGCGTGATGCGCAAGATGCGTTTGCGCTAGAGAGTCAGCAAAAAGCAGTCGCAGCCATTGAAGCGGGCAAGTTCAACGATGAGATTGTCCCCATCGCCGTGCAACAGCGCCGTGACACCATCACTTTCTCCGTCGATGAGTACCCCAAAGCGGGTGCAACGCTCGCTGGTCTGCAAGGGTTGCGTCCTGCGTTTGATAAAGAAGGCTCGGTGACGGCTGGAAATGCGTCGGGCATCAATGATGGTGCCAGTGCAATCATCGTCGCATCACAATCGGCGGTTGACGAGTATGGTTTTGAACCCTTGGCGGAAATCTTGGGTTATGCCCAAACCGGTATCGATCCGCGCGTCATGGGGCTTGGTCCTGTCAGTGCGGTGACACAAGCGCTGGAAAAAGCAGAGCTGGGCATCGATCAAATTGACCTATTTGAGCTCAATGAAGCCTTTGCCGCTCAGGCATTAGGAGTGGTTCACGGGTTGTCGGCGGAACATAACGTGTCAACCGATTCCATTTTGGCCAAGTCGAATGTCAATGGGGGCGCAATCGCCCTCGGGCATCCGCTGGGCGCGTCAGGTAACCGCATTCTGGTTACGTTAGTTCACGAGTTAAAACGTCGCGGTAACGATTACGGTGTGGCATCCCTGTGTGTGGGTGGTGGCATGGGTACGGCGATCGTTATTAAAGCGTTGTAATCACAGTTCAGATATTTACTTCAATCACTAGGAGATACGTCATGTACACGGATTTTTTTAAAACGTTCACGGACCAAACTGAAAAGACACTGGAACCCTATGTAAAATTCAACAAGTTGGTGGCTAAAAATGTTGAAGTGTTGACTGAGCTGCAACTCAGCTCAATTCGCACATATAGCGAAATGGGTTTGGCGCAAATGAAGGCGGCCAGCGAAGTGAAAGACACGGCCACATTGACGACGTTCAGTTCCCAGCAAATGGGTGTGCTGAGCAAGCTGTCTCAGCAAATGATGGATGACAGCAACAAGCTGCAATCTATTGCGAAAGAGTTTAAAGAAGACATCGACAAACTTGCTTCAGAAAACCTTAAGTCAGTGACCCCCGCATAACACTGTACTTTCGCGCCGCCCTCGGGCGGCGCTTTTTCTGTTTAAGGAGTAAGTCTATGTTTCAACATGTCTTTACGGACTATCTTGTACAACTGCAAGAGGCCAACCACCGCTGGTGGCAAGACTTCGAAGTGAACAAGGCAGCCGTTAACACCCCACTGAACAAAGCGTTGCAGGAAGTGAACTGGGATGATTCAGTGCAGTTTTTAGAAAAGGCTGCTCATCAACCGGCAGCGCTACTGCAACTGCAAACCGAATGGTGGGAGCAACAATTAAAAATTTGGCAAACGGTGGTACTGGAAGGTAAGCAAGAGGCCATTGTCGACAGCGAACTCGGTGACAAGCGTTTCGCTGGTGATTCGTGGCAGTCCGACCCGTTTTTCAACTTCATCAAGCAGTCGTATCTGCTTTACAGCAAAACCTATCTGGACACCATTCACTCGATTGAGGGCTTAGATGAGAAAGCCAAAGAACGCATTCTGTTCTTTTCGCGTCAGTCCATCAATGCACTGTCACCAAGCAACTTCATTGCCACCAATCCCGAGCTGCTGAAACTGACCGTGGAACAAAACGGGGAGAATCTGCTGAAAGGATTGGAACTGCTGAAAGAAGATGTCGAATCGAGCGCCGAAATCCTCAAAATTCGTATGACCAACAACAACGCCTTTCGTTTGGGTGAAGATGTGGCCAATACGGCAGGCGAGGTGGTGTTCAAAAATGATCTGTTTGAGCTGATTCAATACAAACCGCTGACGGAAACCGTGCATTCAACGCCATTGCTGATTGTGCCGCCATTCATCAATAAGTACTACATTCTTGATTTGCGCGAAAAGAACTCGCTGGTGCGCTGGCTGGTGGAGCAGGGGCATACGGTGTTTATGATGTCTTGGCGGAATCCCGGTAAAGCGCAAGCCAATGTCAACTTCGAAGACTATGTCCTCGACGGCGTGGTAAAAGCGGTCACCGCCATTGAGTCGATTACGGGTCAAGAGCAAATCAATGCCGCGGGGTATTGCATTGGTGGCACCGTTTTGGCGACGACCATTGCGTATTACGCGGCAAAACGTATGAAAAAACGCATTAAATCCGCCAGTTTCTTCACCACGTTGCTCGATTTTTCACAACCGGGTGAAGTCGGTGCCTACATCAACGACACCATCATCAGCGCGATTGAAATGCAAAATAACGCCAAAGGCTACATGGATGGTCGCTCGTTAAGTGTGACGTTCAGTTTGTTGCGTGAAAACAGCTTGTATTGGAACTACTACGTCGACAACTACCTCAAGGGCAGCAGCCCGGTCGACTTCGACCTGTTGTATTGGAACAGCGACAGCACCAACGTTGCCGCAGCCACGCACAACTTCTTGCTGCGTGAACTTTATTTGGACAACAAGCTGGTGCAGGATAAAGGCGTGAAAGTCGGCGGGGTGTGGATTGACCTCGATAAGATCAAAATTCCAAGCTATTTCATCTCGACCAAAGAAGACCATATTGCGCTGTGGCAGGGCACTTACCGTGGCGCCCTAAAAACGGGTGGCAACAAAGTGTTTGTTCTGGGAGAGTCCGGCCACATTGCGGGCATCGTGAATCATCCCGACAAAAACAAATATGGTTTTTGGACCAATGACACGCTAGAAGACTCGGCCGAAGAGTGGTTAGACAGTGCGCAACGTACCGAAGGCTCATGGTGGACACATTGGGATACGTGGCTCACCGCGTTCAGTACCAAAGAGCAAGTCGCGCCATATCCGATTGGGAATGACGAATATCCGGTGATTGATGTCGCGCCAGGGCAATACGTCAAACAAGTTCTTCCCATTGCGGATGTGGATTAGTTGAACGTGAATGCGCCATCGAATCCCCCTCGTGGCGCTTCTTTCTCTTCATTAAATCAAGCAATAATCTCTCACATTGTTTCCTGTTTTAACGCCGTGCGATGGTGCATGATTCGCCGGGTTATCGGGGTGGCAGGGAACGCATAAAGACTCAGGGTTTGAGCAAGATAACGCCGTTGTTTATTCACCTGAGAATGCATATATGTCTAAAAAATTTGTTCTACTTGCCGCTGCGGCAGGTCTTTTTTCTGTGTCCGCGCACGCCGAATGGTATGTGGGCGGCGCGCTCGGTCAGGCACGCTTTGATGATGCCAGTGTGAGCGGTACCGTCATGGGGTATTCCACCACGCAAGATCTGTCTTTAGAAGATGACAAATCGACCATCGCTTCGATTTTTGGTGGCTATCAATTCAACCGTTACTTTGCCTTGGAAGGCTCGGTCACCGGGATTGATGCACTCGATGGTTCGGTGGTAACGGTGGGGGACATGAGCTACATTGCCATCCAGCCCAAAGTTTCATTGCCAGTCACAGACCATGTCAGCCTGTTTGCAAAAGCGGGTGTCGCCTACTTTAACGCTGAAATCAAAGTCAGCAATGCCGTCGCTGGGTACTCAGGTTACAGCACATTTTCAGATTCCGATGTGACGGGCATTTTGGGCTTAGGAGTCGAGGTGGCCGCCACGGATAACTGGCATATTCGCGCATCATGGGATTATTTGAGACCAGAGCTTGATGTAGTCAACGTGGGCTACGCGAATGCCTCGGTTGAAACCGATATCAATGTTTTCTCCCTTGGTGTCAGCTATCATTTCAATTAATGCTTGAACCAATGCCCATGTCGGGCATTGGTTGTTTTTGCTTCCTGTGAGCGTATTTCCCCGATGGCAACCATGAACGACACGCACCTCAGACGACTCAGCCAGTTGCTGCAACATTATCAAACAGGCGTCGCTTATTCCTTAAGCATTGACACGCTCGAAACGGTTTTGGCGACCTCGCGTCGAAATACGTCGCTCATTCTCAAACAGTTGGCTGATCTGGGTTGGGTGCGGTGGCACCCTGCCGTGGGGCGCAGCAAAACCAGCCAGTTGGTGGTATCACTGACGTTTTCAGCGGCGTTAACCCAAGTGGTGAGGCAAGAGCTCAGTAAGGGCCGTTTTACGCTGATCACGCGCCTGTTGGCACTTTACGGGGATGACACCGTATTGGCGCTCGCCGGCGCCACGGCGCAACAAAACCAATGGAATGAATCGAACAATCACCTGCTCATTACCCGATACCCAGCCGTTGATACTTTGGATCCTTTGAAAACTCTGCGATTGGCAGAGCTTCAGGTGATTAAAAGCGTCTATGACACGCTGTTAAACCAAGATGCGATGGGGAATTTGATCCCCGCTTTAGCGCATTTTTGGAAACTGGACGGTTGCTGGTTAACGCTCTGGCTTCGGCCAGATGTCCTTGCGCACAATGGTCAAAAGCTGGTGGCAGACGATGTGGTGTGGAGTTTGGAACGCTTAAAGCACACCTCTGGGCCTGTGCAGCACCTATTCGACAGCATGCGCGCGGTGAGGGCCGAATCTGAGCACCGAATCGTGATTGAACTCAATGCGCCCAATGCTTTTTTTCCGTATGTGTTGGCCATGGCCAATAGCGCTATTTTGTGTCGCCCGGAACCGCATTGTACTCATCCACGGAAATGTGTCGGCACGGGGCCATTTAGCGTGGGCAACTGGGATGAAGAAAAACTGACTCTCATTCGCCATCAACATTACTACGCAAGCAAAGCGTTGATTGAGCAAATCACACTGTCACACGGTGATGAGCAGGTAATTCGCGCCATGAGTTTTAACCAAAAAACCGGCGCGACGGAGAGTTCCGTTATCAGCGCTTTGTCGTATCTGACGTTTAATGTGCGAGAAACCAGTGATGTGGATGCGCACACTTTGGCGCAGCTGTACGCGTTCTTGGCGCGGGAAAAGTATCACGTGGATGCCCACAACTGCGTCGAGAATTTAGCGTTTGAATGCCCACACGACAAGGATGAGCGCAGCATAGCCAATCACGTTGTCCCCAAACTGACAGGCACGATCGTGTTGGCCGAACCGGTGTGGACCATTCCTTATCTTCAAGCGGTTGCGGATTGGCTGCACGCAGCCATTCAACGCACGGGTTTGGTTGTGGAGGTGATTGAACTCAAGGCGATCAGCGAACCACAAAGCGTTGCGCATTTGGCAGATCTGATGCTGATTGAGGAAGTGGTGGAACAACCCAAAGCGTACGGTTTATATGAATGGCTGTTGGTGTCGACGGGGTTGCGCTTTACCTTCTCGCAAGCGGAAATGGCGCAGCACAAGCAGGCGCTCGCGCAAGCGGTGAGCGATACCAATCCGTATGCACGCTTGCAGCAGTTGGAACAACAGCTTTACGATCAGCGGCGCTGTTTACCCCTGTTTGTTGGGCGAGAAGAAATCACCTGCACGCAGCAAGTGCAGGGCATTCAAGTCAACAGTACCGGTTACAGCGATTTTTATAAGTTGTGGATGGGTGACTAACGCACATAAAAAAAACCGGTGAATGATCACCGGTTTTTGCTTTTTTGCTTTTTGTGCGTGGGGCGCTTAGCCCATCACGACTCTTTGTCTTTGGTCAGTGACAGCAGCCAGATGCAGAGCACGGCCACGGCCAAAAATCCACTCAGGATGATCACTGGCATCGCGCTGTAACCCAGAATGTGCCAGATAACAGATTCAAGTGTACTCATGTCATACGCTCCTTATTGCCAGCCTTCAACGCCGTGCATGTCCGGCAGGTTGTGTGCAATACCTTTGTGGCAATCCACACAGGTTTTCTCACCGGAAGCCAGCGCGGTGGAGTGCTGCTTACGGCTGCGCTCGCTTTGCTCTGAAAAATCCATGTACTCAAACTGGTGACAGTTACGACATTCCAACGAATCGTTCTTTTTCAACCGGGCCCATTCCCGCTCGGCCAAATGAGCGCGGCGAGCTTGGAATTTTTCCGGTGTATCGATGGTGCCGAGCATATGGGCGAAGACTTCTTTGGAAGCCTGCACTTTACGCACAATTTTGTCTGTCCACTGATGCGGAACGTGACAATCTGAACAGATGGCGCGCACACCGGAACGGTTCGAATAGTGAATCGTTTCCTGAATTTCAGCCACGATAGGTGCGTGACAGCCCGAACAAAACTCTTCGGTGTTGGTCACTTCCATGCCTGTGTTAAAGGCGCCCCAAAACAGAAGACCACCGATGAATCCCATAAACAGAACCACACCAACGGCGGCTTTGCTTGGGCGGGTAAGTCTTTCCCAAAACGCTTTTAGTAGTTTCATAAATCGCCTCTTAAAGTATGCGGTGCCTGATTAGCGAAGCGAGTTAACGCGTTCAAACTCATTTTGAATCAGAGGCTTGGCCTCTGCCTGAGGAACGTGGCATTGCAAACAGAAGTAGCGGCGTGGCGAGACATCCGCTAACACGGCGTCTTCACGGTTGATAAAGTGAGTCACGCTGATTTTGGTTGCACCCATCTCTTTGGCATTTTTCCAACTGTGGCACGACAGACACTTGTTGGCATTGAGCGACACTTCGTAGTTGCGAATATTGTGTGGAATCAATGGTGGTTGATACACGTAATCGCTGTCGAAGGCCTGTTCACGCGGGTATTTTTTCATCTCATCGGCTGGGCGAGTCGATTCAATCAGGGTCGCGCCGCGCAGTGATTCAACACCGCCCACACCCCCTGGATTATCGAGTTCAGCTTGCGCAACTCCGGTGATGAGAGCACCGACAGACAGCAGTGCAATAAGTAATTTTTTCATTGTTCATTCTCCGCCTAATGGCTCAATTCCTGACTGGGGCAGCAGCAAACGGCTGCCCCGAACATTCTGTTAACGGCTTATGCCACTTTGGTGATCTTGACCGGACACTTCTTAAAGTCGGTTTGTTTCGACAGTGGATCCGTTGCATCAAGAATCAGTTTGTTAATCAGAATGCGCGCGTCAAAGAACGGCACAAACACCAGACCTTTTGGCGGCTTGTTACGGCCCCGAGTCTCTACGCGGGCGCGCACTTCACCGCGTTTATTGGCAATCACCACTTCATCGCCACGTCGCAAGCCACGCGCTTGTGCATCGTCGTGATGCATGAAGCAGACTGCATCTGGGAACGCTTTGTACAGCTCAGGTACGCGGCGAGTCATGGTGCCGGTGTGCCAATGTTCCAGCACACGGCCAGTACAGAGCCATAAGTCGAATTCTTCGTCCGGCACTTCCGGTGGCGCTTCGTAAGGCGAAGAGATGATCCACGCTTTGCCGTCTGGTTTGCCGTAGAAGTCCCAGCCGCTGCCTTTTTTCGCATAAGGATCCGAGCCTTCTTTAAAGCGCCATTGGGTCTCTTTGCCATTCACAACAGGCCAGCGTAGGCCACGTACGGTGTGGTACACATCGTAAGGTGCTAAATCGTGACCATGACCGCGGCCAAAGCTCGCGTACTCTTCGAACAGACCTTTTTGCACGTAGTAGCCGAAGTGGTGCGCATCATCGTTTAGCTCACGTGCTTCAGCGATTGGGAATTGGTCCACTTGACCGTTGCGGAACAGCATGTCGTACATGGTTTTGCCACGGTATTCTGGGGATTTAGCCAAAAGCTCTTCTGGCCAAACGTCTTCCATTTTGAAGCGTTTGGAGAATTCCATGACTTGCCACAGATCCGATTTCGCTTCACCCACGGTTTTTACCTGTTGGTACCACGCTTGCGTGCGGCGTTCCGCGTTACCATAAGCGCCTTCTTTTTCCACCCACATCGCGGTTGGCAGAATCAAGTCGGCGGCTTGCGCAGTCACTGTTGGGTACGGGTCAGACACCACGATGAAGTTCTCTGGGTTACGATAACCCGGCAAACGCTCTTCGTTGATGTTCGGGCCAGCTTGCATGTTGTTGTTACATTGCACCCAGTAACAGTTCAATACGCTGTCTTTCAACATGCGGTCTTGCAGCACGGCGTGGAAGCCTGGTTTTGGCGGAATCGTACCTTCTGGCAGTTTCCAAATTTTCTCGGCGATCTGGCGGTGTTTCGGGTTGGCAACCACCATGTCCGCAGGCAGGCGGTGTGCAAATGTACCGACTTCGCGCGCAGTACCACACGCCGATGGTTGGCCTGTCAGTGAGAATGGGCTGTTGCCCGGTGTGGCAATTTTACCAGTCAGCAAGTGTAGGTTGTACACCAAGCTTTGCATCCATACGCCACGGGTGTGTTGGTTCATCCCCATGGTCCACAGTGACATCACTTTGGTATTTGGATCGGCATACTGTTTTGCCAATGTGATCAGTTTTTCAACGCTCACACCAGACATTTCAGACGCTTTTTCAGCCGTGTATTCCGCTACCGATTTTTTGTACTCTTCAAACGAAATGTTGGTCATGTCGCCGGAGTTCGCGTTTTTCGCTTTTTTCTGCAGCGGGTGATCATCACGTAGACCATAACCAATATCAGTCACGGCTTGTTTGAAGTGCGTGTACTTGTTCACGAAGTCCCAGTTCACGGCATCGTTTTGAATGATGTAGTTCGCGATGAAGTTGGCGATCGCTAAATCAGACTGAGGATGGAAAATGTAACCGTGATCCGCCAATTCAAAAGAACGATGGTAGTAAGTCGACAGCACATTCACTTTAACGTGCGGATGGCTCAAGCGACGGTCCGTGATACGTGTCCACAGCACTGGGTGCATTTCGGCCATGTTTGAACCCCACAGCACAAAAGCGTCTGCGTTTTCAAAGTCATCGTAACAACCCATCGGTTCATCGATACCAAAGGTACGCATAAAGCCGACAACCGCAGATGCCATACAGTGACGTGCGTTCGGGTCGATGTTGTTTGAACGGAAGCCTGCTTTCATCATTTTCGCAGCAGCATAACCTTCCATCACCGTCCATTGACCTGAGCCAAACATCCCGACGCTGGTCGGGCCTTTTTTCTTCAGCGAGGCTTTCCATTTTTCTGCCATCACATCAAAAGCCATATCCCAAGAGACGGGGGTGAAGTCGCCGTCTTTGCTATATTGGCCATTTTTCATGCGCAGCAGGGGCTGAGTCAGACGATCCTGACCGTACATGATTTTCGAGAGGAAGTAGCCTTTGATGCAGTTCAGACCTTTGTTGACGGGTGCTTCCGGGTCACCTTGCGTGGCCACAACGCGGCCATCTTGCGTGCCGACCAACACAGAACAACCGGTACCACAGAAACGACAAGGTGCTTTGTCCCAGGTGATTTTGGTTTGGTCTGAGCTGGCAATCAGGTTGGTCGCAGAGGCTGGCAGTGTGATCCCCGCTACCGCCGCCGCTGATGCTGCCGCGTTTGCTTTCACAAACGCACGTCTTGTCATTTTCATACTTCACCCTCGAGTTGGGAATGTTGATTTCCAGTGTCTGAATCTAAGTCGTCCAGATTTGTTTCGATTTGGTGATACACCAGAACCGCGCTCAGGACGTTTGGTAAGTTGTTGATGGCATCAATCGTGTCGGTGACAAACCCCTGGTTCTGAGTTTCCAGCACCACCACAATTTTGCCTTCCGGACTGTCGCCGTAAATTTCTGCGTTCTCGAATTGTTCGATCTGCGCTTTCACGGTCGCCAAATGCTCTGGAAAGGCATGTACCACTAAACTTGAAATGTGCACTTCATTGAGTGACATACTTTTCTCTCGTTATTATTCAATATTGCTCACACTGATGGCTGATGTGGGGCAGAGCGATACACACGCGCCGCAGCCGGTACATTCATCAAGGTGGATCATCGGCTGTGCGACCTGTCCGGCTTGCAGCTGGAACTGAATGGCCATTGGGTCGCAGGTTTCGCCGCAGCTTCGACACTCGACGTTCTGCTTAGCCAGGCATTGGTCGTTGATGGCGGCTTTGGCCTGCCATGCGGTGTCGGTTTGCGGTAAAAAAATCGGTTCTGGGCAAACTTCTGCACATTGGTAACAGAAGGTGCATTCATCAATTTGAAAATCGACCGTAGGAAACCCGCCGTCGCCATTGACGATGATGCTCATCTCACAGGCGTCGCGGCAGCGGCCGCAGCGCGTGCAATCGTCGATAAACGCCGCTGGATTGGCTATCCAAGGCAAGCGCACCTTTGAGCTATCGACGGCGCGGCGTGCAAACAAACGTCGTTTGGAAAGATCTACCACTGAATTCACCCAGCATGCTGAAAGAGTATTAATAAAGCGTAGTTCACAATTTTTATTAATAAACTGTCATTTATTCATACACAAATTGTAGTTTTTGTCATATTTGTATAAATACCCCTTAGGGGTTAATTGGGATGGAATATTGTTTTGGATCAATAAATTCGAGCGAGTATGATCACATATTGATACCATGGTGAAAAAGCTAGGCTAGAGCATTCAAAATGCGTGTAAAACGCACGGTTGGGGACGATGAATTGGGAAAACGAGTCGAAAAATCGGTAACCAGCACGATTGCAAAGTCGATGTTGTTGATTTTATTACTTTCGATTGCGACGACTGGCTTTGCCATCATCACTCTGGCTTCTTCGCTTAACGATGCAGAAGCCGTGAACGTGGCGGGTTCAATGCGGATGCAGAGCTACCGCCTCGCGCACGACATTCAATCCCAATCCGTCAATTATGCCGAACACATCGCCGCGTTTGAGCATTCACTTTATTCGCCATCGATGAAGGCGTTGCAAAAGTGGAACGTGCCGGCGGACATCACCCACGATTACTACACCTTGATCGCGCGCTGGCACGAGCTAAAGCAGGTTTTACGCAGCGATGACAACCGCGATTACTTGACGCTGGTGGCGGGCTTTGTCAGCCAGATCGACAGTTTTGTCTTCAAGTTACAACGTTTTTCGGAGCAGAAACTCATCAACCTCGCTTGGGTCGGTGGCCTTGGATTAGGCGCGGTGCTCTTCATTTCAATGTTTGTCATTCATTACATTCGCAAAGAGGTCGTGCGCCCACTCAGAGCGTTGGTGGTCGCGAGCGAACAGATCCAGAATCGTGAGTTTGATATTGCACTCAGCACCAATAGCCAAAATGAGCTGGGCATTTTGACGCGCACTTTTAATGTGATGGCGGGCGAGTTGGGTAAGTTGTATCGCGGCTTGGAACAGGCCGTGAATGAGAAAACGCGCAAGTTGCAACACGCCAACCAGTCGTTACGCGTGCTGTATGACTCATCGCAAGAGCTGACTGCATCGCGCATCAGTCAAGATAACTTTCAGGCAATTTTAAAACACATTGTCAGCATTGAAGGCATCACGGCGGCGCAACTGGAAATTGAAGAAGTGGCGGGCAAAGGTTTGCTGCTCACCGAAGGTCACTTCTGTGGCGAAAATTCGAACCTTCAACCGCTTATGCTTGATGGCATCCCCCTTGGACAGTTGCATTGGGAAGCGGGCTTGCCATGTCCGGATAAAGCGCTGATCGACAACTTTGTGCAGATCCTTTCGCGCGCCGTGTATTACAATCGCGCGCAGAAAAATGCAGAGCAACTGTTGTTGATGGAAGAACGCGCCACCATCGCGCGTGAATTGCACGACTCCTTAGCACAATCGCTCTCTTACCTCAAAATTCAGGTGTCGTTGCTCAAACGCGTGATCGGCAAGCTGGAGCAGAATCAATACTCCGAGAAAACTGATGAGATCATCATCGATATTGATCAAGGATTATCCGGTGCCTACACGCAATTGCGTGAATTGTTGACCACATTCCGTCTGACCATTCGAGAGGGTAACTTTGGTCAGGCGTTAATCGAAATGCTCCACCAACTGGGGGAGCAAACGAGCGCAGAGATTGTGCTCGACAACAACCTGTCGTCGATGGCGCTGGATGCGCATCAGCAGGTGCATTTAATACAACTGATTCGTGAAGCCACCATCAATGCGATTAAGCATGCGGATGCGACGCGGATCAGCATCAAATGTAACGAAAGCGATGGTGACGTCGTGGTGACGATTGAAGACGATGGCGTGGGCTTTGAGCACAGCAATGCCAAATTGAATCACTACGGAATGAGCATCATGCAGGAACGAGCCGCCCGACTGAACGGCGAGCTGACGATTGATGCGTCGCCGGAAACGGGCTGTAAAGTCACACTCAAATACACACGATCGAAGGATACACATGTTGACGAAATGTAGAGTAATGCTGGTGGATGATCATCCTTTGATGCGCAGAGGAATCAACCAGCTGTTAAGTTTAGAAGACGAATTTGACGTGGTCGCCGAGGCCAGCAATGGCGCCGATGCCATTGCGTTGGCCCATGAAGTGGAACCAGACATGATTCTGCTCGACCTGAACATGAAGGGCATGTCCGGTTTAGATACGCTCAAAGCGCTGCGAACTGATGGCTCCAGCGCGACCATCGTTATCCTGACGGTGTCTGACAGCGCGGCAGATATTGAAGCGATTGTACGTGCCGGTGCCGATGGCTACTTACTGAAAGACACCGAGCCTGATCAACTGGTTGAACTACTCAAAGAAGCGGTGCATGGCAATAAAGCCTACAGCGATGTGGTGGCAGCGTATCTGCGCGATCGCCAAGATCAACAAGATGTGTTTGATTTGCTGACGGACCGGGAAGCACAGATCTTGGGTGAAGTGGCGAAAGGGTATCGCAACAAGCAAATCGCCGACCGCTTGTTCATCTCAGAATCGACCGTGAAAGTTCACATGAAGAGCTTACTGAAAAAACTGCGTGTGCCTTCTCGCACCGCCGCGACTGTGCTGTTTCTGGAACGTTACGGCGATCTCAAATAATCCTTTTTCAATTTCCCATGTTCGAGATGAAAAAAGGGCGCTGATATCAGCGCCCTTTGTATATTTGATTTGAAACCCGCCAGTGAACACGGCGGGCTCTTTGTTGAGATTATGCGTACATAGGAACCAGCACCATGGTGCCGACGATCACGGTGATTAGACCTGCCAGAACCGGTACAGAAGTACGTTTAACCACTTCAAATGGGCTGATGTGGCCCATACCTGACGTCGCAACCACCACGCCTGAAACTGGAGAAATGGTACGACCTAGGTTCGAGGCTTGTAGCATTGGGATGATCAGGAACGCGGGGTTGATACCCATTTTGGCTGCCAGTGACGGCGCCAGTTCAACGAACGCGTAGAATGGCGCGTTACCAGAACCGGTTGCAATTGCAGCTGCAACGGTCAGACCGGTTAGGATCAGCATCAGTGCCATGCCGCCAGCGCCCGCTGTTTCAGCAAGGTGCAGCAAGTTATCAATGGCGCCAATCGACATCAGGCCTTGAGCGAACACGCCCGCCGCAACCAACAACATCACCACGCCTTTGAATGCATCGGCCATGCCGTCGTAACACGCTTCGAGGTCTTCCAGTGTTTCTCTGCCTTTAAAACGTTTGGTGACGAAATCAACCAACGCGCCGATGAAGATCGACAGCACCACAATGGTGTAGATATCTAGGTAGAGACCTTCGATGGTTTCACCGTTGAACAAGAACACGCCAATGATTGGCAAGAATGGTAGCGCTGCGTAGTAGGCAGGGGCATTCACTTCAATCTCGGAAACGTCAATGCGTTCCATTGGGGTGTTGTCTTTCTTATCCAGGTATTTGTTCCAGAAGAACGCCGCTACCGCCATCACGATAATGGCGCAAATTGAGACGGGTAGAACCGTTTCAACAGCAAACACGTGTAGAGGCAGGCCTGATTTCTCCGCTGCAATTACCACGTCACCAGACGTTGGTGACAAAATGATCGCCGCTGGTGATGCACACACCGCGACCGCTGCGGGGCGAGAAATCCCCATGGCTGTCATCATTGGGAACAGCGTTGCCATCAACAGCACGCCAAGGCCAGTTGCAGAGCTCACTGCCAGAGACATCAAACACGCCACAATGTAAGCCGCAACCAACAGGATGTAAGGCGAGTTAATGACAGACAGTGGTTTTGAGAACTGTTTTACCACCACATTGTTTGCGCCGATGTGCGTCATGTAAGACGCAAAACCACACAGCAGCATGATTTGCATACCCAGACCGCCGCCACGGTACTGCAGCATGTATTTCACGTATTCCAGCGAGTCGGTCAGCATGTTGCCGGTTGACGTCATTTTAGCGGGCAATACGGTGTGACCAAGCACGCCGGTTAGTAGCAGTAACACAATCCCTGCGGTCAGCAGAACACCCGCAGGTTTGTAGCCTTTTACGATGAAGTAACCTACTACAATCGTAACCACCACACCTATGAAGAGCTCGAGCATGTTTGTCTCCAATCAATTATTTTGAGTTGTCAAAAAGTATGTCAATGTATGACAGGGAATTTACTGAAAACTGCCCTGTAGCACGAGTTCAACTTGAGCTTCTCATGATCTAAAACAAACAAAACTGTTAATTAGTTTTACGGAGTAAAATTCTGTTGAATTAAATACACATTAGCGGTAAATGCCGTGTTAAATGAATTGCTCAGTGTTATTGAATGGCTTGTCGATTCAATTGCGGGCGCGAAAGGCATAAAAAAAGTGACGTTGAAACGTCACTTTTTTAGTATTTTTGAGTTTATGCGTATTGAGCAACCGTTTGCTGCCAACGTTGTCGTTTTTCCATCAATTCTGTTTTTACAGATTGATAACGTGCTTTGAGCACCGAATGTTCATAACGCTTTAGCGCTGAACTCTTCTTGCTTTCCAACAGTTGTTTTTTCACGTCGTAGTAATTGTGCAGTTCGTGAATAAACGCATCAAACTCCGCTTGAACGTTGGCCAGAATCAGCAGGTGATTCGGCAGCAACGCCACGCGTTCGGTGGCATATTTCAAGCTCATCTCCGCACGCGCTTTTTCGATTTTAATCGCCGGTGCAGTACGCAGCTTCTTCGCCAAGCCAAGCCAAGCGCAGGTCTTGATCAACCATTTGGTTGGGTCGTATTGCCACCAATAAATGCCGTTGCGATAGTCATTTTCAAAAATATGGTGGTAGTTGTGGTAACCCTCGCCAAAGGTGAAAAAGGCCAAGATACCGTTATCACGCGCCGTGTTTTTGTTGGTGTAAGGCTGTTTGCCCCAAATGTGTGCCAGCGAGTTAATAAAGAATGTGGTGTGATGATTCAGCACCAAACGCACTGCGCCAACAATCAACAACATGCCCCAAACATCGTTGTAGTACCAACCCAGCGCAATCGGGACACCGAAGTTCATTAGCAGTGCCAATGGGACATAAAAGCGATGTTGCCACATCACAATCTTATCTTTGTGCAGATCGCGGCAGTTGCTGTAATCATCATACGTGGCGGGGTGATAGTCTCTTAACATCCAGCCCATGTGTGAAAACCAGAACCCGCGCTTGGCCGAGTAAGGATCTTTGTCGTTTTGATCGACAAACTTGTGGTGAACGCGGTGATCCGACGCCCAATGCAGGGCACTGTTTTGTACCGCGAACGCGCCACCCAGTGCGCACAAGAAACGCACGGACCAGTGTGCTTCAAACGCTTTGTGAGACCACAGGCGATGATACCCGGTTGTGATGGATAAATTGCAAAACGAAAAGCAGACAATGAGCCAGATCAGATGCTCCCATCCATAGCCGAACTGCCAGCCATACCAAGGCGCGACAACAGCGGCCAGAACGAAACTCACGGTGAAGATCGTGATGTTCAACCAAATTAAAGGCGGTTTATTTGCCATGTAAAGTTCCTTTAGGCTTACAACTGTGCGCCAGAATATCAGCGAACACGTGTAAGTCAAATATGTTTAGCTGAATTGTGATCAGAATGTTTTGCGTTTTTTCTCGAAATGCATAGTATGAAGAGTGCTTAAAAAGCCGACAGGAAGTTGTAAGGACTATTAAATGGAAATTAAGGTAGCTGAATATAGCGATTTTGAGCGAATTGCCCATCTGCATGCACTGAGTTGGCAGATCAATTACGCGAATATTTTAGACAAAGATTATCTCGACAATGAGGCACTGCAAGACCGTTTGTTGATCTGGCAAACGCGCCTCACCAATCCTCCTTTCAATCAACATATTCTGCTCATCGAAGATGAAGGCGTGTTGTGCGGCTTTATCTGTGCCTTTGGCAATCACGATTTTGAAAAAGGCACCATCATTGAATCTCTGCATATGGCTCCCCAATACCGCGGTCGCGGATTGGGGCGTCTGTTGGTGAAAGAGATGGCGGTTTGGATTGAACGCTATTTCCCAGACCATGGGGTGTATTTGGAAGTGTTGGAGCAGAATCAGCAGGCGATTGATTTTTACGATCACATTGGCGGGGAATTGCTGACCGAAAAAATGTGGCATGCTCCCGGTGGCGGCGAAGTGCCTGAACGGGTTTACAGCTGGAAAACACCCAAAGCCTTGATGACGGCGATGGACTAAAAACAAGGAATGAAAGAAAGGGGCGAATAGCCCTTTTTTTCTTGGCGTTGAATGCCATGGCGCATTCTGGTGTAGTAACCCGATTCAACGGAAAGGGATGAATCATGAACCGCAACGTGTGGCTGTTATCTTTGTGTCAGGCACTTTTAATGACAGGCAATATCCTGCTCATTTCAGTGATTGGTTTGATTGGGAAAGTGATTGCGCCAAGCAGCAGTATGATCACGTTGCCCGTTGCGCTGCAATTTCTCGGCTTAATGTCGGCGACCATTCCGGCGTCGTTGATCATGGGGAAATTGGGCCGTCGATTGGGTTTTAGCATTGGCAACAGCGTGGGCATTGTTGGGGCGTCATTGGCGACTTACGCGCTCTATCAACAAGCGTTTTGGCTGTTTTGTGTCGCGACATTTCTGCTGGGGATCGGCATTGGTTTCGGCACGCTGTATCGCTTTGCGGCCATTGAAGTGTGCGATGCGCATCTTCGCCATCGCGCCATTTCGGTGTCCATGGCCGGTGGCGTATTGGCCGCCGTGCTTGGGCCAAACTTGGCGATTTTGTCACAACGCTGGAGCGACGGTGGGCTGTACATCGGCGCATTTGCCGCGTTAATTGGTTTGAACCTGTTGGCGTTGATACTGCTGCAAACCATTCAGTTTCCTAAGCCCATCCATCATGAATCGCAACCTTCGACAGATAAACTGTCGGTGATCGCCAAAGGCCCAAACTTTAAAGCGTCTGTTTTTGCGGCGATGGTGTCGTATGCGGTGATGAATATTCTGATGACTGCGACGCCGCTGGCGATGATTGGTTGCGGGTTTGATTTCACCAAAGCGGCCGGCGTGATTGAGTGGCATGTGCTCGGCATGTTCGTACCGGCATTTTTCACTGGTCGTTTGATTGAAAAATTCGGGCCGCAGCGCATGATCCTAGCTGGTGGATTACTGTTTATTCTGTGTATCACTATCAACATTCATGGTCAGTCGATTTGGCATTTTCGCGCGGCGTTGGTGCTGCTCGGTGTGGGATGGAACTTCATGTTCATCGCGGCAACCGGATTGTTCAGTCAATCTTATCAAGAGCACAACAAACCCAAAGCGCAGGCCTTCAATGAATTTTCCGTATTCAGTTGCGTGACGTTGACCGCGCTGCTGTCGGGCTGGCTCGAATCGACGGTCGGTTGGCAGTCGCTCAATCTCTATGTGTTGCCGTTTGTGTTGGTCGTGATTGGCATTTTTGTGCTGCATGCAAAGAACAGTCGCCTCGCTGTCAATTAAGCGTGCCGTGAATAGAAAAAGCCCGGTTAAACCGGGCTTTGTTGTCTTTGTGAGGGCTGTTATCGCGTTTGAAACTCAGACACCGCTTCGTCCATTTGGCGTGCTTGCTGCGACACGCTATCGACTTCAGACAGCACTTCCTGCGCCGAATGCATGTTGTTTTCTGAAATGGTATTGAGTTCGGCAATCGAACCACTGACCTGATTCATCACAATGCCTTGCTCTTCAATCGCGGACGCAATGCGTTCCGAGTTGGCTTGGATGGTCGACATGTCATGGATGATTTGGCGTAAGCTTTCATCCAACTGATGCGACGCGTGCAGAGTTTCTTGGCCTTGCGCGTTGCATTGGTCGATGTCACTAATCACCAAATTCATTTGTGATTGAATTGCAGACACCACTTTGGTGATTTCTTCGGTGGATTGATGGGTTCGTGTTGCCAGTGAACGCACTTCGTCGGCCACCACCGCAAATCCGCGGCCTTGTTCACCCGCGCGCGCCGCTTCGATCGCCGCATTTAAAGCCAGCAGGTTGGTTTGCTCTGCGATACTTTGAATGATGGTGACCGCGCCGCCAATTTTTTCAACGTGATCGTTGAGTGAGGCGATCGACTGTTGGCTCGATTGCAAAGTACTAGACAATTGATCGATGTTTTTCAATGTCGACTCGACCACATTACGGCCATTCTCGGCATTGTTCACCGCTTGTTGCACGCCTTCGGCGGCCACGTTGGTACTCTCAGATATCTCACCAATGGTTGCCACCATTTCTTGTACCGAGGTTGCCATCATGGTGGTGTGATCGGCTTGCACATAGAACTGGTTAATCACCTCTTCGAGTTCATTGTGCATGCTGGTGGTACTGCTGGTGAGCTGATGTGATTTGGCTTGAGAGCCGGAAATCAACTCTTCGAACTTGTCCAACAGTTGGTTGAAGTAAGTGCCGATTGAGGTGAGTTCGTCGCGACCTTTCAGATCGGCGCGCAAGCCGATGTTGTTGGTGCTGGAGATTTTCTGCATGACTGTCAATAAGCGTTGCACCTGCACGTTGATCGAGCGAGAGATCTGCCAGATGAAGGCAACGATGATGAGCACGACCAAGGCCGTCACAATCTGTTTGATGAGGTCGAGTTCAGCGCGCATTTTGCTGACTTCAGACA
This sequence comes from Vibrio sp. CJQ_6, assembly GCF_043106745.1. Taxonomy (NCBI): domain Bacteria; kingdom Pseudomonadati; phylum Pseudomonadota; class Gammaproteobacteria; order Vibrionales; family Vibrionaceae; genus Vibrio; species Vibrio sp. CJQ_6. The sequence goes on along the minus strand of NZ_JBICMV010000007.1, from coordinate 276,078 downwards.
CCAAGGTTTCTGAAAAGGTTTTGAATTGTTCTTCAACGTTGTGCGATAGGCTGCGGGTGTTCCCCAAAAAGCCTTCGTTGTAGGCCAAGCCAATTTGCTTTTCTTGCTGCACGATAGCTTGAGCGGCTTTCGCCAGTGCCGGATATTGGCGAGTGACGGGTGAGTCAATCATCTGGCCAGCTTTGACTGCTTCGTCAAACGTGTCGAGTGCAAGCAACATTTCGGCATCAACGCCTTTCGATGCGTCAGCGAGTAGGGCATGGTAATTTGTCCACATGCCTGACTTATCGCTCAGGCCAAGCACTTGGTAACCATTGACCAGTTGCTCAAAGCCGCCTTTGTATTTGATGAGATCGGACTTTAACGCGGCGGAAGAGGCCAGTTGATGATCATTGAGGATCACGGACAGTTCCGCTTCCATCGTGAGGAATCGTTCGCTGTTGTCTTTGAAAGTCTCCAGATATTTAGCATCTTTTCTGAGCAAAAAGTCTTTTTCATTACGACGCATGTTGAGTAGACGGATTTCCAGTTTATCCACGAGACCAATCGCAGCGGATAGTTCGTTGGTTTGACGGGCAAAGTGTGTTGTGGTTATCACCAATGAGAGAATACCCATGACGGCGATAAAACCCAATAAATAAAGCTTCTGTTTAATATTCATATGCTGACCAATGAATGAGATATATTGATAAATGTAATTATTATTCGTGAAGTTTAGATGGCAATTGCATCGCCAGCAATAATTAATAGAATGGGTTGTGTAAGGCTCATTCCATCTTTAGCACAGTCATATGGAGTTTTTATGAACTTAGAGCGCTATAAGGGGCTGATTTTTGATATGGACGGTACGTTGATCGATACCATGCCGGCCCATATCGAAGCTTGGCGCGCGACGGCAGAATTTTATGATTTCCCATTTGAAGCCACGTGGCTCAACAGTTTGGGGGGCATGCCGAGTTTTAAGATTGTTGGCGAGATCAACCGCAAATTTGGCACCAATTTACTGGCCAAAGAGGTGGCTGAATACAAAATGCAGGCGTTTTCTGCATTAGATGACAAAGGGGAGTTGATCCCGGCAACTTACGCCGTGTTTCAAGATTGCCTCGGCAATAAAAAAATGGCGATAGGCACCGGCAGCCAAAGACAAAGCGCCGAGACCTTGCTGGCTCGCGTGGGAGTGCTGGATAAGCTTGATGCCGTGGTGACAGCGACCGATGTTGAAAACCACAAACCGCACCCCGAAACGTTCTTGCGTGCGTGTGATTTGATTGGTCTCTCTCCAAGTGAGTGCGTGGTGTTTGAAGACACCGAGTTAGGCAAACAAGCGGCGCACGCTGGCGGAATGGATTGCATCATGGTTACCGAAACCGGCTTACAGTTTTTCCCGCTGCCATAATTCGCGAGCGTTTCCATCGCTTATCGATTTAACCCATTATCGATAAAGAAAAAGAGCTGCCTAAGCAGCTCTTTTTGATTCCAAAGCAGTTCGCTTACTGAATCTCCAGCAGCTCGACTTCGAAAATGAGTGTTGATGACGGGGGAATCGGGCCCGCGCCATTTTTGCCATACGCTAAGTTTGCCGGAACATACAGACGCGCTTTTTCACCCACGGTCATGAGCTGCACGCCTTCTTGCCACCCCTTAATCACTTGATTGAGGCCAAATACAATCGGCTCGTTGCGTTGGTAAGAGCTATCAAAGACGGTGCCATCTAGCAGGCGACCTTCGTAGTGTACTTTAACGCGGCTGTTGGCTTTTGGATGTTCCGCGCCCGTGCCCGGTTCCAGAACTTCATATTGCAGGCCGCTTTCGGTGATCTGCACACCTGGCTTCTTCGCATTCTCCATCATGAACGCTTGTCCGATAGCGATGTTTTGTTCTGCCGCTTTGTGGTTATTCCAGGTGCGGTAGATAAACAGCGCAGCCAGCACAAAAACAACAATGGGTAACACAATTTTATACATGGTCAGAACACTCAATTAAGGTTGGGTTAGAAGATAAGAAATGGTTTTACCGATGCCTTGGGCATCTTGGTGACCAGCCGTCAGAACGATGTATTTGCCTTTCACGATAAAGGTCGGTACAGCATTGATTTGGCCTTTTTGCGAAATTTCGTCTGCTGTTTTTAGGAAAACAAACAACTCTTTTTGTTGCGCTTCATCGAATTCGTAAGGGCTTTTTAGGTTGCGCGTGTGGAACGCTTGATCGATGGCTGCTTTTTGGTCGGTCAGCGTGCTGCCTTCGGCCATTTGCACTGCCGCGAACAGCTCTTCCATCATATCGTGGTCTGGGATGTGCCCCAGTTGCATCACGGCGCTGTAGTAAATCATCGCGCCAATTTGTGCGCCTTGGTTAAACGTCACGTGCAGTCGACCAAACTCCTGCTGCGTGATTTTCTCCAGTTCCGGCAGAACGCTTTCCATGCTGCGGCAATGGCCACAGGTCAGCGAGAACACTTCGGTCACGGGTGCTAAACGGTATGTGGCGAGGTTGACGGGCAGGGCTTGATATTGAGCGCCTTCTTTGGGCGTGGAATCGTCGCTGCAGCCAGCGATAACCAGTAACACGGCCATGACACCCAATGTGCGTTGAATAAACTTTTTCATTGAAAACCAAGAGTTGAATAGGAATACGCTAATTTTAACGACTTCATTTTGTGAGGCAAACAGAGAAAAAGCGATTTGTTACCAATTCCCCATAAAGTTTTGCCACTTTTGCCCGATAAATAAAGAGTCGTTTGATGAATGGATGATGGTTACATGAGAATTCTCGCGCTCTCCCTAGTATTGCTGTTGACCGGTTGTGGGTCGATGTCTCCGATGAAGATGATCGGCGGCAACATGTTAGACACGGCGCCCAAAGGCGATTTCGATGTTATTTATCCCGACTGGGGAACCACGCCTTCGCCGGTGTCGACTCACGTTCAAGGCCCGATGGGGCAGACGCGCACGTCAAGCTACGACGCATTGCAACGCTTTCTGCTCGATAACGGCATCGATTATGAAGTGATGCCCGGCAACCACGTGATGGTGAAGCTTAAAGACACGGTGAAATTTGATACAGGTTCGTCCAATGTGTCTCAAGATTCAGCCTACTGGTTGAGTGTGATGGGCAGCTTCTTGTCCCGTGAACGTGGCATCGACATTGTGATTGATGGTCACACCGACAATACCGGCAAACCTCGATTCAATGATGCATTGTCTGTCAAACGCGCGCAGATGGTGAAAAACACACTGATCAATAAAAACGTTGCTCGCGATGCGATTTATACGCGTGGTTACGGGGAATATGTGCCTGCGTGTAACAATGGCACTTACGAAGGGCGAGCTTGCAATCGCCGCGTCGAATTGCTGTTCATTGTCTCCAATAACTAGCCATCTCCAATCACCAAGATCGCCCAACAGCGCATCGCCACATTCTATTCATTCTGACTATCCCAGCCATGGCTGGGATATTTTTTATCCATATCGTCTTCAAGGATATTGACGACTCTCACGGATATGATTTTTTATCGGTACATTGTATGGAAACACGACGCTGAATTATGTATACAATCACCCAAAATCTATAACAACTAATCAAAACATGTCAGCTAATCAATCATCTATGCAACAAGAAGTGCCTGTTGGCGAACACGATCAACTGGTGTCTACCACGGATCTCAACGGTGTCATTACATACTGCAACGAGACATTTTGTCGTATTGCAGGGTTTCAGGAACAGGAACTTCTTGGTCAAAATCACAATATTGTTCGCCATGTCGATATGCCGAAAGCGGCATTTGCCGATATGTGGAAACACCTCAAACAAGGGCACGCGTGGCGCGGCATTGTCAAAAATCGAACCAAAACCAATGGTCACTATTGGGTCGATGCCTACGTCACGCCGATTTATGAAAACGGCAAAATGTGCGGCTACCAATCGGTGCGCGTCAAGGCGCAGCGCCAATGGGTCGACATCGCGGCCAAAGCGTATCAATCGTTGCGTGCGGCTGAGCAAAACAGTCATTCATTCTCACTGAGCATGCCTACATCGGTGCGTTACGCCGTGTTGCTTGGCGCGTTGGCGGCGCCAGTTGCAGCGCACGTTGCTTCACTGAGTGATTCGATGCAACTGTTGGCAAGTGTGCTGCCTGCCGCGTCGCTGGCGTTGCTGTTCCGTCAAGAGCTGATCGCCATGCCCAAACAGCTCAGTCAATTGCAATCTCAATACGACAGCATCAGCCGATTGATCTATTCTGGGAACGATGCGTTTTCTGTGGCTGATTACCACCTAAAAATGTCGTCAGCACGGATTCGTACCGTGTTAGGGCGCATGGTGGATTCAGCGCGCCCGCTGCGCGACATGTCGGCCAAACTGAATGAAACCAGTGCGGAAGTGGTGCAGGCGCTGAAACAGCAAAATCAAGATATTTGTAGCGTGATGCAAGCGACAGATGCCGTGGAAGCGGCGGCTGATTCGGTATCGAGCAACACGCATTCTGCCTACGAACTGATTGATCGAGCGAAATCGCAATGCTTGGAAACCAAACAAAGCATTGATCAAACACATCATAACCTTGAAGCGTTGTGCGATCAGGCTGAACGCGCCACGCGCACCACATATGCGCTTAACGACCAAGCGCAGCATGTGAGTCAGTTGATGGAAGAGATTGGCGGCATTGCCGATCAAACGAACTTATTGGCGCTCAATGCTGCGATTGAAGCCGCACGAGCCGGTGAACAAGGTCGCGGCTTTGCGGTGGTGGCAGATGAAGTTCGCGCGCTCTCTGGTCGTACGCAGAAAGCGACTCACCACATCAAAGAGAGCATCGATAAAATGCTGAGCACGATTGAAGCGTGGCAAAGCGAAATCATGGATAGCCAAGAGCAGACGCAAGCTTGCGGCAGTGTGGCGCAAGAAAGTGCGACGCGCTTGCATCAAGTCGAGCAATTGCTGGTGGACATGCACAGCATCGTGGCAGATATGGCAAAATCGGCCACGGCGCAGCGTGAACTGACCAGTGAAGTGAACCAACACGTGCATTCGATTGCGTCCATGGCGACACAGAATTTGGCCGCAACCAACATGGTCGAAGAGTACAGCAGAGACATGAACGCGCGCGTCGATGAATTCAGGCAGCTGGCCAAGCGATTTGAAGAAAAATAATCGTCAAAAGTACCACAAAAAAAACCACCGAATGTCGGTGGTTTTTTTTTCGATTCAGAACCGGAGCGCTGTAGCGATTAAATCACTGCCTTAAGCGCTGGCTCAACGGCTGACGCTTGGCGCTGCGCGAGGTATTGCGCGACTTGTGCCATCGTTGCGCTGTCGTGATCAATGCCCAGCTTGCTACGACGCCAGAAAATGTCGTCGACTTTGAACGCGTATTCGTGGTCGATCAGGTAATCCACTTCGCGTTGGAACAGGGTATCGCTGAACTGCGTGCCGAGATCGTCAATGGTTGTCACGCCCGCCAACAGCGCACGAGTGCGGCTGCCGTAACAGGTTAGCCAGCGGTCCAGCGTGGCATCGTTGACAAATGGATATTGGCGTTTCAGTTCGTTACGAATGTTGCCATACACATAATCTTCGCCACCGGGCAGCGTGGATTCGTTGGTCCGGCTTGCTTTCATGTTCGGGAAGAACGGTGACAAATGTTTCATCGCCGATTCCGCCAGCTTGCGATACGTGGTCAATTTACCGCCGAAAATCGACAGCAGCGGCGCTTCTTCACCGTGTTGATCCAGTGACAAGGTGTAATCACGAGTGATCGCTTGTGGTGAGTTGGATTCATCATCACACAAAGGACGCACACCGCTAAACTCTGAAACGATGTCTGAGGTGCTGATTTCACGCACAAAGTGTTTATTGACGATGTCGACTAAGTACTGGCGCTCCTCTTGGGTAATCGCCACTTTGCGAGGATCGCCTTTGTATTCCACGTCGGTGGTGCCGATCATCGAATATTTACCCAGATACGGAATCACGAACACGATGCGCTTATCTTCATTTTGCAGAATGTACGCTTGTTCTTCGTGGTGAATTTTCGGCACGATGATGTGTGACCCTTTGATCAAACGAATGCCGTAAGGGGAGCGCACGTGAACGTTCTCATCTAGGAAGTGTTTCACCCAAGGGCCGGTTGCGTTCACTAAAGCGTGGCTCTTGCGCACGAAACGTTGTTGGGTGCGTTCATCGAACAGGGTGACCGTCCAAATGTCGCCGTCACGGCTGGCATGTTCAACGCGGCAGTAGTTCATCACTTCTGAACCCAGCTCTTGCGCCTGAATCGCGTTGAGGATCACCAAGCGCGCATCGTCCACCCAACAATCGGAGTATTCAAAGCCAATCTTCATTTCTGGCTTGGTCACGTCGCCAGCTTTTAAAGCGACTTTTTTACTGGCGGGCAGAGACGTACGTTTGCCCAAGTTGTCGTACAAGAACAGGCCAGTACGAATCATCCATGCAGGACGCAAGAATGGACGATGTGGCAAGCGAAAACGCATCGGTTTAACGATGTGAGGGGCTTTTTTCAACAGAACTTCACGTTCAGCAAGGGCTTCACTGACCAAACGAAACTCATAATGCTCAAGGTAACGCAAGCCACCGTGGATCAGCTTTGAACTGGCCGATGACGTCGCGCCCGCAAAATCCTGCGCTTCATACATACCCACTTTCAGTCCACGACCGGCAGCGTCTGCTGCGATCCCTGCGCCATTGATACCACCACCAACAATGATGATGTCGAGCACTTCATTTTCAGAAAAACGTGTTGAGCTTAAGTTCTGTTTCATTTTATTGGCCTTGATTTTCGTTTTTGTATCTTAATGCTCGTATGAAAACATCAAACCACAGAAAAGCGGAGTTTTCCCTCAAGCAATTTTGATCTTGATCATAATAAATGAGCGTTCGAGCGTCAAGTTGTGCTTTTATTGTGCAAAAAGTCCAAAATGGAGCGAAATTTTGCACTCGAAAGGTGACGACTTGATGAAGTGAAAGCGAAAACGGTGAAAATAAGCGGGTGGCCGCTAGTGACGATGAAGCGCAACGTGTGCGATTTTTAGGCAAACACTTGTCGGTGCGACGGCATATGCGATTGGGAGAGAGAGCAGGTGACAAAAAAAAGCCCGTGACCTCAGGCCACGGGCTTTTCGTTATTGGACGTGTGACTTACTTTTGGAACACGTCTTTGAAATCACGCTTAAGAATCGCGTCGCGGCGCGCTTTCTTAATTTGCTTCACCATGTCTTTTACACAGCTGTGCAGAACCTGATCCAGAAGCTGAGCACGGTATTCTTCTTTATCTTGCTCAGTCATCTCTTTTGGAAGGTTCAGCGTTGGGAACTCTTCCATGACGTTTAGGCCAGCAAATGCTTGGCTGACAGAAATCAGCGCGTGGAACTGTTCGAAGTTGTCCAGGACGTTTTGAGCGCTGGCAGGCAGGCTATCCCAAGCTTCACGGACCGCTTCTTCAGAGACTTCGTGAATAGAGGTGACCATCAGGAACATCTCTTCTGGCACTTGGTCGAATTCAAGTACCTGGCGGAGTTCTGGAGAAATGGCTTCTAAGTCCACTTTCGGAGCTTCAGTTTGTGTAGTGTCTGACATGAAAAAAGTTTCCATCAATGAAAAAGGCAATGCTAAAAACTTCCACCGAAAAGTCAATACAACATGCGAAATAAAGCAGTGAAAGCGTGAGAAAGTTATGCTATAGGTAAGCATATGATTATCTTGCAAAGAGGTGGTGATGTTAGGTTCTGGCTCATCCATGAGGATCTTACTGGTTGATGACATTCAACTGGAACGGATGCAACTCGCCATTCGCCTCAAGCAATTAGGCCACTCTGTTGAGGTCGCATCCAGCGGGCGTGAGGCGTTGGAGCTGTATCCACGTTTTGAGCCGGAATTGATTTTGTTGGACGTGTCGATGCCGGATATGGATGGCTTTGAAGTGTCTCAAGAAATTCGCCGCCGCTACGACGAAGAGTGGATTCCAATCATTTTCCTGAGCAGTCACGATGAACCGTCGATGATCGCACGTGCGATTGAATCGGGCGGCGATGATTATTTGATCAAGCCGGTTGATAAAATGGTGCTCAATTCCAAGCTGTTGGCGATGCAGCGTATTGCCAATATGCGTCGCGAGCTCAAACGTACCAGTGCCAAACTAGAAGAACTCAACCGTATTTTGCAGCATCAGGCTAACGAAGACGGCCTCACACAAGTGTTTAACCGCCGTTTTATGGATGAGAAGCTGCGTGAAATGATTTCGTGGCACGGTCGCCATGAGATGGCGTTGAGTGTCATTCTGTTTGACGTCGACCATTTCAAGCCCTTTAACGACAACTACGGTCACATTGAAGGCGATCGTTGCCTGCACACCATCGCGCAAGCTGCGAATAAATTGTTCTGTCGCAGCGGTGAGTTTGTGGGGCGTTACGGCGGCGAAGAATTCCTCATTCTGCTGACCAATACCGACGTGGAAGGCGCACGCGCCGCAGCAGAACGCATCCAAGATTCCATCGAACACATCCATTATCCGCACGCGTTCAGTGCCGTTGCCGATCACATTACGATTTCACAGGGCGTGGTGACAATCACGCCAGATGGCCATGAAACGCTGGCGCAAGTGTATGAGCAAGCCGACAATGCGCTTTATCAGGCGAAAAGTAACGGCCGAAATCGTTACGTCATCTCTGAAAGCGGTTTGTAGCCTGTTAGGCTTTCAGCGCTAACGCCGCACCAAACGACACCAATCCCACCCCACATGCTTTATTGATCAGTGGTTTCACTCGCTCTAGCTTATGTTGCAGCGCCGTTGAGGTCATTAAGGTTGCCACCAATGCAAACCATACCCCGTGCAGCACAACCATGTATCCGCCATAAATGAGCGCTTGGGTGGATGATGCGCCGTCTTCAGAAATCACCTGACTAAAAATGCTCAGAAAGAACAGCATGGTTTTCGGGTTGAGCACATTGCACAAAAATCCCTGCGCGAAATAACGATAGCCGGGTAGCGAGTTGTCCTGCTCGGCGGTGATGACCGTCTGGGCACTTGCCGCAAAGATGCCTTTGATTCCCAGATAGACCAAATAGGCGGCACCAGCGTATTTGATGAGGTTAAATAGTAGTTCATTGTGTGAGATTAGGTAACTGATGCCAAGCAAGGAATACCCGATATGAACGGTGATAGCGAGACTAATGCCCAGCGCGCTCAACAGACCAGCGCGACGGCCATGTGACAGGCTGTTTTTTAACACCAAAACAAAGTCCGCCCCTGGGCTGATCACAATCAGTAAGCCAACAATAGCGAGTGTGACGATATCCATTCCAATTTTCCTTTTCAGTTAATGAGTTATTGAACGAAAGTGTGGGATGAATTGTACGTTGCCTAGTCGCCGCTTATAATCGATAAAAATGACCTAGTTTAGTGAGAAAAATTCACATATGAGGCATCTCAAAGCGTTTCACGTTTTTCATGTGGCGGCGCACAGCGCAAGTTTCACGCAGGCGGCCGACGTGCTGAATATCACCCACGGCGCTGTCAGCAAACAGATCAAAACGTTGGAAACCTATTTGGGCGTTTCGTTGTTTGCAAAGCAGGGACGTCATGTGGTGCTGACGGAAGAGGGCATCGCCTTGCGAACCTATACCCGTCAGGCCTTTGCATCACTTGAACAAGGGGTGGAGCAGCTACGTACCGCACGGTCGCCGCATCTGGAAGTCTCTTGTGAACCCACGTTGACCATGCGATGGCTCATGCCGCGGATGAGCCAATTTCATCAGCAAGCCCATGGCGATGTGCGGCTGTCGACGGCCGGTGGCGCGGTCAATCTCGGCGCACAAGGCTACCATTTAGCGATTCGCCGCGATGATTTCGAGTTAACGCAGCCTTATCAGAAACAAACGCTGGTGGCTGAGTGGGTGGGGCCGGTGATGTCGCCGGACTATTGGCAGCGTGTTCGAACCCTGCAACTGCCAATGACATTACTCCACAGTCAAACCCGTCCCTTCGCTTGGCAAACGTGGCAAGAGGGTCAACAAAAGCTGCGCGATCATCAGCACGCGTTTGAATTTCCCGACGCCGCAGCGCAAACGTTCGAACATTTCTATTTTTGCTTGCAAGCTGCGCAGGATGGGTTAGGCGCCGCCATCGGATCGTATCCGTTGGTGATGGATGAGATTGAACGCGGCCGCTTAGTCGCGCCGTTTGGCTTTCAGCCGTCCGGTCACGATTATGTGTTATTGCGTCAGCAGCGTGAAGAAACCGAATTAGAGCGCCAGTTTATCGCATGGCTCAAACAGACCATGGCGTTATCGGTGCCAAGAGAGGATGGGGTTTCGTGCTGATGAAGGAAGCGCTTGATGAGTCCACATCAAGGTCGCAGGCGCTGTTTAAACGAATGCTTTGTGAAAATGAAAGCTTTGTGAAAGAGAAAGTATAGTGAAAAAAAGTCATCGCGGGGAAGGACTTGAATATCCCCGAGATGACGTGCTTCCGAACATGCGGAATAACTCGTCTATTAACAATTGGCAGTGGATTAATAGGGGCGAGGCCCCGACGCTGATGAAACGCCGACGAAAATGGACAATTGTAAACATGCTTCGTTAGCCACATAACGGCCAACGAAAGTACGGGCGCTGGCCATCCATGCGCTCAATTTCCGCGCCCAACCGTGTGTAAAACTCATGTGCTTTTGAGTTGTGCGGGCTGGCGGTCCATGCAATGTGAGACGCCAGCGATGCCTGAGCTTCGCGCTTCAGCGCTTGCATGAGTGCATGTCCATATCCATGAGACCGATGTTGTCCTACGATCAACAGGTCATCAAGCCAAATCGATGGCTGGCCACTAAACGAAGAATAGCGATAGTGATACAGCGCAAAACCCACCACCTCGCGCTCACGCTCGATCAATAAGACATGAGCAAACGGATAGTCGCCAAATAGCGTGCGTTCTATCTTCGCGATGCTGGTTGAGATTTTACCGTCAAATCCTTTCATACTGCGGTCGAATTCCGCTTTTTGCTCAATGAGTTCGAGTATTTTGCCTGAGTCTTCTCTGGACGCTTTCCTGATGGTCATTCTGCTCTCCATGATTGCAATCGTTTTGAAATATGGTTGCGAAATATAGTGGTGAAATAACGCCTTGTTAAGCGGTGTGCTTCGCGGTTTAAATGTGGTCGATAACCCGCTTCAAAAGCTTGCTCACACCCGCTGTGTATCGCGATTCAAAGGATTTTTTGCGGAGCGTTTCATCGCAAAGTTGCGCAATGTTTGCCCGCGAACTTCAACCGTTTGTTCGTGAACCACGGTGAATCCAAAACGCTCAAAAAATGGGCGGGCGGTGATGCTGACTTCAGCATGAAACTGAGTGATGCCACGCTGGCGACCCACATTTAGTATATGTTCCATTAGGCTGCGGCCAACCCCTTTGCCTTGATGCTGGTGATGACAAAAGAAATGATCAATCAGCCCGTCGGCTTGCAGATCGGCATAGCCCACAATGTCGCCGTCTATTTCCGCGACAAAAGGATCAATGGTTCGCATTCGTTGCTGCCAAATGGCAGCGTCAAACTCAGCGGGCGCCCATGCCTCGACTTGCGCTTGAGTGTAGTCGCGCACGTTAATGTTGCGAACGGTGTGATAAAACAGCGCCCAAAGCGCCTGCGCATCGGCGGCTTTGTAGTATCGAATGGTGATCATGTTGTTTGTCTCATCGTGATCGTGAATGCCGATTCATTTTTACCAAAGTTCGCGTTTTTCTTTCAAAAAATCAATGAGAATACGGGTTTTGGCCGGCATGTTTTCACGGGATGGAACGTAGAGAAAGAAGCCATTAAAAGGTGGGCACCAGTCATCCAATACTCGGACTAATGCTCCGCTTTCGATATGCGCTCGAACAGCAAAGTCTATGTGTTGTATGAGACCGATGTGATTGACTGCAGCTCTGATCATCCCTTCATCATCATTGGTGATGAGTTTGCCATTGGGTTGTACCTCAAAATCCCCGCCCTTAGGATCTGTGAATTCCCAGGCGTATAACGAGTGGCTTGTTGCGTTTCTAAAACCTAAACAGTTGTGATGGATAAGCTCTGAAGGCTGTTGGGGTGTGCCATACGTCTCAAAATACTGAGGTGAACCGACAACCGCCATTTCAAGCATCGGCGTAATAGGGATCGCCACCACGTGTTCGGCCAACGATTCACCCAGCCTAATGCCTGCGTCACACCCATCAGCGATGATGTTTGACAATCCATCATCCATGATGAGTTCAATTTTCAATTTCGGATAACGGTTTAAAAATTCAGCTAAATGTGGTTCTAAAAGGTACTTTGCGACCACTCTCGAGGTGTTGATCCTTAAAAGCCCCGTTGGTTCATCATTAATCTGTCCGATATTTCTGACGGCATGGTCGATAGAGCCAAGGGCAGGCTGGAGGCTTTCGAACAACAAGCGACCTTCCTCGGTCAACGACATGTCTCGGGTTGTTCGGTAGATCAATGTCACGCCAAGTTTTTGCTCCAACGTTTTTAGATTTTGAGAGAGTGCCGCGCGAGTGATGCTGAACTCCTTGGCGACCTTCGTAAAGCTTTGTAGCTGCGCAATGCGCACAAACCATAGCAGTGCCGGCAATAGTGAAGGGTCCATGCGTGTCATCCTATTGTTAAGTTTTGCTTAATTCTGTGGTTGATATTATGGCATTGGTCTATTCAAATGGTGAAGCTATATTTAATTCAGTTTCCGGTGACCCAGCTTGATGAAAAGTTTTTAGAATTGAAAAAGCATTCTTTCGAGATTCGTTGACGGAGACGAAACAACGCAAGGTGATGGGGTCGTCATGGCAATAAAGTTTGCCCGTCGGTCGCGCTGCTAAGTCGCATTTTAATGAGGAACATGATTGTGAAAAGTGTAATGGTGAAAAACAAATACTGGGACATTGCTGCTGACATTTACTACCCACCGGGCTTTAGTGAAGAGAACAAATATGCCGCCATCATTAGTGCGCACCCAATTGGTAGCTGTAAAGAGCAAACCTCGGGCGAAGTGTATGGCGCGGCTTTGGCTGAGGCGGGATTTGTAGTGATTGCTTTCGATGCCAGTTACCAAGGCGCCAGTGGTGGTGAACCTCGCTATATCGAAGATCCAACGCAACGCGTTGAAGATTTCAGAGTGGTGACGGATTACTTGATGACACTTCCTTACGTTGATGAAAACAGAATCGGTGTGTTGGGGATTTGCGGCGGCGGCGGCTACGCAATTAATGCTGCAATGACCGAGCGCCGTATTAAAGCGGTCGGTACCGTCACCGGTGCAAACTATGGCCGATTAATGCGAGAAGGATTCAGTGGTTTTGATCCGATCAGTGCGATGGAAGCCATGGCCGCTCAACGCACGGCAGAAGCGCGCGGTGAATCACTACGAGTGGATGATTTATTACCGCCATCACCGGAAGAGGCGGCACGTCTTGGCCTCGTCGAAACCGATTTAATGGGGGCAACGGAATACTACCGCTCAGATCGTGGTCGCAAACCAAACGGCGTAAACCGTTCACTGTTTTCTCATCAAGCGGCAGCGGTGGGCTGGGATGCATTCCACTTGGCGGAAGTGCTCCTGACTCAACCGCTTCTGGTTGTGGTCGGCGATAAAGTTGGGGCTTTCGGTGCGTACCGTGACGGCTGTGAAATCATCGGCCGAGCAGCATCAAAGAACAAACAGTTAGTGGAACTGCAAGGCTGGTCTCACTATGACCTGTATGACAAACCAGAGCCAGTCGGCATGGCGTTAGAAAAACTCATCCCGTTCTACAAAGAAAACCTATAGTTGCAAGCAGCACTGTGTGAACGCGCAGTGCTGCGGATGCGGCCTGTCATCCTTCTCTTACTGGAAACAATATGAAGCTAATAATATTTGGGGCATCCGGCATGGTTGGCCGAGCAACGCTCAGAGAATGCCTAAATGCCAATGATGTGACAGAAGTTCTTGTCATTGGCCGTCGCCAACTCGACATTAAACATCCCAAATTAGACAGTTTAGTGCTCGACGATATGTTCAGCTATGACGGGCTGACGAACAAACTTTCTCAATTTGATGCTTGCTTATTTTGCCTAGGTACTTCCATTGCTCGAAGCACAGAAGCGGAGTATTTACGCTTGAATCAGACGTTACCTTTGACGGTCGCTCAAGCAATGTTTGAAGCAAACCCGAACATGAGTTTTGTGTACATCTCGGGTAAGGGCACAGATACCAGTGAAACTGGGAAAGTCACTTGGGCGCGCATTAAAGGCAAAACAGAAAACGACTTGTTGAAAATCCCCTTTAAAGCGGTCTACTTACTGAGACCCGCGTTGATTATTCCGATGAATGGCGAGCAGTCGCAGGAAACGACCTACCGACTCATATATCGCTACACGGGTTGGTTGATGCGGTTAGTTCGACCTGCATTTCCATCCATGATTACGGACACAGAAAAAGTCGGAACGGCCATCTTGAAGCTGTTGAGACGAGGGGAAAGCTCAAGGGTGATTGAAAATCAAGACATCAACATGATCGCGAAATAGGTAGTCAACTATGAACGTTCATGAGCGCTATCCAAGATATTCATGACGCGTTTTCACGTTTATTAAAAGCGGATGTCAAATATCGATTTGTCATTGATATCAAATTACTCAACGCATCGTGATGAAATAAGCCGTTCTATCTTATGAAACCAAACAGCCAGCACTTGATGCTGGCTGTTTGGCTTACGAGAAAGCGGAAAACGCTAGGCTTTGGCATACGCGTAAGTGTGGTAACCGCAAAGCTGAAAGGAGATCAATATATCTTAGCTTGGCGCTGAATTACGGAATGGCTGTCGACTATTGTAAATAGACTGGAACAATAAAAAGAACCCCCATTGGCTTATGGGGGGCGTAGAATAAACGCAAACGGACAACAAGCATAAGACAGGCTAGATTGATTGCTTGTTAGAGAATTTAGAATAATTACTTTAGATTAAATCTGTAATAAGACTACTCTCAAAATAAAGGGTTAATATTTATTTTATTGAAAGTCTCTCATACAGTAGTAGGGGATGATGTTGATAAGGATTTTGGGCGTATGAAGTTTTGGTTACATCTGATCGTGTTATTGTGCCCTCTATTTTCAAATGCAAGTAGCTTGTTCACTGAGGGAGAAGAACAGTGGATGAAGGCGCATCCGGTGATTTTGTATACCTTTCCTGAAAGCTGGCCCGTTGACTATATTGAGGACGGAGAGCATAAAGGTTTAACGAAAGACTACTTGAATGCAATCTCGAACATTACGGGGCTAACTTTTCGACAAGCAAAAATTGATACTGAAGGTAAAACTCAAGCCACTGTCGACTTAATCTCAGCAGTTTCGCAACGTTTCCACAGTAATGAAGGTGGTTGGCAGTTAACCACCCCATTTTTAAGTGTAAGCGCTATAGTTATTACACAAGCGAGTCAGTCATCCGTATATACGTTGAAACAACTCGTAGGTCGTAAAATAGGGATATTAAAGGGAAGTTTTTACGAAAAGTGGATTTCTGAGCATTATCCAGAGATTGTGTTGGAACCATTCGATAACGGACTTTTGGCGTTGAGAGCACTCAATCGCGGAGAAATATACGCGGCTATCGGGACGGAGCTGACGATGCGTCCATTGATGCAACAGTATTTTCCTACGTCACTTTCGATCGCAGGCGTACTTTCAGAAACATATACGGGGATTAGCATGGCCGTTGTTGGCTCAATTCCCACCTTAGTTGATATTTTGAATAAAGCCTTGGCATCTCTGACTGCGAAACAAACCGATGAAATTTTTGAACATTGGGTAGGTTCTTTGAATCTTGGTCAACCTCCTATCGCGAGTATCTTTTTCTATTATCGTTACGAAATTATTTTCTTTGTTGTATTGGTCATGGGGCTTAGTTTTTCTCTTCATCAGGCAAGACAGGCTCGTTTAAGCGCTGAAAAAAGTGAGAAGGATAAGGCTCGTTTTCTTGCAATTATGAGCCATGAGATTCGCACACCGTTGAACGCGGTGATGGCTTCTTTAGAGTTACTTCAACGTGAGGATTCCAAAATTCGTGAATCTAATTATCTCGAAATGGCGAGCAATTCAGCACAAAGCCTCATGGAGCTTTTAAATGATATTTTGGATTTCTCTCGACTTGAATCCGATAACATGACCATACACAACGTATCAGTAGAGCTGAAACCATTGCTCGAATCTGTGTGTGATAGTCATCGAGCGAGCGCCATTAATAAGGGGATTATTTTGCAGTTGGAGGACAAGGTGCCTTGTGATGATCTCGTTGTCTCTATTGATCCCCAACGCGTGAGACAAATACTGCATAACATCATTTCAAATGCGATCAAGTTTTCAATCAAAGGGAATATCGTCGTGTCTGTCACCGCAGAACGTGTCGCAGTAAATAGTTTGCGTTTGCATATAACCGTGATCGATGAAGGTCCTGGTATCGAACGTCGAGTACAAACAAGGTTGTTTGAAGCTTGGGAGCAAGGGGGAAGTAACCAGCAAGGACAAAAGGGGAGTGGCTTAGGTCTATATATTTCCCATCAGCTAGCAAGACGAATGGGAGGCGAGCTATCACTACAGAGCGAGCTTGGCGTTGGTACCCGTGTGACTTTAACTTTGCCTTTTGATGTGACTCAACACCAAGAGAGTGCTGATAAAAATACAGCTCAAATGTTGGCGTGTTTTGATGAAAACATCTCTGTATTGGTCGTTGAAGATCACGATATGAATCGACAGCTAATAGCGCTCCAATTGCAGGAACTAGGATGCCACGTTGATGTGGTTGGCGGTGGGATAGATGCGGTTCAACGGATTCAGGATGAGTGCTATTACAGTTTGATCTTATTGGATTGCAATCTACCTGACATTTCGGGCTATGAAGTATCGGAGAGAATTCGTCGTTTTGAAGAGAGCCAAGGTACATTCACTCCAATTATTGCTATTTCAGCCATGAGTGAAGATGAACACGTGAATCGGTGTTATGAAAGTGGTATGAGTGATGTCCTTTACAAGCCGATACGTTTAGACAGTTTAAGTAAAATCCTAACCAAATGGTGTGGTGAGGATTTTTCTTGTGATCACGCGTTGCAAGAAGCTATGTCGCCAGAACTTGATACGGATAATTATCTAGAAAGGGATTTAGTTGCGTTGAAAATTGCTTTCGAAAATCAAGATGCTGTACATCAACTCTATTATGCTCACCGTATTCGTGGTGCCGGTTTGATGTGTGGGAATGATGCGTTATCGGATCTCGCAAGTGAGTTAGAATCACTGCTTCGACGTGGTGAGGTTGTGTCCGAATTCGATGGCTTACAATGGTGCAAAAAAATGAGTGAATGTAATGTGCCAAAGCGCTAATCAACTTACATTAAAGTATTTCATGCCGAATCAGGAATAGTTCATGGTCCGATTTTAAGCCAAGCTTTCTCAGTGCAGATTGTTTTTGGCCACTAATGGTTTTCAGGCTGCGACTAAATTTCTCTGCAATTTCACTCACAGTCATTCCTTCAATAAAGCAACGAATCACTTCAAGCTCTTTGGGAGATAACATGTTGATCGACATTGTGTTTGTTCGTGAATCGTTTAGTCGGTTACTTGCTTCGTTCTGCCGTATGGTCAGTTCTTCTTGCATATCGATATCTAAAAATGTGCTCCCCTTAGCAACGGTCACAATTGCTTTATGAATGGTCGCTGGGTTTAAATTTTTTCCGATAAAACCTTTTGCGCCCGCACGTAGTGCCTGAGCAACAATCGCACTATTGTAATGCGCGGAAACGACGAGCAAAGCAACGTCAGGATGGCGAGTGGTAAGTAGTTTTATCAAACTCAACCCGTCTATATCCTCCGGTGACAGCATATAGTCCAATACAATGACATCAACTTTCTGAGTTCTCAGGTCAGCGATGAGCTTTTGACTGGCTGTGTAAGTCCCAACGACCTCACAAGTTTGATTGTCTTTCAGTAAATCTAACATCCCTCTTAATATCAGCTCGTGATCATCCAAAATCATGATGTTGAGATTGGTCATATCTTTGCGTCCTCTTTGAACCATTTAGTAATTTAAATTCAACGAACTTACCATTTTCTTTGTGCCTCATCAGTGGTCTGCAATAGAAAATGGATCGTTATCTTGTACGGTTATTTTTAAGAATAGTCTCATATATCTGGCCAATACAATTATACAAAATACAACCACAGCGGAAGGACAGGTCAGATGAGTTGTTCCGCGAAGTGTTTTTACCGAGAGGCTGTGATGAAAAAGCTATTAATGGGGATTGGGATTGTTATGTCTACATCAGTCTTTGCTGCCCCAGCAATACATGTTGGTGCGATGTACGATTTCATTGAACCTGAGAGAAATACTCTGATTAAGCAAATCAGAAATAGTGGAAGCAGTACAGGTTACGTCAGGATTAATGTTGCTGAAATTGAATTTGATCATGATGGCAACGCTCAAGAGAAAGTGATCGATCGAGAGCAACTACTGAGTGGAAAAGGCAGTGGTTTGGTCGCCAGCCCGGACAGAATGATAGTTCCAGCATCGGGGATGCAAATAAACCGAATGTTGACAGTAGGAAGTCGAGAGGCTGAACGTTATTACCGTGTTCGTTATGTGCCTGTGGTCCCCGACGGCACAATGGGGTTTGGCTTAGATGAAGATGATTTGACGAGTTACAAAAAAGAGGTCACCGCGGGTGTCACGATTATGACGGGCTATGGAACGATTGTTACCGTTAAACCTAAGAAATCAGTCTATGACACGCATATTAATGAAACCGATAAATATGCAGTTTTTACGAATCATGGCAATAGCACGATTATTTTTGATGCATATGCAGAATGTAGTGAAAAATTAACGAATTGCCACACATATCGTGTGCATCACATCCGCCCTGGAACTTCGATGACCCTCAATAAAATGAAAGGAAAGAGTTTTCAATTCACATTAGTTGAAGGGCGAAAAAAAACCAAGATGGCCTTTGGCGATCTTTAAATAAAAGCAAACCTTTAAATATTTTAAATGAACAGAGGAAATACCATGTTTAAACACGTAGTAAAATTTTCAGCTTTAACAATCGCTTTGTGTTCTGTGGGGACTGCCTATGCAACACCCCTTGAATTTGATGTCAAAGCTAACGTGCCAGCAAACACCTTTTATGTTGTGAAAGAAGGTTCATGGGTTGATATGAATCTTACCTATGACCCTGTCAATGGACAGTTCGTTACAAATAGCTCAAATGGTCTCCGTGCGCACAACAGTGTTGGTTCGATTGATGCGTATTTATCTGCTGTCCCAGAAATGCTTCATGGCAACGGTACTGATTCTGTTGCGCTGGAAGTTTCTGTGAACAGCAAAGCACTTGGTGTTGGTCAAGCGAATGCTGTCGAAGTGTTGACCGCTGCCGAAGCATCGACTCAAAACGGCCTTGTTGTGCCACTATCTGTGGGTTCGCCTGATACAAATGTCGTGGCAGGGGATTATAGCGGCCGAGTCATTATGATGTTTGACGCAAAATAGAATTAACTATATTAAGAATTAAATAACAACGTTAGTTGAAATATGACAAGGAAGGGCATTGCGCCCTTTTTTATTAGCTAATCTGAGTTTGGTATGATGTTATTTGTAATCTTTGTGGTGTTATTGACTACAAGTGTTTTTAGTACGGCTGTGCAAAGTGAAGTTGAATTATCTCTGTATGAACAGGTAAATAATTTACCTGAAGATTTTCAAGATCATTTCTTTGGCTCTCCTGTTTCCGCACGTGTTGTACTTGATAAAAAGACACTTGGGGATGCAATGGTTATATTATCATCGGATAATACTGTGCAAATTTTAAACTTCATTGATAGCTATGACAGTGAATACAGCGACTTTGAACGGGATAAATGGAAACAGGCATTTTTTGAACCTATTTCTCTGGGGAAGTGTGATCAAAGTTGTCCGCCAAACTTATTAGCAGTCAGTTATAACTTGGAAACCGCACAACTGGTGTTGGTGAGTAACAACGACAATGCCAATGACGACCGTTGGTTGGCGCTCCCTGAAAGTGGGAGTTATGGCATGATGATCACCAATCATTTTAGCTTGAGTGCACAGGGTGACCGCGACCCAAGTATGGGGTGGCGTTTCAATATGGAAAGTAGTATTGGTCAGTGGACTGTATTAGGACAAGGGATGGTTGATCGCAGTCATGATTCAGAACTGAACTATGCCATGAATTCGTTGTATGTAAAAAAGCAGCGCCAAGGGCAATATGTTCGAGCTGGTTTCTTTACTCCCGATAGTTTAGGCGTTTTACGTCAACCAACGACGAATGGCGGTAGACTGCAGACGATGTTTGGCGTCATGATGGGGTCTTCGGATGCACTTTATATTTCAGAAAATAACCCGAGTCTATATCCAATATACATTTCGGCAAATCGCGATAGTGTTGCTGAAATCTATCGAAATGGTGTGTTGATTAACAGTCAATCCGTACTACCTGGCCTGCAAGTTCTGGACACAACATCATTGCCGCAAGGCGTCTATGAGATTGATGTGGTTATTCTAGAAGACGGTAAAGAAATTTCTCGTTCGAGTGAAATGGTACATAAACCTTTGGGTTGGAATAACACTGCACAAAGAATGAAATACAATATATTTGCTGGGAAAAGTACCAATCTGTTAAACAATAGCGCTGAAAACCATAGCGATATGATGCTAGGTGGTAGTGTCAATTATTTGTTGGATTCTAATTTAATTGGATCTCTTGCTATCCATAATATTGGTTCGGAATTACAGAAAGGCATCGCGGTAGATTGGAAAACAAACGATGAATTCAATTTTTTTGGTAATGTATATCATAGCAATCAATCTAGTTATGGCTATAACACTCAAGCTGTTTGGCGATATACAACTGGTTCATTAATTGCCAACCATAGTCAGCGATGGGATACGTATGGTGACGATACGGTGACTTCAAGGAATACAAATACTAGTTTATCCCTGAACCAAAGGTTAGATACTTATTCGTCGGTGAACGCTCGTATTTCACGAAATAGTCGAGGTGAATATGGGTACGACCTAGGCTATGGGACCAAACAAACCTTGTTAGGAACCGATGTGAGTTGGCGGTTGTCGGTATTTGACCGACCCTATTCGCAATCATCTTCAGATCGCAATTGGGGTGCGGATCTGAGCATCAGCTTCTCTCTAGGCAATCAAAACGACCGTGCGAGCGTTGCGATTGGTAGCCGGAATGACGCCAAAGGTTCTCGTGATGCATATATGTCTGCAACGATTGACAAGAGATGGCGAGATGGACCCTTTACTTCGGGTTCTGCGACAGTGAGTGCAGATCGTTATGGTGCGGGTGTCAGTGCAACGGGACGTTATGATAGTCAATATGCAAACGGTAGTTTGTGGGGGCAATATACGACTCAGAATACTTTGGCGGCAGGGATGAATTTGGATAGCTCCGTGGTTTTAGGCAAAGGAGAGGTGGCGGTAAGTAAAGAGTACCTACGTAATGGTGGCGGCATCATTATTGACGTGGACTCTGATGACCCAAATGTAGAATTAGTTGCTTATCAAAACAGAAGCACAATGATACTGCGTCATGGCCGTAATGTCATTCCGGTAAACGCATGGGAAAAGGGTCAAATCGAGTTGAATGTTCTCGATACAAATGGCCCCGCGTTACAGGTTTGGCCGAATCAGATTCAATATCAAATAAATAGAGGCGGTGTGGAATACCAAAAAGTACGGATAATGAAAACCGTAACGGTGATGGGGCGTATCATTGACGCAAAGGGAACACCGCAGGGGGGAGTCCGTGTGGTGAATCACGCTGGTCGAGCAGTGACGCACCAAGATGGTTTCTTCACGTTAGAAATGCATGCACATAATCCAGTCGTTTCAATCAAGCATCCTGATGGACAGGAATGTGAGATTTATTTAGACCCATCTCAAGATTCAGAACATGATATGTTGTTTGCGGGTGACCTCCGCTGTGAACAACAGCTTGCACTAAACAATCTCAAATGAGAACTCCCTAATGAATAGGGCTGGTTAAATTAAGACCAGTCCTATTTCTTGCATCGGTATGTTCTCATAGAATCTCTGGATGATTTGAATTCTCGTTTGTACATCCACGATATTTTATCAATCGTGTGAAGTGACTTGTTTTGCTCCTGATTAGGTTGTGAAACTTATTTTTATTCAAGGATGAATTGCAACTGAGTTGAAATGTATCAACTGTTGTTTTCGATATTATTTTATTTAGGTTCAATATGAAATTTATTGCCATATTTTTATTTTTTCCACTGATGGTTGCCTTTCAAGCTATTGCCTCTACTGTCACTGTTGATATTACAGCGGAATATAAACCATCTGCAGATTCACCGAACGTCAGAGAGTTTGTGAACACGACCCCTTCAACGGGGTTCTGCGAAGATTTGCCTAATATCTGTGCCTCAAAAGGTATCTTTAGTATAAAAACTAATGGCGTAGAGGCTAAAAAAACATTGTTGCAAGATAGCAATCGTCCCGAGCATATGTATCGAGTGAAAGTGGATGGACAATATCGTGACGTCAAATTACAGAGGGTCGGAGATGACCGTATTGTGGATGTACGTTTTCGCTTGAACACCTTTGCTACTGCACTCTGGGAACCCATGGTGCCAGGAAAACAACCTCTCCCTGAATTTTGGCCATCCGTAATAGGTGGAGGATGTGAGCTATATGGTTTAGTTCATGGTCCTACGACAGTCAAAGCATCTTGGGGACTACCTAATGCTGTGAGTGATTGTTGGCTTAATGATAGAGCAGATGAATTTGGTAATGATATTAATGGTTACTATTGGTTTTCTTCTGTCAGTTTCGGTTATGAGCTACTCACTCCTGACGCGTTTGGTGTGCCGAATGGTGTCTATCATGGTGAAGTGGTATATACGGTCGGAAATGGGGGAGATATTGATTTTTATGCTGATTATTATAGGTCAAGTGAAGTTCGCTTTGCATTCACGGTCACTGTTCAGCATTCATTTAATGTGACAATACCTGATTATCGCAAGGCGGTAACACTTGAGCCATTTGGCGGATGGACGCAATGGTTAAATGGCGGCCGTGTACCATCGAAGTTAAGTCGTGATGTGGATTTCAACTTAACGACATCAGGCCCTGTAAGGATCAGTTTGTTGTGTCAATATGATTCGGGGACACGATGTGCTCTAAAAAACAGCAACGATGGTTCCGAGATTCCATTAAATACCCAAATCACAATACCAGGCTTACGGGTTGGAGAAGGCGGAGAAGAAGTGAAAGATTACTATTTGTCAAATATCGCTATCTTTCAGTACTTCTACCCGATGGCTTATCTTTTTGAAACTAATTCTATGGTTCACTTCAGTGTGTTCAAGGAAGACGTTGAAACGATGGTCAAACAACCCGGAAGTGAATGGTCAGGGCAAGTGACATTGATGTTTGAAGCTATGATTTAATGATGCAATCTATTTCCAGTATGCTCAGTCCGGTTGTAGGTGACAGTTTTTTTCATCGTAGTCAAATGATGAACTAAGCCTCGTACTCCCGATATGGCATGCGAATAAAGGTTTTGGTCATTCTGAGGACTATCGTCATAAACTCTATGTCAAATTGAATACGCGACCTAGGGAAGTCAGGTTGGTGAATGACCAGAGTGGGCATACACTGGATTTTTTCATTCGCTTGCAATACAGAGGAATTAGATAACCTTGAGCAAAATGTTGTCAGTCGCTGATTTTCGAGCGCTATACATGGTCACAGGGTCCTTATTGAAAATATGAGGAGTGTGTGACATGTTTATTTTGAGGAGGCCATCAATCGATGGCCTTTTGTTATATTGAGAGCTGGCATGCAGCGAGTTGAAGGTTGTTAATGAAATTAGTGCGTATGATTAGGTGGCTAACCTAACATGCTCCACATTGCTCGTAGAAGGCCGATATAGATATCTTCTGCTTTTGCGTGATCAATAATCGAGCTATCAATAGAGAGTATTGTTTCACCGTGCAGCTTAAAGTGAAAGTAGCTGCCGTCATTGATAAAGGTAAGTTCGACTGACTCGGTCATATTCAAGTTTTCCTAAATAACAAAAAAGTTATAAATATAATCAGCGAGCAGAGTGTTTATTTATCAACCAATTGAATGAACAGATGGTTGAATCTTCCTGAAAAATTAAGACGTCAATGGTTTTCGCCGAGTTGCTTCGTCTTGTCCAAAAGTAGACGCTGATAACGATAGCGTATTTTCAGACGCTATGAATGCGGGCGATATAAGACTATTCTTGAAAAGCGATCCAATTCAATCTCAACACCATATCTCCATCAATAGAAATATGTTAAAAATGAATGAATTATGAGATGAAAATAAACTGTGAATGTTTAAATGTATGCCAATCGTTTGAGAATATCTTGATAACATGCGAAACAATCAAGAGATTGAATTTGATGAGAAACAGCCAGCACTTGATGCTGGCTGTTTGGCTTACGAGAAAGCGGAAAACGTTAGGCTTTGGCAAACGCGTAAGTGCGGTAACCACCGAGCAAGTTGCGTGCTTTGTAGCCGTTGTTGACGAGCTGACGATAGGCGACATTGCCGCGCAAACCGACCTGACAATAGATGATGATTTCTTTGTCTTTTGGCAGTTCGTTCATGCGCTGACGCAGTTGGTCGACTGGAATGTTGATGGCGCCCGGCAGATAACCTACGTTGTCCAGTTCGCCCGGATTACGCACATCGAGTAGCAGCTGTTCATCGGTAAGGCTGTCGATTTCATCAAAGTGAATCGCTTTTGCATCACCTTTCATGAGGTTGGTGGCGACAAATGCGGCTTGGTTGATGACGTCTTTTGCGCTGCCGTAAGGTGGCGCGTAAGTCAGTTCAAGATGTTGCAACTGTTCAACGGTCATGCCCGCACGCTGCGCAACCGCCATAACGTCGATACGTTTGTCGATGCCATCTTTACCCACGGCCTGAGCGCCGAAAATCTTGCCTGATGTTGGATCGAACAGCATTTTGAAAGACACAATTTCAGCCCCCGGGTAGTAGCTCGCGTGGCTCGCGGTATGAACGTAGACTTTCTCGTATGCGATACCCGCACGTTTGAGTTGCTTCTCGTTTTTACCAGTAGAAGCCACAGCCAAGTCGAAGATCTTACAGATCGCGGTGCCTTGCGTGCCTTGATAGGTTTCGCTGCGACCCAGCATGTTGTCTGCGGCCATACGACCTTGACGGTTGGCAGGGCCAGCCAGTGGCACTAAGGTCGATTGACCCGTTACAAAGTCTTTTTCTTCAATCGCATCGCCCACGGCATAAATGCTTGGATCGCTAGTTTGTAGGGATTCGTTGGTCTCAATCCCGCCCAGCGCACCGATGTGCAGGCCTGCTTCAGCGGCGAGTTTGGTTTCTGGGCGCACACCAATTGCCATGATCAGAATATCAGTGGTCAGCGTTTCTCCATTGCTCAGCGTCAGATCGAGTTCACCATTCATGTGTTGATGCTCGGTATTCTCACCAGAATCGATGCTTGGCATTGAGGTCGTTGGCTTGAACTCGACCGCTTGCAGCGCCACACCGAGGCGCAAGTCGATGCCTTTAGCGCGAATTTCTGCGTGGGCAAAGCCTGCCATTTCTCGGTCAACGGGTGTCATCACTTGATCGGCCATTTCAATCAGCGTGGTTTTGATGCCCAATTGGTGGAACGCTTCCATCATCTCCAAACCGATAAAGCCACCACCAATAACGGTGGCATGGTCGGGTTGGTTCATCTGAATGGTTTCCAAAATACGGTCCATATCTGGAATGTTGCGCAGCGAATGGGTGAGTGGGTTATCCAACCCTGGGATTGGCGGCACAATCGGGCCAGCGCCTGGGCTCAACAGTAGAAAGTCGTAGCTTTCTTCGTACTCAGATTGATCCAGCAGGTTGCGAACGGTGATGGTTTTGTCTGCACGGTTAATGCGAACCACGTCATTCATGACGCGGACATCGACATTAAAGCGTGCCAAAAAGCTTTCTGGCGTTTGCAGTAGCAAATTGGCTCGTTCTTTGATGTCATCACCGATGTGATAGGGCAAGCCGCAGTTGGCAAACGAGACGAAAGGGCCCCGTTCAAACATAATGATTTGCGCATCTTCGCTCAAACGACGCGCACGCGCTGCCGCAGAAGCCCCGCCGGCAACACCGCCGATAATCACAATCTTAGTCATAGTTTACTCCAAATTTTTCTAGCTCAACTGATGTATCGAATTTCAGTGTGAACTGACTATTTAAACCCAAGTTTCTTCAAAAAATAGGCTGCTGGGCAAATCCCGGTAAACGCACTTTGAATGAGATTCACACCAACAAACACGGTGAGCCAGATAAAGTTCGGATGAACAAACACTGTCAACAGTAGCGACAGCAAAACCATGCTGCCCGCGACAATTCGTACGCCATTTTCAATGGTCATGAGAATACCCTCCGTTGGATGTTGGATTTACTATAGTTACATAAATTAGTATTGTCTAATGTTAATTGAGCTAATTTCGATATAACTAAATAAGGTTTGACTAAACTACGTTTATTAGTATTATCTAAAAAACAAGTTTATGAAGGGGAAAGTGATGGAAGCCGTCAATATTGATCAAATGAAGTCCAATGCGGAAGAAGTATCTGAACTACTTAGAATTTTGGCGCATCCGGAACGTTTGATGGTGCTCTGTCAATTGACAAAAGGCGAGGTGGGTGTGGGGCAATTACAACAAAGCTCGGCACTCAGCCAGTCAGCGTTTTCTCAACATTTAACGGTATTACGAAAGCATGGACTGATTGAAGCGCGCAAGGAATCGCAACAGGTATTCTATTCGTTGGCCGATACGCGCGTGGCGCAGTTGATTCAGAGCTTACAAACCGTGTTTTGTGGTTAAATCTTTCAAATTTAGAGAAATAAAAAGAGGACATTATGACGTTCACCATGCCTTGGGAATCTTTGTTTGGCGGCGTGTTGTTAGGGATTTCGGCAACCATTTTGTTACTGATGAACGGAAAAATTGCCGGTATCAGCGGCATCTTAACGGGGTTAATGACGCCGAAATCACGTGATTTTGCGTGGCGCTTGTTGTTTGTGGTCGGCATGATCAGTGGTGGCGTCTTCGGTGTGATGGCCTTTGATAAGCAGATGCCAGCACAGTTTGACTCCCATGTGTGGTGGTTAGCGGCGGCGGGTTTGCTCGTTGGCGTCGGCACACGTTTGGGTAATGGTTGCACCAGTGGACATGGCATTTGCGGCATCGGTCGATTGTCAAAACGTTCAATAGTCGCCACCTGTGTCTTTATGGTTGTTGCCGCAATGACGGTATTTGTTCGTTTGCATCTTATTTAAAAGCGTTGGTGGGGAATCAGAATGAATCAGGCTTTGTTTCGATTAACGTCGCTGGTGGCTGGGCTATTATTTGGCTTGGGCATGGTGATTTCAGGTATGGCGGATCCTGCGAAAGTCACAGGCTTTCTCGATGTGACAGGTCATTGGGATCCGAGCTTAATGTTTGTGATGGGTGGCGCGTTACTGGTGTTTATGCCAGCGTATTTTTTCTTGATTAAACCGAAACATAAACCCGTGAATGCCGAGAAATTTTGTCTCGCGACGAACACCGCGATCGATTCACGTCTACTCAGTGGCGCGGCAATTTTCGGGGTGGGTTGGGGATTGGCAGGCATTTGCCCAGGACCTGCGGTGTCGAGTTTGGCGTTGGGCAATCCAGGCGTGTGGGTGTTTTTTGCGTGCATGATGGTTGGCCTCGGTGTGACTAATCTGGTACTGCGTGCCAAACAACATCCAGAGCATCACACACAAACGGCGTAAACACACGAACCTTTCCCGACATCGTGTCTTGTTTTCGCCGCAAAGTGATTCAACGGATGATTGCGAACATCATGACGTGATCTCGCGAGGGAGATGATAGGCCATCTCTGCGCTTTAAAGGGCTGAATGTCAAAGGAGATTGACACGATGAAAGGGTTAACTTTGTCTATTCTGGCGGCACTGAGCTTGGTGAGTGGGGTGCATGCCACCGAGGGGACTGGCTTTTACACGGTGAAGACAGAACGTCTGCCGCAGGTCATTCAGTTGGATGGCGTCGTGGCGCCGGTGAATCAAGGCACGGTGGCGGCGCAAACATCCGGTCGCGTGATCGGCGTATTTGTGGATGTGAATGATCACGTGGCGCAAGGCCAAGTGCTGCTTGAAATCAGTGATGTGCAGCAATCGGCATCTTTGGATGCGGCGCAGGCGCAATTGGCCAGTGCGTTGGCGCAAAACCGCGAAGCGCAGGCTCAAGTGAACCGTTATCGCCAGTTGTTTCCTAAAGGCGCGATCTCGCGCGATCAAATGGATTCGGCTGAAGCGCGTGCTCGCAGCGCAGCAGCATCCGTGAAATCAGCTCAGGCTGCGGTGGCTCAAGCCAAAGAGTCGCTGGGGTACACCAATATCACAGCACCCTATGCTGGCGTGGTCACGCAGCGTCATGTGGAACTGGGTGAAACGGTCGCGCCGGGAACGCCGTTGGTGAGTGGTTTTTCACTGGAAAAACTCAGAATTGAAACGGACATTCCGCAGCGCTATCAGGATAAAGTGCAAGCGGTGGCGCAGTTCCATGTACGGTCGCCATCTGGTGACGTTGTCACACCAGCGAACTACAGCTTATTTCGTTACGCTGACCCTCAATCTCACAATTTCAACATTCGTTTATCGTTGCCAGACAACACGCCATTGTTGATGCCGGGAATGTGGGTCAAAACTGATTTTCAGTACAGCAGCCGGGACGTGCTGTTGATCCCCAGCGCTGCGGTCATTCGCCGTGCGGAACTGAGTGCGGTGTATCGCATCGTCAATGAGGCGCGAATCCTGAATCCGATTCGTTTGGGTCAAACCTACGGCGATGCGGTGGAAGTGCTGTCGGGTTTGGAAATCGGTGATGTCATTGCGACTACGTTACTCCCAGCAGAAGGGCAATGAGATGGACAAACGACTCGGTATTTCGGGTCGCATTGCTGCGGCCTTTCAAAATTCGGCCATGACGCCTTTACTGGCGTTGGTTGGCTTACTGATGGGGCTGTTTGCAGTCATCATCACTCCCAAAGAGGAAGAGCCTCAAATCGATGTGACATTTGCTGATGTCTATATTCCTTTCCCGGGCGCGACGCCAGCCGAAGTTGAGAGTTTAGTGACGACGCCGGCTGAACAGGTGATCTCTGAAATCCAAGGCATCGATAAGCTCTATTCCTTTTCCCAGCCGGATGGCGCGATGATTGTTGCGATCTTTAAAGTGGGTGTCTCACGCAACGATGCCGTGGTGCGCATCTACAACAAGCTCTATTCCAATAAAGACTGGATGCCTGCGGGGGTTGGCGTCGGGGAACCCATTATCAAACCCAAAGGGATTGAAGATGTTCCGATTGTCACGATTACCTTGTCGGACCGCAGCGGACAGTCGGATCAACAGCAACTGACTCAAGTTGCGCATGGGTTAGAAACTGAACTCAAGCGCATTCAAGGCACGCGCGATATTTACACCGTGGGTGGGCACAACACCATCGTTGATGTGCGGCTGGATCCTGCCCAAATGAACGCTTTTGGCATCACCATCGATCAACTCAATCAAAGCTTGCTCGCTGCCAATCGTCGCTCTTCCATGCTCGCATTGACCAGTGACAACCAAACCCTGCCACTACAAATTGGTCAATTTTTGACACATGTCGAGGACGTCAAACAGTTGGTGGTGGGTGTGCACAATGGATTCCCTGTGTATTTGGAAGACATTGCGACCATTGAACTTGGCGTTGACACTGCAACCCAGAATGTCTGGACCAGTGACAAAAACGGGATCTATCCGGCCGTCACTCTGGCGATTGCCAAGAAGAGCGGTGAAAACGCAGTCGATGTGGCCAAAGCGGTGGAAGCCCGCGTGGCGGCACTGCAAAACCAGCTGATCCCGCATGGCATCCATGTTGACATCACGCGTGATTACGGAAAAACCGCCGCCGATAAAAGTAACACCCTGATCGGTAAGCTGGCCTTTGCCACCACTGCGGTCGTGATTCTGGTATTGCTCACCATGGGGTGGCGCGAAGCCATTGTGGTGGGGCTGGCGGTGATGGTGACTTTGATGATCACCTTATTTGCGTCATGGGCGTGGGGGTTTACCCTCAACCGCGTGTCACTGTTCGCGTTGATCTTCTCCATTGGGATATTGGTCGATGATGCGATCGTGGTGGTGGAGAACATTCACCGTCATATGGCGATGGGCAAACGCAAACTGGCCGAATTGATTCCATCTGCGGTGGATGAAGTGGGCGGGCCGACCATTCTGGCCACGCTTACGGTGATCGCGGCGTTGCTGCCGATGGCGTTTGTCAGCGGCTTAATGGGGCCGTACATGAGCCCGATTCCGATTAACGCGTCGATGGGGATGCTCATTTCTCTGGCCGTGGCATTTGTCATATCCCCTTGGTTGGCTGGGCATCTGCTCAAACCCACCCACCACAAGGATGAAGGAACCGCGGTGAGTTCCGTATTCCACCGTATTATGACGCCGTTTGTCACCGCCCAACATCAAACTCGTAACCGCTTGATGCTACTGCTCGCGGTGTTCGCGTTGATCGTCGGTTCGGTCTTGCTGCCCGTGTTTGAGGCGGTGGTGCTGAAAATGCTGCCGTTTGATAACAAATCGGAGTTTCAAGTGGTGTTGGATATGCCGGAAGGGACGTCGCTTGAACGTACCCAGCGCGTGTTGTTCGACATGGGACAGGAACTGAACAAGGTCCCTGAAGTGACGGGTTACCAGATTTATGCCGGGACGGCGGCGCCGATCAACTTTAATGGACTGGTTCGTCACTACTTTATGCGAGAGCAAGCCAATCAGGGCGACATTCAAGTCAATTTGGTGGGACGTAAGGAGCGTGACCGCGACAGTCATGCGATCGCCAGCGCCATTCGCCCTGTGCTAAGCCAAGTTGCTCTGAAGTTTGGCGGTAAGGTGAAAGTGGTTGAAGTGCCGCCGGGGCCGCCAGTATGGTCGCCAATCTTGGCCGAAGTGTATGGCCCAACTCCGGAAATTCGCAATCAGGCGGCGCGTCAGGTGCGTGAAATTTTCCGGGCGACACCGGATATTGTCGACGTCGATATGTATCTGCCGGAATCGCATCAGAAATGGCAGGTGACGATCGACCGCAGCAAAGCGGCGCGTTTGGGCGTCCCGTATGCATCGATTGTGGACGCCTTAGCCACGGCCGTTGGCGGAAAGCCAGTGACTTACCTGCACAGTGAACACAACAAATACCCGATTCCGGTGCAGATCCAAGCCAGTGAAACCGCCAAAATACGTTTGGTGCAACTGCTGAACATGCATGTGTCCAACCAGAGCGGGCAGGCTTACGCGCTATCTGAACTGGTCAGCGTCACGCAGACGCGAATGGAAGATTACATCGTGCACAAAAACATGGTGCCGATGGTGATGGTGGTGGGCGACATGACCGGCGCCATTGACAGCCCGCTGTACGGCATGTTCAACATTGGGTCTGCGCTTGAGGGACAGATGAACCTCGACCAGAACTACATTCACCAACCGGATGGCCTGAGTGGCGTCGCGGTCTTGTGGGATGGGGAATGGACCATCACCTATGAAACGTTCCGTGACATGGGCATCGCTTATGCGGTGGGGATGGTTCTGATCTATCTGCTCGTCGTTGCGCAGTTTAAATCCTATGTGGTGCCGCTGATCATCATGGCACCGATTCCGCTGACCATCATTGGTGTGATGCCGGGGCATGCGTTGCTTGGCGCACAGTTCACGGCAACGTCGATGATTGGCATGATCGCTTTAGCGGGGATCATCGTGCGTAACTCGATTTTGCTGGTGGATTTCATTCATCAGCAGGTCGAGCAGGGTGTGGCGTTTTCTGAAGCGGTGATTCAATCGGCGGCGGTGAGGGCAAAGCCGATTATGCTGACCGCATTGGCGGCGATGATTGGTGCACTGTTCATTCTGGATGACCCGATCTTCAACGGATTGGCTATCAGTTTGATTTTTGGGATATTTGTCTCAACAATATTAACCTTGGTGGTGATTCCCGTCCTATACTTTGTGGTGATGAAAAAACGTATTGAACCTCAATCATGAGGCTCAATGCCACAACAAAAGTTTCAAGTAACTTGTGTCTTGCCCCGCCAGTCAACGGTGGGGCTTTTTTTGTCTTGGATTTAGGTGGGCCTTGGATTCAGTCGTTGAATCGGTAAGCGCTGGTTACCACTGCAGTTCACTGCGCAATGGGCAATGGTCACTCAGTGCGTAACGCAACACGTCTTGGCTCTCGAAATTCACTTGTTGTGTGTCGCTTGCGTTAAGCGTTGAGCTGACGATGATGTGGTCGATCAACGAACGAAATTGATGCAGTTGATTCGGCTGCTGGCGCGAGCGCACTTTACAGGTCGCGGGTGTTTGGCGGCTGGCAAGCGTGGGTTCAATGAGGGTGCCTTGCGTCATGGTTTGCCATAACCAATCCCCACGGTAGGCGAGGTTATGGTTGAAATCGCCCAGAATGACATACGCTTGCTGATTGGCTTCCCGCTGTTTGATCCACGCATTGAGTGCTTTGCCTTGTGTCAGCAACGTTTGGCAACTGGTTTGGTTAGCGCGAAACTTCCCGGAACAACCCGCTTTTAAATGCACTGACAACGTATGCACGGGCTGCGGCGAGTCTGGGTACAACACGATATAAGCTGCAAAGCGCAATTTGTGGTGTCGTTTGCCATACAGGTCAACATCGGCTGGGTCACTAAACGGCACGGTGTTGCGTATTGCAAAGCCGGTGTACTGATTGAGGTCTTTAAACTGATGCTGTTCGTGCGCAGGCTGCGCGCGATCCGAGAGCACGATTTGATACGCCGAACCCACCACGTTCTGGATGGCCTGCACGCTGTCGACTTCTTGAAACGCCAACACATCACTATTGACCGTGTGGAAATGTTTGCTCAGCGCGGCAAAATCTTCGCTGGTGCGTTTGCTTTTATCCACAGGTGCGGACGCATTCAACGTCAACCATTCAATATTCCAACTACTGATTGACAAACTTTGCGCGGACACACAGTGAGAGGAAATTAGCAGTATGGTGGACGCTAAAACTGTGGCAATTTTGTTCGTTTTCATGATGGCTCTTCTCGTCGATCTCGTTGAGGTCAGGTGCGGACAGTGTTCCACAAAAAGCAATAATTTTTATCACAAAAAATGGCGTTTGCAGGGTTTCTTTTCGCTTTGAGACTTCAAGCTATAAGATCGATTTGTTCTTGTCCATAGCCCCAAATTCGTTGATCTAAATCAATACTTTCCATTGGGTCATCTCGTTTAATACGACACAACATATAGTGTCGTTTGGATAAAGGTAAGCCCTATATAGTGTATTTGTGGATAATCCTGTGAATATGCTGGGGTAAGGAGAAAAGGTGAAACCTATCGTAATCAAACGTGATGGCTCAAAAGCCCCGTTTAACCGAGATCGTATCCAAGCTGCAGTCGAAAGTGCAGCGGAAGAAGTCAACAGTGAAATCGCGATTTACGCATTGAATGTTGCATTGGCAGTCGAACTCAAACTCAAAGAGTACGAAGAAGTTCGAATCGCAGAAATTCAGACACTGGTAGAGAACGAGCTAATGCAAGGGCCGTACAAAGCATTAGCTCGTTCATACATCGAGTACCGACATGACCGCGACGTGGCACGAGAGAAGCAGAGCAAACTGACGCAGGAGATCGAAGGCCTGATTCAAGAGAGCAATGCGGATCTGCTCAACGAAAACGCGAACAAAGACGGTAAAGTTATCCCGACTCAACGTGACCTTCTGGCGGGTATCGTGGCCAAGCACTATGCGAAAACTCGCATTCTGCCGCGTGACATCGTTCAAGCGCACGAAGAGGGCGACCTGCATTATCACGATCTCGATTACGCGCCGTTCTTCCCGATGTTCAACTGTATGTTGATTGATCTAAAAGGCATGCTGACACACGGCTTCAAAATGGGTAACGCGGAAATTGACACGCCGAAATCCATTTCGACCGCAACGGCTGTTACTGCGCAGATCATCGCACAAGTGGCGAGCCATATTTACGGCGGCACAACCATCAACCGCATTGATGAAGTGCTGGCACCTTACGTCTCTGCCAGTTACCAAAAACATCTGGCGATTGCGAAAGAGTGGGACATTCGCGATCCGGAAGAGTTTGCCAAAGTACGCACTGAGAAAGAGTGTTACGACGCGTTCCAATCACTGGAATACGAAGTAAACACCCTGCACACCGCGAACGGCCAAACACCATTCGTGACACTGGGGTTTGGTTTGGGCACCAGCTGGGAATCGCGTTTGATCCAAACATCGATCCTGAAAAACCGCATTGCGGGCTTGGGCAAAAACCGTAAAACGGCCGTGTTCCCTAAATTGGTATTTGCCATCAAAGATGGTCTGAACCATAAAGCGGGCGATCCAAACTACGACATCAAACAATTGGCACTAGATTGCGCAACCAAACGCATGTACCCAGACATTCTGAACTACGACAAAGTGGTCGAAGTCACTGGCTCATTCAAAACGCCAATGGGTTGTCGTAGCTTCTTGAACACGTTTGAAGAGAACGGAGAATTGGTTCATGAAGGCCGTAACAACTTGGGCGTGGTGAGTTTGAACCTACCGCGTATTGCGATTCGTGCGAAAGGCGATCTCAACAAGTTTTACGAGTTGTTGGATGAAAAACTCAAACTGGCACGTCGCGCATTGGAAACCCGTATCCACCGCTTGGAAAATGTCAAAGCACGTGTGGCGCCAATCCTTTATATGGAAGGTGCGTGTGGCGTGCGCCTGAATGCGAACGACTCGATTGCGGACATCTTCAAAAACGGTCGTGCGTCGATTTCATTGGGCTACATCGGTGTGCATGAAACCATGAACGCGTTGTTTGGCCAAGGAAAACACGTGTTTGATGACAGCGAACTGCGTGAACACGCGGTGAACATCATTCGTAAACTGCGTGAAGCGGTCGACACATGGAAAGAAGAAACAGGCTACGCCTTTAGCTTGTACGGTACACCAAGTGAAAACTTGTGCAGCCGCTTCTGCCGCATTGATACCAAAGAGTTCGGTGTGATTCCTGGTGTGACCGATAAAGGGTACTACACCAACAGCTTCCACTTGGATGTTGAGAAAAAAGTGAACCCATACGACAAGATCGATTTCGAATTGCCGTACCCACACATCTCAAGTGGTGGTTTCATTTGTTACGGTGAGTTCCCGAACATGCAACGCAACGTTGAAGCGTTGGAAAACGTCTGGGATTACAGCTACACCCGCGTTCCTTATTACGGCACCAACACGCCGATTGATGAGTGCTACGAGTGTGGTTACACCGGTGAATTCGACTGTACCAGCAAAGGCTTTGTGTGTCCGAAATGCGGCAACCATGAGCCAAGCAAAGTGTCGGTGATTCGTCGTGTATGTGGTTACTTGGGTAGCCCGGATGCACGTCCATTCAACGTCGGCAAACAAGAAGAAGTGAAACGTCGAGTGAAACATCTGTAATATGAATTATCATCAATACTATCCGATTGATGTGGTTAACGGGCTGGGAACGCGCTGCACGCTGTTCGTTTCCGGCTGCGTTCATCAGTGTCGCGGTTGTTACAATCAAAGTACTTGGTCGTTGGATTCGGGTCATCCATTTACGCAAGCATTGGAAGACCAAATCATCCATGACCTCAACGATACCCGCATTCCACGTCGTGGCTTGTCGCTGTCTGGTGGCGATCCACTGCATCCGCAAAACGTGGCATCGGTGTTGAAGTTGGTCAAGCGGGTCAAAAGCGAGTGTCCGGGCAAAGATATCTGGCTCTGGACGGGTTACCTGTTGGCAGAATTGAGTGCAGAACAGCGTGAGCTGGTTGACCTGATCGACGTACTGATTGATGGTAAGTTCGAAAAAGAGCTGGCTGACCCAAGCCTTCACTGGCGTGGCAGCAGCAATCAGGTGATCCACCACTTCAAATTGTAAAAAAACCTTTAGGTTTTTACCTATCTAGTGTTTACTGAAAGTCACGATGAATTTCAAAGGGTTGTGACTTTCATGTTTTCCCATTTACCAACACCAACGTTAGATCCCATTCTTTCTCTTTCCGTCGCTTACCGAAACGATCCTCGTCCTGAAAAGGTCGATCTCGGCATCGGTGTGTACAAAAATAGCCAAGGCGAAACGCCCATCATGCGCGCGGTTCAACAAGCGCAAGATAGGGTCGTCGCCACGCAGAAAACCAAATCCTATGTCGGCCTTGCCGGTTGTGAAGAGTTTAACCGCAGCATGCTCAATCTTGTGCTGGGGGAATCGTTAGTCACAGAACGTGTGACTGCCATTCAAACCCCGGGTGCGAGTGGTGCGCTGCGTATGTTGGGCGATCTTATGCGTGTGGCACAACCTGAAACAACGGTCTGGCTCACGGATCCGAGTTATGTGAACCACAAACCGGTGATGGAAGCGGCAGGCTTGAAAGTGAAGTACTACGCTTATTTCAGTCGCGAGACCAAGATGGTCGACACTGAACGCATGTTGACGGATCTCGCGCACGCGGGCCCGAAAGATGTGGTGCTGTTGCACGGCTGTTGTCACAACCCAACCGGTGCAGATATCGACTTTGCTGCTTGGCAAGCGATCACCGCGCTGTCGCAGAAAAACGGGTTCATTCCGTTTGTGGATATTGCTTATCAAGGATTTGGTGATGGTCTGGACGACGACGCGAAAGGGCTACGTCACATGGCGAGCCATGTCGAAGAGATGTTGGTGACGTCATCGTGTTCGAAGAACTTTGGTTTGTATCGTGAACGCACGGGCGTGGCGATCGTGCTGGGCAAAACGGCCAACGATGTCGCCAATGCGCGCGGTAAAATGTTGACGCTGGCTCGCTCGACTTACACCATGCCACCGGACCACGGCGCGGCGCTTGTCAAAACGGTGTTACAAAACGAACAGCTAACAACCATCTGGAAGCAAGAGCTGAGTGAAATGCAACAACGTTTGTTAAGCCTTCGTCAAACCTTATGTAAAGAGTTGAGAAATCAACACAATACGTCACAATTTGACTTCATCGAAAGCCATAAGGGCATGTTTACTGTCCTCGGTTTCGCGCCACAACAGATGGCACGTTTACGCGAAGAGTTCGGTATTTACGGTGTGGCAGATGGCCGCATCAATATTGCAGGTCTGACGGAGAAAGACATTCCTTATGTGGCGGATGCGATAGTTAAAGTCTCATAACGTTAGTTAGCAGTTTGATTAGGTGAATGAATGAAACAACAATGGAAACTCCTGGTTCCTTTGATGCTGAGTGGCGGTCTGGTTGCGTGTGCGACAACACCAACCGAGCGTACGGCGGATGCAGAGAAGAAGGAACAGACTCAAGTTGAACAACCTAAGCAGGAAGCAACCGAGAGCGCCAAGGATAAGGCCGGTAAGAAATCAGAAACCCAATCAGTGAAGAAAGAAGTCGTGGTGCTGAAAGCGACGAAAACATCGGATGGTAAACTCATTTTAGGTGAAAAAGAGTGGGTCTATGTTCCGGGGTTGAAAGAAACCTTTCGTGCACGCATTGATACAGGCGCAACCACATCGTCCATCAGTGCCGTCGATATCACGCCATTTGAGCGCGATGGTAAAGATTGGGTGAAATTCCGTATCGAACATGACGGCATTAAAAGTGAAGAAGTGAGCCTGCCCGTTGAGCGTTGGGTGCACATTCGTCAGTCGAGCTCCGACAGCACACAGCGCCGCGCTATTGTGATGGCATGGATTGAAATTGGTGACCTGAAAGAGAAAACCGAATTCACGCTGGCCGACCGCACGCACTTAACCTTCCCAGTTTTGCTGGGACGTAGCTTCTTTAAAGATGTTGCGGTGGTAGATGTTGGCCGTCAATACGTGCAGCCGAAACACAAATAAGCGAGCGATACACGCGAAGCAAAAAGAAAAGCCAGCAGAGATGCTGGCTTTTTCATGGCCGCCATTTACGCGAGGGGGCGGCGTGGGGGATTGAAACCAATAAAAAAGCCAGTGAGAGGAGCGTCACTCACTGGCTAGCCAAGATCGGTGATTGGCTTAATTCATCAAGATTATGCAGTCACTGCGGCTTTGGCTTGAGCGCGAGACTTCAGGAATGCGTAACCGACACCAGTCACTACCGTACCTGCGGCAATCGCCACCAAGTACATCAATACTGGGCTGATCGCATTTGGAATCAGCAGTACAAACAGGCCGCCGTGTGGTGCCATCAGTTTGGCGCCGAACAGCATAGACAACGCACCAGTCAGTGCACCACCCACCATGCACGATGGAATCACGCGCATTGGGTCTTTCGCTGCAAATGGAATCGCGCCTTCAGAGATAAAGCACAGACCCAGAACAAAAGAGGCTTTACCCGCTTCACGTTCACTTGGTTCAAACTTATCGCGAGCCAAGAAGGTGGCTAAGCCCATACCCAGCGCAGGCACCATGCCAGCAGCCATGATGGCAGCCATTGGCGCGTAAGTTTGTGATGCCAGTAGGCCCACACCAAAGGTGTATGCTGCTTTGTTTACAGGGCCACCCAAGTCGAAACACATCATGGCGCCAAGAATTACACCCAGCAACACCGCGTTCGCTGAACCCATGTTGTTGAGGAACTCGGTCATGGCAGACATGATGCCAGCAACCGGGCCACCGACAACGTAGATCATCACCAAACCTGTGACCAAACTGGCGAGGAACGGAATGATCAGGATAGGTTTCAAGGCTTCCATGGATTGTGGAAGTTGCACTTTATCAGCAATGAATTTTGCAGAGTAACCCGCGATGAAACCTGCTGCGATACCGCCCAAGAAGCCAGAGCCAATGGAGCTTGCCAACATACCGCCGATCAAACCCGGAGCAAGGCCCGGACGGTCAGCGATGGAGAACGCAATGTAACCAGCAAGCACCGGAATCATCAGTGCGAAAGCAGAGCCACCACCGATGGACATCAACGCAGCAGCCAGTGTGCCTTCTTCTTTAAACGCTTCGATACCGAATACGAAGGAGAGTGCGATGATCAAACCACCAGCAACCACCACAGGTAGCATGTGTGACACGCCGGTCATCAGGTGTTTATAGACGCCTTTTTTCTCTTCAGTTGCAGCAGACGCATTGGCTGAACCCGCGTGTTGATAAACCGTGGCTTGTACGAACGCTTTGTCCATCTCTTCAGCAGTTTTCTTCAGCGCAGGACCTGTTTTCGTGCGGTACATTTTCTTGCCGTTGAAACGATCCAGAGGAACTTCGATGTCGGCTGCGATGATGACCAAATCAGCATCGGCAATTTCTTGGTCAGTCAGTTGGTTTTTTGCCCCAACTGAGCCGCGAGTTTCCACTTTAATTTGGTAACCGCGACGTTTGCCTTCTTCTTCCAGGGCTTCTGCCGCCATGAACGTATGCGCGACACCCGTTGGACAAGCGGTGATGGCGACGATCTTCTTGGCGCTTTCCGGTGCAGACGCCGCTGGCGCTGCAAACGTGGTTGCCGCCGAAGCAGACAGTTCGCTGGCTTGCTCCGCTGCGGCTTTCAGGTACGCGACAGGATCGCTGGTGCACGCTGAAATGTCGCTTTGGTAGACATTTTTGCCCACGAAGCGTGTGGTGTCGACGGGCGTGTTTGCCGCGACAATCACCAGTTCCGCTGCCGCAATTTCGGCATCAGTGAGGGTGTGTCCTTCCAGCACGGATGAATGGCATTCCACCGCGGCTGTCCAGTTCAGGGATTTGGCTGCCTGTTCTAGTAGACCAGCAGCGATAATGCTATTTGCAACGCCGCTCGGGCATGCAGTAATAATGGCAATATTCATAGATGCGACCTTCTGTCCTTAGTCGTTAGCGGCAACACTAACGGGTTGTAATTGGATTTGTTGTTGTAGGGTGACTAATTGTTCAGCGTTTGGCACACCGACACCCACCTGCGTAACCGCAAGGGCAGAGAGGGCAGTGGCAAACGTGATCAGTTCTTCTTTATTCATCGCTTGCATGTGGCCCCAGCATAAACCGGCCACCAGTGTATCGCCCGCACCTACGGTACTGACGACAGACATACGAGGCGGCTTCGCATGAAGCCATACGCCTTGGTTGAACCACATGGTGCCGTCTGCACCCATGGACACAACAATATTCTCGATGCCTTTGTCGGCCAGATGTTCGGCAGCGCTGCGGCATTCTTGTGGGGTATGCAGTTCACGCCCCACGAATTGAGAAAGCTCTTCGTCGTTTGGTTTAATCAACCAAGGTTGCGCGTTGAGGCCAGCAGCCAACGCATCGCGGCTGCTATCAAACAACACTTTTTTGCCCATGCTGTGCAGTTTTTCAATCCACGAGGCACACAACTCAGGCGACACGCCAGAGGGCAAGCTACCGGCCATGACGAAGTATTCGTGCTCTTCGGCCAATGCCATCAGTGTGCGTTCAAACACGGCAATGTCTTCTGGCAACACTTGAATGCCGGGGAAGTTGATGTCACTCACTTCACCACTGGCTTCTACCAGTTTGACGTTGATGCGCGTTGCGCCATTGATACGAACGAATTGGTCATTTGCGCCCATGTCAGCAAACAGTTGGCAGAACATTTCTTGATTATCACGACCAAGGAAACCGGTCACGGTGACTTCTGCACCGAGATCGCTCAGCACTTTGGCAACGTTCACCCCTTTACCCGCGGCATGAAGGTTGCCTTCTTTGACCAAGCTGACGGAGCCAACGTTGAGCGTGCTTAGGCTACCGGTTAGATCCAGCGCTGGGTTCAGCGTGATGGTGACGACTTTATTTGTCATGTCGCGCTCCCTACTCACCGAGGCCAGAATTGATGGCTGCGCCAATCGATTCCAGCGCTTGTGCTGCATCTGGGCCTTCTGCGGTAAATTGCAGTTGGTGACCGTGTTTTACGCCGAGCGCGATCACTTTCATCAAGCTCTTCGCGTTCACTGCTTTGCCGTCACCATCAAGGTTAGAGACTTTAATGTTTGATTCGAATTTCTTCGCTTCAGCCACCAACATCGCGCCTGGGCGAGCATGAAGGCCGTGCGAGTTTTTGATTTTGAAGACGGCCACATTGCCTTCACCGGCAGCCGCAGGGGCGTCTTGTTCATCCTGTGTGAATAGGGCAACCAGCGCTTCAGCTGAGGCGCTCAGCAGTTTTTCTTGCTGTTGTTTGAATACGATGTCTGAGATTTTGTTGAGGAACGCTTGGTGCGCACTGTTACATGCTGCAAACGCAATCAGCGCTTTCACCGCAACGCCGTCGTATTCGCAATCGTTCGCCGTGGAAACAAAAGACATGCCGGTGCGTTTGACTGCTTTATTGCTGCTGACCAGCCACAAGCCTTTACCCAGATGTGTCGGCGCTTTGGTGACCAAATCCGCAACGAATTCTGCTTCAGCACAACCAGTATTTTTCAGCAGGCCGCCAGCCACGGCGCTCATTTGCACCATGTCACTTGCTGGGAACAGCAATTGAATCAATGAGGCATCAAAATCAGCGTCAAATTGCACGTCGCCGTTCAGCAGGGCAATGATGTCGTTTTCGGTTTTCGCTTGTTTCAGCTTCTCTTCCACACCATCTGCAGACAAAACTTTGGTCAACTGTTTCAGAATGCCCAAGTGTTCATCTGATTTTGCAGCGATGCCGATAGCCACGTAAACCGTGTTGCCGTCGCCCCAATCCACCCCCGCAGGGAAGTGGTGTACAGCGACGCCTGTTTCTTTCACGAGATCACGGGTGTCGGTTGTGCCGTGGGGGATGGCAATACCATTGCCCAAAAAGGTTGAGTTTTGTGCTTCGCGGTTAAGCATGCCTTCGACGTAGCCTGCCTCGACTAAACCTTTGGCCGCGAGATCAGCAGCGATTGAGCGGATGGCATCCAACTTGTTTGACTGTGCTTGCGCCAGTCGGATGTCGTTTTGAGAGAGTTGCAGCATGTTTGGCCCCTTTTATTACGCCATGTGACGGCGTTTTTTGTTGTCACCGCATGGCAATTGCGGTGTCAGGTGTTACCCTGCTTTATAATACTTGCTGAATCGGTTCAGCATTTAGTTCAAAAAATTCAGCAAAACCACCAACCGGCGAAATCATTTGCTGTTATAGGTGTAGTTTAAAAAAGCTAAAAGCTCCAAAAACTCGACATCGCTATCAATTTGAGATTTTGCTGAATCCTTTCAGCTTCAATACTGAATCGATTCAGCGTATAATTCAACACCATCAAGGATCGAAAGGTTATTTCTATGATCCGCCGCACATAACCTGAGTACTGGATATGACACTAGATGAAATTGCTAAGTTGGCTGGTGTGTCGAAAACGACCGCAAGCTATGTGATCAACGGCAAGGCACATAAATATCGAATTAGCGAAAAGACACAGCAAAAGGTCATGGCGGTGGTGGATGCGCACAATTACCGCCCCGATCACGCCGCATCAGCGTTGCGGGCAGGAAACAGTCGCTCTTTTGGTTTGATCATTCCCGACTTGGAAAACACCAGTTATGCCAAACTCGCGAAATTGCTCGAGCAGAATTCGCGCAAAGCTGGCTATCAAATTCTGATTGCATGTTCTGATGACGATCCTGAAACCGAAATGAGTGTCGCGGATGCCTTGGTGTCACGTCGAATCGATGCGCTGTTTGTCGCCAGCACGATACCCAATGCCAGCGAGTTCTATCTGAAAATGCAAAACTCAGGGACGCCGGTGATCGCCATTGACCGTCCGTTGGATGATGAATATTTCGCCTGTGTGATTAGCGAAGATTTTGGTGCGGCATTTGAGCTGACCAATTCACTGCTCAATGCCAGCGTCAAAACGGTCGGGTTGGTGGGCGCACTTCCTGAACTGAATATCTCCCAAGAACGTCAGTTGGGGTTTGAGTCTGCGTTAAAGGTTAATCAAATCGCCGCGAAAGTGGGCTATGGGGAGCACTTTAACCGGAACGAAGGCCGCCGCGTGTTTGAACAATGGGTGGCTGCGGGTGATGTACCTGATGCGGTGGTGGCAACATCTTACACGCTGCTTGAGGGGATTTTAGATGTACTGTTGGCACATCCGGCATTAATGCAAAACGTCCGTTTAGCAACCTTTGGTGATAATCGCTTGCTCGACTTTCTGCCGCTTAAAATCAACTCACTGCCACAGCAATTTGAAGTCATTGCGGATAGTGCGCTAGCGCTGGCGCTGAACGCTTCTGCAAAACGTTATCAGACGGGGGTGGAACTGGTGCCGCGTCGCTTAAAAGTTCGCGCTTGATCACATCGCGCAACCTTGGGCGTGAATGTTTAGTCATTGACGCCCCTTGAGCATTGAAACCCAGCGACACCTAGTGCCGCAGGGGACGATCTATCTTCAATCTTTTCCCTTCATGCATCGCATTTCCAGTCAAAACGAGTATCATAAGCACAAATTACTCATAGATATTCGTTCAACAGGCTAGGAATGAAGTTTCTTCACACCTCTGATTGGCACTTAGGTCGCCAATTTCACAATGTGTCTCTTCTAGAAGATCAGCGTTACGTCCTCAATCAATTAATTGATTATTTAGAAAATAATCCCGTTGATGCCGTCATTGTGGCAGGGGATGTGTATGACCGTTCTGTACCGCCGACCATTGCGATTGAACTGTTGGATGACGTGGTCAGCCGCATTTGTACGGAATTGTCGATTCCGATGATTGTGATTCCGGGCAACCATGATGGTGCCAAGCGCCTTGGTTTTGCCGCCAAACAGATGAAAAATGCGGGTTTGCACATCATCAGCGATTTTGAACAGATGATGACGCCCGTGGTTTTATCCTCGCCGCAAGCGGGAGAAGTGGCGTTTTATGGCATGCCTTACAACGACCCAGAGCAGGTTCGTCATCACTACCAAACCAGCGTCACCACCCATGATGACGCGCATCAGTTTCTGTGCGAGCAAATCAAAGCGGAACTGAATCCGTCACAACGTCACGTATTAATCAGCCACTGCTTTGTGGATGGGGCGATGGCATCCGAGTCAGAGCGACCGCTGTCGATTGGTGGTTCCGATCGGGTCAATCATGAGCATTTTTCGAGCTTTGACTACGTGGCGTTAGGGCATTTGCATCAGCCACAGCAAAAAGGTGAAGCGCATATCCGCTATTCTGGCTCGTTGATGAAATACAGTTTCTCCGAGCAGCATCAGAAAAAAGGCATGACATTGGTGGAACTCAACGACGCCGGTTTTGTGTCTGCGCAGCATATTCCGCTGAA
Organism: Vibrio sp. CJQ_6; assembly: GCF_043106745.1. Taxonomy (NCBI): domain Bacteria; kingdom Pseudomonadati; phylum Pseudomonadota; class Gammaproteobacteria; order Vibrionales; family Vibrionaceae; genus Vibrio; species Vibrio sp. CJQ_6. Next base: position 231,710 of record NZ_JBICMV010000007.1, on the reverse strand, counting down.
TGCGCCACACGACATGCGCATCATCGAAGGTGAACTGGATGACTTGTTGGCGCAGGGGAAAACTGACCCCCACCATCACGATTACTTGTTGGTGCGTTTGCAAGACAAACACGCGATTTTGGATCCGATGGATAAGTTGCGAAAGGTCTATCCCAACGTCTTGCACCTCGAAAAACCGGGCATGCTGATTGGTGTGGATCAGGAAATGGGCCGCGCACGTTTGGCACGCGGTGAAATGGACATGTTCCGCGATTTCTTCCTTGAAGCAAAACAAGAAGCGCTCACTGAGCAACAAGAATCGGCCATGGCCGACGTGATTCAGTCTCTCAAGCAAGCGGAGCAACATTGATTTATGCGCCCGATTAAACTGACTTTGCAAGGATTCGGCCCGTTTGCGTCGCAAGAAGTGGTCGACTTTACCCAACTGGGGCACGCGCCGCTGTTTTTGATCAATGGCCCAACGGGCGCGGGTAAAAGCTCGATTCTCGACGCTATTTGTTACGCTTTGTATGGCGAGACTACTGGCAGCGAACGTACGGGCGACCAAATGCGTTGTGACTACGCCGACGAAGGGGTGATCACCGAAATTCAATTTAGCTTTGAACTGGGCGGGCGTGTGTTTAACGTGACTCGTAGCCCGGATCAAGACGTGCCGAAAAAACGCGGAGAAGGCACCACCAAAAAAGCCCACAGCGCGACATTGTGTGAGTGGGTGGATGGGGAAGAAAAGCTGATTGCGAATCGCCCTAATCCGGTCGCGAAAGCCATGGTGGATCTGATTGGTTTGGACGTGAAACAGTTCCGCCAAGTGATGGTGATTCCGCAAGGCAAATTCCGTGAACTGTTGATTGCCAATTCAAAAGAGCGTGAGCAGATCTTTGGTCAGCTCTTCCAAACGCACATTTATACGCAAATTGAACGCACCTTGTTTGAGCGTGCGGCGGGCATTCGCAAAGAAAAAGACGAATTTGATAATCAAATTAAAGGCGCGCTAGATGTAGTCTCGGTCAGCTCGGAAGAAGCGCTGCAAGAAGAAAAGACGAAGCTGGCCCCTGTGCTGAAAGCGGCGGATGAAGCGTATCAAACGGCGCAAAAAGCTCTGGACGCATTAAAGCAGCAACACACGGCTGCATTAGATCTGCAACAAAAATTCAGCCAGAAAGCGACGCTCGATACCACGTTGCACGCTGAATTAGCAAAGCAAAGTGAGATGGATGCGATTCGCGCTCGCAAACAGCAGGCGCTGCAGGCGGCGCGTCTCGATTCGCCGTTTAACGAACTGCGCAGTGCTGAAAAGCAGTTTACGTTGGCGCAAACCGCTGTTGCGGAGAAAACCAACGCTGTTGCTCTGGCGGAAACACAGGTTGCGAACGCGGACGTGGCTTATCAGGCTGCGCTGAAAAACGCCGAGCAAGTGGATGCGCTCAATACGCAGCTTCATCAACTTGAAATCACAGGCAAAAAGTTTGCTGAGCTGGATAGGTGGCAGAAAGAGTTGACTCAGGCGTCGTCAACGTTGGCCGGGATTCAGCAAGCGTTTCAACAAGCGGAGCAAGGGCTGAAATCGCTTGAAGAACAGATTGTGACAAAGCGCAGCGAGAAAGAAGCGGCGCAACTGCAGTTTGCGTCACTCGACAGCAAGCGCGCCAGTTTGAATCTGGTCAATGACCACATTGAACGACGCACACGCCTGAACCTGCTCATCCAACAACTGAGTGAGAAAGCCAAACTGTTGGCGCGCGCTGAAACGGCGTATCGTGAGGCGACGGAGCAGACGCGCTTGGCCAAACAACAAGCGGATCAGTGCGAATACGTGTGGCACACCAATCAAGCGGCGGAACTCGCAAAAATTCTTCAGGATGGCGATGCCTGTCCGGTATGTGGCAGTCATTCACATCCGAATCTGGCACAGTTTTCTGGTGACGTTGTCACAAAAGAACAGGTTCAACAGGCGCGTGAACGTCAACAAGTGGCTGCAAATGCAGAAACGCAAGCGTTGAAGCAGCACGAGGCCATGGCCGCAGAGCACCATCATCTCAAACAAGATGTGACGCAGTTAGAAACCGCGCTGCAAGAAAAGTCGATTGCGGAACTGGCGGAACTGCAGCATCAGCAACAACTATTGACGGATGAAATCGCGCGTTTGTCCGCGATTAATCCTGCGCAGATTGAACAGCAATTGCTGCAATTGGAAGCAAACCTTGCCGCTGCGAAGCTCACCTTGGATTCGCACCATGCCGCACGTCAAACAGCAGAGAAAGCGATGACGGAAGCGCAAACGCGTGTGGATGATCTGCAACGCGACATTACATCCGATTTCAAGACCGTGGACGAAGTGCGCCAGCGATACAGCCAGGTTCAAAAACAAGTCAAAGCGTTGGTGGAAGCGGAGCAGCAAACTCGCGCGGCGCTCAATACAGCGCAGAACCAACGTGCGTCGGCGCTGGCGGCGCTGAGCAGCGCAAACGAGCAGCACCAAGCGTGGGACAAAGAGCAGCAACGCACGCAAGTGCAATGGCAACAGGCGCTCAGTGCAACGGCGTTTGCCGATCCTGAAGCGTATCTGGCCGCAAGGTTGGATGAAGCCGCATTGGCGGCGTTGGATGAACAAGTGCGCCGTTACGATGAAAGCTTGGCCACGTTGAAAGGCAAATTGGACAGCCTGACACAGGCACTGGCAGACCAAACGCCACCGCAAATAACGCAATTGGAAGCGTCGCTTACCGTGCAACAGGATGCGGTGAATAGCGCGTTTAACGCGTTGAAAGTGCATCTTTCTCGCATGGACAGCCTCAATCAGGTCGAGCAGAAGCTGGCGCAGTTGTACGCGAAAAATGCAGAACTGGATAAAGCGTATCAGGTCTACGGCACGTTAAGTGACATTGCCAATGGTCGCACCGGCGCGAAAGTGAGTTTGCACCGTTTTGTACTCGGCGTCTTGCTTGATGACGTGTTGATTCAAGCCTCTCAACGTTTGCAGCGAATGAGTAAAGGCCGCTATTTGCTTAAACGTAAGGAAGAGCGCGCAAAAGGGAATGCAGGGTCTGGCCTCGATTTGATGGTTGAAGATGGTTACACCGGAAAGTGGCGCGATGTGGCGACGCTATCCGGCGGTGAATCATTCATGGCTGCGTTGTCGCTTGCTTTGGGGCTGTCGGACGTGGTGCAGTCGTACAGCGGGGGTATTCGCCTCGACACACTGTTTATTGATGAAGGCTTTGGCAGCTTGGATCCGGAGTCACTCGATCTGGCGATTCAAACGTTGGTTGATCTGCAACAGGGCGGCCGAACGATTGGCATTATCTCGCATGTGACTGAGTTGAAAGAACAAATTGCACTCAGGTTGGACGTGGAAACCAGCGGTCGTGGCAGTTCGATCAAATTGGTGGCCTAACTGGTTGTAGTAGGCATGTGGTTTGCTTTGTGCTACTTGTTTATGAGAAAGCATGAAAAAAGTCACTTACCGTCATACGCTTTGCATCATACTATGCAATTATACGAATAATTATTAGAGTCGAGTTTGGTAAGAGCACATGGAAGTCGTAAAGAAAATATACCAATATGCTGAACCGAACCTCACGTTAGTGGGGTGGATGGGGTTTATTGGTTTTCCGTTTTACTACTATGTGTGGGCGCATGTGTTTCCGCAGCCCTATGAATCGCTGCTGCTGCGCGGTTTCTGTTCGTGCCTGTTTGGCGGCATTGTGTTTCGAAACGCAGTGCCGAAGTTGTGGCAGCGCTACTTACCTTACTATTACCTGTTTATGATCGGCTTCTGTTTGCCGTTCTTCTTTGCCTATATGATGTTGATGAACGATTGGTCCACGGTGTGGGCGATGTCATTCATGGCATCCATCTTCCTACATATTCTGCTGGTTCATGAGACCAAAGTGATGCTGGCGCAAGCTGCGTTATCCGTCGCGGCGGCGTATGGCGCCGTGTATTGGTTGCAACATTACGAACCACAGCATGTCATTTTGTGGCCTTATGTGCCGATTTTCCTGTTCACATACGTGTTCGGGAATCTGTTTTATTTCAGAAACCAAAGCTCGCATGAGTCGAAGGTGTCGATCGCGAAATCCTTTGGCGCCGGGATTGCACATGAAATGCGCAACCCGCTCAGTGCGTTGAAATCGTCGGTTGATGTGCTGCGTTCGATTTTGCCCGCACAGCCGGCCAATCCAACCCAAGGTGCATACATCGACGGACAGGATCTGACTTTGCTGCATGAAATTTTGGGCAACGCTGACGAAGTGATCCACACCGGGAACGAAACCATCGACCTGTTACTCACGTCTATCGATGAAAACCGCGTCTCGACCTCAACATTCAAGCGTTTGTCGGCCAAAGAGGTGGTTGACCACGCCCTTCATTCCTTCTCGTATAAACGCGCGTTGGATCGTCAGGCCGTCACGCTCAATGCCATCAACGATTTTGACTATTTCGGCAGTGAAACCTTGCTGAAGTTTGCCCTCTACAACTTATTAAAAAATGCCTTTTACTATCAGAACAGTGAACATTTTCATATCGAAGTGACGCTCATCACTCGGGGTCAAGAAAACCTCATCGTCGTACGAGATAACGGCGTGGGCATCGCCCCCGATCGCTTGGATGACATCTTTAAGGACTTCTATACCTTTGGCAAAAATGGCAGTTACGGTTTGGGTTTGCCGTTTTGTCGCAAGGTGATGAAGTCGTTCGGTGGCAACATCCGTTGTGCCTCCGTGCTGGGGGAATGGACGGAGTTCACGTTAAGTTTTCCTCAATATCACTCTGAACGCGTCTCGCACATCAAACTGGATTTAATGAAAAGTAAATCGGTGTTGTATGTTGGTACGCAAGGGCTGATGAGCCGACATCTAAGCGAGAAAGCGTTTTACCAAGGATTTCGCCTACATCACGCAACGCTGAGCGAGGCGTTAACGCGTGAAGAGTACGAGTTTGAATACGACATTATTCTGCTGGATTTAGAGCAGATCGGCGATCAGTGGCAGTCATTGGTCGAGCTGGAAACCAAACTGCATTTTACCGAAGCCAAAATTGTTTACCTTTACGACAAGCAACGCGCATACCCCATCAATATTGAGCGCCATTTGCGGGTCGTACCTTTAGACATTCGTCAACTGCTGCTCGATACCGACAAAGAACTCGATCAACTGCTGTTTGAGGTGGATGATGTTGCACCGGATCACAATGTTGTGCCGATCAAACAACCGAAATATGAACGCCGTATTCTGGTGGTAGATGACAACCAATCACTGCGCACATTCACAGCGTTGCTGCTTGAAAAGCAGGGCTATGAAGTGGTGCAGGCCAATGATGGTCAACAAGCGTTGGATGCAATGGAGCACAACGAGTTCGACCTGATTTTGATGGACATTGAAATGCCGATCATTGATGGCATTGAAGCGACGCGCGTGATTCGGGATTCCAATAAGCCGTACTGCCATATTCCGATTGTTGGCCATACCGGGGATAACAGCCCGCTGACAATTGAGAAAATCCACCAATCTGGCATGAACGATTACATCGTTAAACCGGCCGATAAAGACAAGCTGCTGGGCAAACTGGCCAATTGGATCTAGCTCTGAGCCGAAGCTCAGAGCTAGAGATGGGCATCCGTTGCAGAGAGACAATTTGAAAGACAGTCGTGTTGTGGGTTGATTCGAAATCCTATCGATTCGAAACGTCACCGATTCAAAACGCCGCCGATGCGAAAAGTCTCCCCAGCATTGGATGGGCCAATTTATTTAAAGATCATATCCCCCCGTTTTACCGCGCTGTGACACACCGACAAAATGCGGTCGATCTGTTGTTCCGTGACGGCACTGGTTAACGACAAGCGAATAATATTTTTCGTTTTCGAGGTGGCCGGTCGACAAAATACGGCGCCGAAAACACCATTGTCTTCTAAATAATCACGGACTTTTTCTGTATTTTTTTCATCGCCTGTTTCCAATGCGATAATTTGGGATTGGCTACGAATGTGAATACCAATTTTATTTAATCCTTGTGATAATAGTTGTGCATTGTGAAATAAATTCTTGCGACGATCGTTGGCCGATTTAATGACCTCTAATGTGGCTTCTAATGCGGCTATTTCATACGGTAATATCGTCGAGCTGAATATCGCCGGATAGCCCACAAAAGGAATACATTGATTCGCGTTGTTATTTGCCCAAATAACCCCCGCACGATACGCAAATGTTTTTGCCAAACTCGCGGTCATAAAATCGACCTGATCGGAGAGCCCCAATTCCGCCACTAAGCCAGCGCCTTTATCGCCATGGGTGCCGAGTGAATGCGATTCATCGACCAATATGGCGCACTGAGTCTGTTTGGCGATATGAACCAATTCAGTCAGTGGCGCAAGCGTACCAATGGTGCTGTAGATGGAATCGACCACAATGAGCCCAGGGCCATGACGTTGGATCTGTTTGCGCAGATGGTCACAATTGTTATGCATGAAAGGATGAATGTTCGCATTGGCATAACGCGCACCTTCCCACATCGACATGTGCGCAAAGAAGTCGATATAGACATTGCTGCCCGGTGCGCAGACGGTCTGCAGTAGCGACGTATTGGCATTCCAGCCGGATTGAGACAACAGGCATGAGTCGAAATTGACAAACTCAGCCAGTTGGTGCTCTAGGCTAGGTTTGGTTTCATCATCTTGTAAGAAAATGGCCGACATAAACACACTGTCGTGCGTGGTATCAATGGCCTGTTTTAAACGCGCCTTGATCAATGGATGGTTGGCAAGGCTGAGGTAATCGTTACTTTGTAAAACAATATCACCTTGGGAGGGGCGCTTTCCTAATACCAGATGTTTACCGTTTTGATTGCTTTCAATTAAATCGCGAACGAAGAAATTCAAACGGTCCTGAATCGAGTCAGGTAACCGATTATTTTTGGCATCAGATTTCATGGTGAAAATATCCTTCTAATTAAACATTAATGCCAGCTGACAAAGGATATATTGATGCGTTTAAATTAAATTTCACCTGCCAAAATTGATTGTTTTGGGAGCAACGACAAATTGAGTTATATTGGATTTGCTATTTTTCCATAAACATTACGCTCGGCGAGACTGAGACATTTATTTCTATTGCTTTTTAATAGTAAATAAATCTAACGAAGAATTATTATTGCGCTTTTGGGAATATCTCTGGCCAGTACATTTTAACGTAACCATACGAAACCCAAATAACCAATCCTGTTGCAACGCTTAATTCGAATAAGCCAAAGTGATGCAGCCAATGCCAGTGAGGAAACTGATCGTGGAAAAAGCTGGTCAATCGATGCATGGCAATGGCGCTGATCACGGATGGAAAAGTGACCGCGGCGATGGACGGTTGAAACTTGAGTCTCAGCAGACGGATGTAGCAGAGGTAGATGAGCAGGGTCATGGTGATGGCAATGCCTGCCAATGCGCCCGTGAGAATCGGGTCGGGGTTGGGGAAGTTCACCAGGTAACTGGCAAGGGTGAGGTTGATGGGGGCGGCCATGATGGCCAAGGTCGGTCGAGCACGTCGAGGTAACATGCCTTCAAACACCAAACGATACAGCACCAGCGGTAACATAAAAAAGTAAATGCCGATGCACACGGTTACCAAGGTTTCTGAAAACACGGTGTGACCAAACTGGGTGCCCGCCAACGAACTGCTGATCAGCCCGACCGGATAGAGAAACCAACTGGGTACTATGTTCGACATTTTAAAATCGAGTAACTGAAAGCTGAAAAACAGCATCATCATGGTGAAGTGCAGCAGCAGCGCAATCGCCCAGATGGGGTAAGCGATGGTCGGAGAGATGACGGCCAAATAGTCACACAGGATCAAGAGTGCCATGCTCATCGGTGCCATCAGGCTACCCGAAAGCGGATGACGAATGTCGTTGATGAACGTTGAATAACTGGTGAGATAACGGGCGAGAACAGGCAGAAGAAGGATGGCACCGGCGATGACCATGTAAGGGCGCAAAACAAGGCCGACTTGCGGCAAATAGAGCGCCCACGCTTGGCCCAGACCAATGACACCGAGCGCCAGCGCAGCTTGCGACGGAGGAACATTTTGTACCTGAATCAGCCTTTTCCAGTTCAACATCAAACTCCCTTTTAATGATGTCTATCAGCGGCGAAAAGGTTCTAAATGTCGAAAAAACAATCGCCGCGGACTCAATCTTAAGTCCGCGGCGATTCTAACAAGAATTCGATAATTTTGTTCAACAATTCGGTGCGTTACAGTCACAAAATAGTAAACAAAGTTATTCCTGCTGGGGCAAATCTTGCTGTCGAAGTTTTTCGTTTTTCAGTGTTCGATGTAACAACTGGCTGTAAATTGGCTGGCCACCAAACATCTGCGCAAAAATCACGGCACCCAAGCTGGTAATGATCAACGGTAGGATCAGGTAGTAGTTGTTGGTCATCTCAATCACCAGCAGAATGCCGGTAATTGGGGCGCGAACGGTTGCGGCGAATAGGGCACCCATACCCGCGATAGCGAACATGCCCGGTTCGATGTCCAATTCTGGCAACAAGCTTTTGGCAATCAAACCAAACGCATAGCCAAACAGGGTACCAAGTGCCAACATGGGCGCAAAGATGCCGCCCGGCGCACCAGAACCAAAACAGAGCAGGGTGGTGAGGACACGGCCGACAAACAGCAATAATAGAATGTTTGCGCTGTAGCCCCCATTGGTGATGGTTGGAATCAATGAGATACCACCGCCAGTCAGCTCAGGAATGTAAAGCAGCGTCAGGCCAAAACAGCCGCCCAGCAGCGAACCAGTAATCAAGTAACGTTTACGGTCGTTGCGGTGAATTTTCACAAAGATGTCTTGAGCGCGCGTGATCATGCTGTTGAACAGCACGCCAAAGATGCCAAACAACACGCCAAGCAACAAAAACAGCGCTAACGTGGGCAAACTGGGCGCTTGATATTGCGGCATTGAAATCACAGCATCTTGGCTGTTGACCAAGCGAAACACAATGTTTGCCGCAACAGAAGAGATAATGACGGCGCGCACGGAAATCAGGGAATAACGAAACTGGGGGCGCATCTCTTCAATCACAAACATGATGCCAGCCAGCGGGGCGTTAAAAGCCGCCGATAGACCACCTGCTGCACCGGAAGCAAGCAATGAGTGACGAGTATCCTCGTTCTTAATGCGGAAGATGTCGGTCACCATGCGACCGATGGCACCACCCATTTGCACGGTTGGCCCTTCACGGCCAAGCACCATACCGGAACCCAGCGCGCCCATCCCACCAAAGAATTTGACCGGCAGCACACGCCACCAACGCACGGGACGCATGCCATCCATTGCCCCTTCAATCTCCGGGATCCCGGAGCCGGCAGCTTCTGGCGCGAAACGGTGAACCAAAAAATAACCAATGAAAGCAAGCGCGGCACTGATCAAAAATGCAGCGAGCCACAAGGGCAACATATTGCCAATTTCGCTTTTCAGCCATTCAGTACGTGTTTCTGAGACCAAATGTACGGCGTGTTCAAAGTAGGTGCCAACCAGACCGGACAGAATACCGACGATCAAAGCCATGAAGAGGACTGAGATGGGGGTTTTGTCTTTAGAGAGAAATTGATTGATGGCGTCTTTGGGTACTTTGGCGAGTAAACTGTGTTTAAATTTCTCTCTCTTGGTCATGTAAAAAGGGCCTCAGGATTCGATATGGGATGATATAGGGGGGATGGCCTAGAATTATACGCGCCACATCATCCAACTATAGCGACAAAGTTGCAATATTGAATTTCACATATGATTGATTTATTGAATGTTCTGACTAATTCGTGATTTGCATTAAAAAGTTGCTATGAAAACTTGTTTTCTGAGCGAAATGAACCATAGTTAAGTGGTAAGGCAGATTTGAACATTTCTTATGGAGGATATGAATGCCTTACCTACAATTTGGATGGAATCAAAAATAATTCAAATCAAATAACCTCGTACATGGTCGGCTTGCATCTATAGACATCCCGACTCGCAGACTCACGATTGAGTGACGAGGATCGAGGCGCGCTCATTGTAGTGCGCCTTTTGTTGTTTTGACGTCTCCGCATTTCCAGGGTGTACTCTGATACATCTTCCTCGGTATACTCCGTGAAAAGGAGTGACCAATGACAACAAAAGTTCCTACCAATATCATTACGGGTTTCCTCGGTGTGGGGAAAACGACAACGATTCTCAACCTGCTCAAGAATAAACCGTCGCATGAAAACTGGGCGGTATTGGTCAATGAATTTGGCGAAATCGGCATTGATGGCGCCATGATGTCTGACCAAGGGGCATTGATCAAAGAAGTGCCGGGCGGCTGCATGTGCTGTACGGCGGGCGTGCCAATGTCGGTGGGCATCAACGCATTGTTGCGTCAAAAGCCGGATCGTCTCATCATCGAACCGACGGGGCTTGGCCACCCGAAACAAGTTGTGGCGACGTTGACCTCGGCGCAATATCAAGATCATGTGGATTTAAAAGCAACGATTGCATTGGTGGACCCACGCAATTTACGTGATGAAAAATACACGTCGAATCAGAATTTCAACGACCAACTCGGCTGTGCGGATGTTGTCATTGGCAACAAGGTCGATGCCTGCAACGCCGACGATATCGATGCTTTTAACGACTGGGTCACCGATCAAACACCCGCCAAAGTGTTCCATCAATTGGTGACGCAAGGACAACTGCCTTTAGAAGTGCTCGATATTGAGCGATTGGAAAACGGTGCATCGAGTCATGTAGAATCGCACCATCATCACCATGCCGCATTGGAACCGCAATTCCAATTGGCGCCACAACAAGCGTACCTACGTCGTGAGAACAAAGGTCAAGGCTATTTCAGTTGTGGATGGTTGTTTGGCGCGGAATACCAATTCCCATTTGACGATCTGTTTTCACTGTTCAGTGATCTGACAGCAGAACGCATCAAAGCGGTCGTCAACACCGAGCGTGGGTGTTATGCGTTTAACGTCGCCAATCGCGTGGTGTCGGTGAACGAAATGAGCTTAGATGGTTTTGAATCCCGCATTGAAGTGATTGATTCACAGCCTATGCCGTGGCAACAGCTGGAAGACATTTTGCTGCAACTGGCGGGCATTGAAAAATCGTCCTGCTGAGCATCAACAAGCTTGAACGCCAGCAACAAGATTGAGCTTCAGGAATCAAACTGAGCGATAGCAAACAAATAGGGCGACAGCAAACAAAAAGGGCGATTTCACATCGCCCTTTTTCATCCCATAATGTACCGCTCGATGAGGGGCACATAAAGCTGTGTGATTAACGCTTGTTACGCAGGTAGCGCTTACGGCGCTCTTCTTTAATTTTCGCTTTCTCTTCGGCTTTACGTGCTTCTTCGATTTCAACTTCGATCAGCTCTTGCGTAATCATCTCTGGAAGTTCCAGCGTGATTTGACCGATGATGCCTTGGCGAAGTTCGTGCAGCAGAATTTCAGATGCTTTGTGCAGGTCAACACGCGCGCCAGCACGCAATGCGCCACGTTTGCGGCCGATGGCTTCCATCCATTCCACATCAGATTCTGGTGACTCGTCAATTTGGTAGCGTTCTTTGAGTTTCTCAGGGTAGTGCGCCGCCAAATATTCCACGGTGTAGAACGCCACTTCATCGTATTCCATGGCCGTATCTTTGACCGCGCCTGTTGCCGCTAAACGAAAACCACTGTGTGGGTTTTCAACTTTTGGCCACAGAATTCCCGGTGTGTCAGACAAAACGATGCCGTTTTGCAGGTTGATACGTTGTTGACGACGAGTGACCGCAGGTTGGTTGCCGGTTTGCGCAATCACACGACCCGCCAACGTATTGATGATGGTCGATTTACCCACGTTTGGAATGCCCATGATCATCGTGCGAATATTTTTGCCGATCTCTTCACGATGCGGTGCCAATTTGCGGCACAAATCGAGGATCTTATGCACTTCCTGAGCATTGGACGTGGTGATCGCCATCGCTTTCACACCTTTTTCTTTTTCTAGGTGTTCAATCCAAAGTTCGGTCAGTTCCGGATCGGCGAGGTCGCGTTTGTTCAGCACTTTCACTACGGGTTTTTCGCCACGTAGTTGTGAAATCATGGGGTTTTCGCTGCTGAAAGGAATGCGCGCATCGAGTACTTCGATGATCACATCGACCTGAGGAATCGCTTCTTCGATCTCCTTGCGCGCTTTGTGCATGTGGCCAGGAAACCATTGGATGTTATTGTTAACCATTTGAAAAATAAGTCTTATTTTGGGTCTAACGTGCCAGTAAATGTCACAAGCAATTAGACGTGAATACGAAATGGGAAGCATTGTACGCTAGATCGTTCAGTGTAGCCAATCAGCGAGGGAAATGGCGCGCTGGCAGCCCACAGAATGATGCAAGAGCATTTGACAAATCGGATAATGGTTGTGTATACAACTAAATAAATCATCGAATGTGGAGAGCACATGACTCAACACCGCCATCAGCAATCACTCGGCCATCTGACTGGGTTAGCCAGCCGCTTGTTTAACCGGTTACTGACACAGCGTTTTAAGCAGGCCAGCATTGATATGACTGCCGAGCAATGGGGCGTCATCTTGGTTTTAAAAAACCATGAGTCAAAAAACAGTGAGCCGATGACGCAGAGCCAAATCAGTGAGTTGTTGTATCTGGAAAAATCCAGCGTCAGCCGGTCTATTGATGGCTTAGAGAAGCGCGGATGGATCGAGCGCCAACGTTCTCCCTCGGACAGTCGAAGTAAGTTCGTCAGCCTAACCCAACAGTCATTGGCTGTGGTTGAACGTTGTTCTGAGATTGCTGCCACGGTACTTGCCGATGCGCAGCAGGGCATTGAAGAGGCTGAATTAGAGCGCACGAAACAGCACCTTGCTCAGGTTGTGCGCCAATTAAGGCAGCTCAACCACTAACTGGCCAGAGATACAAATATCCATCCAGACAGATAGAAATACAAACCGATATAAATACGAACCGATAGCAATACGAACCGATAGCAATACCAACCGATACCCGTGCAGATACATCGATAGGGGGTATCGCCAAACAAAACCAATCGTTGTAAAGAGGAATGGCAATGACAAAACGTAATGCATTGATTACCGGTGGCGCGCGTGGCATTGGCGCAGCGACGGCTAAAGTGTTAGCGAAAGATGGATTTCGTGTGTTCATTAACTACGTCAACAGCACGGCTGTGGCCGATGCGTTGGCAGAGGAAATTCGCGCTGAGGGCGGCGAAGCGCACACGATAAAAGCAGATGTTCGTGATGATCACCAAATTGAAGCGATGTTTGCGTTGGTTCAGGAGTACGGCGGTGTAGATGTACTGGTGTCGAACGCCAACATGAGTTTTACCTCAAAGCCATTTATCGAACAAAGCTGGCAAGAATTTTCGCAAAAGTTAAATGACGAAATGCATGCTGCGTATCAAACCGCGCAATGGGCAGCGAAAGTCATGAAAGACAAAGGCTATGGTCGATTGGTATTCATTTCGAGTACGTTATCTGAAGCGCCAGCGCCGCTGTTTATTGCACATGGCACCGCCAAAGGGGCTCTAGACAGCTTTAACAAGTACCTCGCACAAGAACTGGGCCCGTTTGGGATCACATCGAACATCGTGGCGCCGGGCATGGTGGAAACCGATGCAACCAAAGATGCACCCGCAGAATTTAAAGAGATGATCCGTGCGTTTACGCCCACGCAGCGCATCGCCAAGCCAGAGGATGTGGCTAATACGGTTCGCTACCTCGTGAGTGAAGAAAGTTCTCACATTACCGGCACTTACAATCCGGTGTGTGGTGGGGCTTACTTGCAATAATGTGCAGGCGGCTGGTTTCACCTGGTGATGAAATGCTCTCATTTCTTGGATCGCATGAAAATCGGGCAAGAATGATGGACGATTGGGCAAGCAACGCCGCGCTTTGAACGGTACATTAATACACGGTAGTAAACGGCATGCTTCGCATGCCGTTCCATTTTCCATCGATAGTAAACGTTAAGGAAATTGTGTTATGAAGACCGTTGGCTACGCTGCGCATGCAGAAAAGGCAGAACTTACCCCTTATCATTTTGAACGTCGAGATCTCAGAAGTAACGATGTCGCTATTGAAATTACCCATTGTGGTGTTTGTCACTCCGATTTACACACCGTAAACGGCGACTGGGGCCCGCAACCTTATCCTTTGGTTCCCGGTCATGAAATCGTGGGTATTGTGACTGCGGTGGGTCAGGACGTTTCGACCTATCAAGTGGGCGATCGCGTAGCGGTCGGCTGTATGGTTGATAGCTGCCAAGAGTGCGATCACTGCCACCATGGTGAAGAGCAATACTGCCGAAATGGGATGACACCAACGTATGGCAGCCCGGATCGTCATACCGGTGAAACCACCCAAGGTGGTTATTCAAAACACATTGTTGTTCGCGAAGAGTTTGTTTTGCGTATTCCAGCAAAACTAGACATTGCGCGAACTGCGCCCATTCTTTGTGCGGGCATTACGACATATTCTCCACTACGCACATGGGATGTTCAACCGGGCACGCGCGTGGGCGTGATTGGTCTCGGCGGCCTTGGCCACATGGCCGTGAAACTGGCGGTCGCGATGGGTGCAGACGTGACTGCAATTAGCCGCAGTAACAGCAAAGAAGCGCAAGCAAAAGCGCTGGGTGCAAAATCGCTGCTGGCATCAAGCGACAGCGATGCAATGGCGAAAGCCGCATCATCATTTGATCTGATTATCGATACCATTCCAGCCAAACACGACGTGAACATCTATACGCCGTTACTCGATCTAGATGGCTCACTGGTCATCGTGGGTCAAGTCGGCCCATTGGCTGAACCGATGACCACACCGCTGATCTTTGGTCGCCGCCGCATTGCTGGCTCATTGATTGGTGGGATTGCTGAAACACAAGAGCTGCTGGAGTTCTGTGCAGAGCATGATGTGTACCCAGAATGTGAAATGATCCGCATGGATCAAATTAACGATGCGTTCAAACAGTTGGAATCCGGTGACTTAGCGCACCGTTTCGTGATTGATATGGCATCGCTATCAGCGAAATAAGCCCAATAGGCAAATGAAGTGAAACACAAGCGAGCAGCATTCCTGCTCGCTTTTTTGCATTCCTGTTCGCTGTTTGCATTGGCGCGTTTGGTTTTTGAGGCGGAAAATGTGCCATCGCGTTAACGCTGTTTGGCGTATTCCTGCGGCGTGCAACCAAACAACGCTTTGAACGCCGAGATAAAACTGCTCACGCTTTGATACCCCAGTTGATGCGCGACCGTGGTGGTATTGGCACCATTGACAATATGTTCGAGCGAACTCATCAACCTGAATCGGCTGCGCCACTGACGATAGGTAAGCCCGGTTTCCGCCTTGAACAAACGCTCAATCGTGCGAACGCTTGCGCCAACTTGGCGAGACAAATCCGCCAGCGACTCGTTTTGCTCTGCATGATTCACAATGTGACGGATGAGCTTTTTCAGGCGCGGATCCTCTCCCGATGAAATATACAATTGCAACGGTTCCAGCGCGTCGAGTTCATCCAACGCCACCAATCCCAATCGCTGAATTCGCTCTTTTGATAACCGGTTGGCGCTTTCTGTCAACGTCAGCACAATTTCTCGCATTAACGCACTCATTTTCAACATGACAACTGCCTTTTCATTTTGGCGAACCGAAAACGACGGATCGATGTATATATTCCGCGTTTGCGCCGCCGTTTCGCTGTTCACCTGATGCAACATGCCGCCGGGAATCCACACCGCGTGCGTAGACGGCACCACCCAAACGGCGTGTTCACTGGTGACGCGAAGAATGCCAGTGGTGGCCCACAATAGCTGACCGCGCGGGTGTGAATGCGGCACGATGCCTGATTCCGCCTGCATACTGCGACTGTGTGTGAGCACCGGTTGGGATGCATCACAAGTGAAGGCAACGTCGCTGGGGGACTGCATTGTCGTATCAGGAATATGGTTTGGCATATCAGCGCCTTAAAACGTCACACAATGTCGGGTATCTTAAAACCCTGCTTACGTTTTATGCAAACTTTCTTGGACTGTGGAGTCAGTCGTTATGACCAATCAATTGCGTGCTAAACCGGTGATCATTGCAGTGGCTATTCTGCTGGCGGCGGCGCTGGCGTTTTATCCATTTGCGGGCCAAACGGCCAATTTTTATCAAAGTGCGGCTGTGGTGCTGTTGACCTTGGTGTTCTGGAGTACTGGGCTGTTTCCCCCATTTATGACCGGTTTATTGTTTTTCGCGCTGGCCACGGTCTTCCACTTAATCGAACCTACGCTGCTGTTCGCAGGGTTCGGGTCCACCGCCGTTTGGCTGATCATTTCAGGCTTTGTGATTGGTTCGGCCATCTCCGTCTCCGGGTTGGGGAAGCGCCTAGCGTCGTTTATCGCACCGCATCTGACGGCGAGTTACCCGCGGTTGATTGGCGGTTTGGTGTTCACATCTGCGCTGTTGGGGTTTGTGATGCCATCGTCTGTTGGCCGAGCCGTGGTGCTTATTCCAATTGGCATGGCTCTGGCTGATGCGGTGGGATTTACCAAAGGCAGCCACGGACGTTTGGGCATCGCAACATCGCTGGCGATTGCGTGTAATATGCCAAGCTTTGCGGTGCTTCCGGCCAATATTCCCAACATGATTTTGGCGGGGGCGAGCGAAACGCTGTTTGACATCCATTTTGGTTACACCGAATACCTGCTGTTGCATTTCCCCGTGTTAGGGATTGTGAAATCAATCGTGTTGGTTTGGCTGGTGGTGCGCATTTTCCCCGCGGAGATCGATCCCAAATGTTTAGTTCCCGAACCGCAAAGTGATGGATTTGCGTCGACACAAGCGATGCAAAAGAAAGTCTCGATTTTGCTCGCCATCACGCTGTTGTTCTGGATGACCGACACCATTCATGGCGTCAACCCTGCTTGGGTGGGCTTGGTCACGGCAGTCATCTTATTACTACCCAAATGGGGCGTGGTTGAACCCAAAGCGTTCAACAGTTCGGTCGACTTTGGCACTGTGGTGTTTGTGGCATCGGCGCTGGGACTTGGTGCGTTGGTGAATGCATCGGGGCTTGGCACCGAAATGGGCGCTTTGTTTAGCCACATGTTGCCTTCGGATCCGCATACGCCATTTCTGAGCTTTATGGCATTGTCACTGATTTCAACACTAACCGGTTTGGTTGCCACCATCCCCGGTGTTCCAACGGTTCTGACGCCGATGGCGGCTGATTTCGCGAACGCCACTGGATTTTCTGTGCCTGCGGTGTTGATGACACAAGTGATCGGGTTTTCGACCGTCATTTTCCCCTACCAAGTGGGGCCACTCATTGTGGCGATGCAATTGTCCCAAGAACCCTTGTCCAAACTGGTGAAAGTGACCCTGCCTTTGGCGGCGATCACCATCATGGTATTGATGCCACTCGATTACGTGTGGTGGATTGTATTGGGTTGGATGTAGTAATCACGCTGAATCTGGCGGCATCTTTGGCTCAGCGTGGCGCGGAATATCGTGCAACGCGCCAATCGGCCGCCAATTCTGGTTTGTGCATAAGAAATAGACATTTATCACTCCGTTGTATTCACGCGGCGACTAATATCAAAAGAAACTGAATGGTTTGTTGGGGTTTACGACACCAACAGTCAGGCTCAGCACGTTTAGACAGTGCGATTGCAAATCAACCGTGTGTTGATGCGACGACAAGGTTCGTTCGCAGTGAAGAGGAGTCTCCCGATGTTTGATGTGTCGTCGTCTAAACCGACGTTGCTTGTGATTGATGATATTCCTGAGAACTTGACGCTGATGTATCAACTGCTCAAGGACGAATACAAAATCAAAGGTGCAAACAGTGGTTTGAAAGGGATTAGCATTGCTGAAAGCACCAGCCCTGATCTCATTCTGCTCGATATCATGATGCCGGATATGGATGGTTTTGCCGTGTGTGAACAACTCAAGGCCAATCCGACCACGGCGCATATTCCTGTCATTTTCCTCACCGCCAAATCAGAACAACTCGACGAATACAAAGGGCTCAAACTGGGCGCGGTGGATTACATCACCAAGCCGATCCATCCCGACATTGTCAAAGCGCGGGTGCGAGCACATGTGTCACTCAAACTTGCCCATGACATTCTGCGGGGTGAAAAAGCCTCTCTGGAAAATGAGGTGGCGCGTCGGACGCAAGAATTGGTTCGACAACGCGAGGAACTGCACACCATTCAAGACGTCGCGTTTTATGCCATGGTTTCGCTGGCCGAGACACGCGATAACGAAACAGGCAACCACATTCGCCGGACGCAAACCTACATCAAACTGTTGGCGGAAAACCTGCGCAACAATCCACATTACGCCTTGCAACTCGACGATCGCACCATTGATCTACTGTACAAATCCGCGCCGTTACACGACATCGGCAAAATTGGCATTTCCGACACCATTCTACTCAAGCAAGGCAAGCTGACCGAAGATGAGTTTGAAATCATGAAAACGCATACCACGATTGGCTATGAAGCGATTCAAAAAGCGGAACTGGTGACGGGAAAATCGATCGAATTCCTGCGTTATGCCAAAGACATCGCGTATGCACATCATGAGCATTGGGACGGGCGCGGTTACCCGCTTGGACTGGCAGGAAACGATATTCCTCTTGCGGCGCGCTTGATGGCCATCGCCGATGTGTACGATGCACTCATCAGTCGGCGTGTGTATAAGCCAGCATTCACTCATCGAGATGCGGTGCAGTTGATTTGGGAAGGGCGTGGAACTCATTTTGATCCGGACATCGTGGATGTGTTTATGGCGATCAATGAAGAGTTGTACGCTGTTGCGCTTCGCTATGCCAATTAGCGCATCAAATACACTGGAAGCAGCGTGGTAGAACGATGAAATCAAACACCATCACGACACAAGCGTGGGTCTGGCGTTCCATGGTGAAAACCGGGATCATTCCGCTGATTTTGGTGGAGTCGGTATTGATCGCGGTTTATCTGCTCAGTCACCATTTTATCAGCGCCGATAACATGCGTTATATCAACGAGCAAGTGAACAACGAACTCAAACTTTCATCGCAGCGAGAAACCGAAATCATCGGTGAAAAGCTGAAAAACATCGCCAGCTTAACGGCGTTATACCGCCACGAAACAGAGCGCATTTTTGCTACGCCTGTCGGCGAAATCGACACTGAAAAAGCCAACCTTCAACTCAGCGAAAGCGGTGTACTGTATTCATTGCGCGATGAGGGCGGGGCGGCATCCTATTATTCGGGGTTGACGACAAACAAACAGATGGAAAAGGTCTACCAACTGGCGAGTTTGGATCCATTGATGAAACAGATCAAAGAGAACAACGATCTGGTGGCCGCGGTCTATTTCAACAGTTGGGACTCCTACAATCGAATTTATCCTTGGTTTTCGACCTTGGCGCAGTACCCGCCTGACATGAATATCCCGGATTACAATTTCTACTACTTGGCGACTTATCCCTACAATCCTCAAAAAACGGGGGTGTGGACGGATGTGTATATTGATCCCGCCGGTTTAGGCTGGATGGCATCGTCCATCGCGCCGGTGTATCACCATGGGTTTTTGGAAGGCGTGGTCGGGCTGGATATCACCGTGAGCTCGATTGTCGAAAGCATTCAACACTTGTCGGTGCCGTGGAATGGCTACGCGGTGCTGGCAAGCAATACGGGCACCATGATGGCGCTGCCGCCACAGGGCGAGCAGGATTTTGGCATGCAAGAGCTGACAGAGCACAACTATCAACAAGCCATCACACAAGAGGTGTTTAAGCCGGATCAATTTAACCTGCACAAACGTCCCGACACGGCCATCTTGAGTCAACAACTGAGCCAGAGCGCGCAAGGTATTACCCAGATGACATTGCAGGGCGCGAAGAAACTCGTGGCGTGGGCGACGATTCCTGAAACGAAATGGCAGCTGTTGATGATTGTGGATGAAAGCAAGATGTTTGCAGAATCTAGGCTGCTCGAACACAAATACCAACGCATTGGTTACGTTCTGATT
Source organism: Vibrio sp. CJQ_6 (assembly GCF_043106745.1). NCBI lineage: Bacteria > Pseudomonadati > Pseudomonadota > Gammaproteobacteria > Vibrionales > Vibrionaceae > Vibrio > Vibrio sp. CJQ_6. Next base: position 211,677 of record NZ_JBICMV010000007.1, on the reverse strand, counting down.
GTCGGTTTGATTGGCTTCTATGCGCTGTTTTTGATGTTCATTTGGCTGTCTTCGAAGCAAATGAGTCAAGCCATTGCGCAGCCATTGGCGACGATTCAGGACATGGTGCACAAGGTCAGTCTGGGTGATTTCAACGTCTCTCATCGCCGTTTCCGACTCAAAGAGTTAGATGACACCGCAGATTCGGTGATGCGCATGGGCGACAAGCTCGACAAACTGACGGGCGCGCTAAAAGACGCCAAGCTCCAAGCTGAGAATGCCAACATGGCCAAAAGTCAGTTTATTTCTAATATTAGCCATGAAATTCGCACGCCGATGAATTCGATTCTCGGCATGTCTCATTTGTTGATGACATCGAACTTGAGCGAAGATCAGCGCAATCATCTGATCACCATCGATAAATCGGGGAAACATCTGTTGTCGCTGATCAACGATATTTTGGATATGTCGAAAATCGATGCGGGCAAAGTGGACATTGAAGAGATTCCGTTTGATCTCGCCGCGTTGGTGTACGATGTGCATGACATTTTCGAGTACAAAGCCAAAAAACATGGCGTGAAACTGCATCTGGATTTGGACAAATCATTGCCGCCATTGTTGGGCGATCCTTTCCGAATCAAACAAATCATGCTCAATTTTGTCAGCAATGCGATTAAGTTTACCGAACAAGGGGATGTGACCATTCGCGTTCAAGGTGCGGTGACGTCGGAATCGGTGTTCGCATTACGTTTGAGTGTTGAAGACAACGGCATTGGCTTAAGCGCTGACGATCAAATGAAAGTGTTTGAGAGCTTTCAACAAGCAGACGCATCAACCACGCGTAAGTACGGCGGTACTGGATTGGGACTCGCCATTTGTAAACGGATTGCGCATTTGATGGGGGGCGAAGTCGGGGTTGAGAGCCGCCTCGGTGACGGCAGCACATTTTGGTTGATGCTCGATCTGAACATCGATACCACGCAGCGTGTGGCACTTCGCCAACGCGAAGAAGCGCAGGATGCGCACGAGATGCTGGTTGAACCGAGTCAGCAAAGTTGCGACCAGCTGGATTTCTCCGTGCTGGAGTTCAAGTTACAACACTTGTATGAACTGCTCGCAGAGAACGATCTTGAAGCGGTGTATGACTTCATGCAAAACAAGTCTTGCTTTGAGAAAGCCAATCCCGAACTCAGTATGAAGCTGGAAACGGCGGTGTCGGCGTATGATTTTGACCACGCCTTGCAGCTCGCGCGGGAATTCCGTGAGTTTTTGTTGGAGCGCATCAACGAAACGACGGGATAAATGCGGCGCATCTCCCCGAATGGTGGCAATTGAATGTGACGTTTCATTAATGGAATATTATTTTATCATTATGATTATTTGTGCATATTGCGCATCATTGGTGTCGAAATGATAGAACTATGTATCGAAAGGTTGCGAAAAGTAGGTTAAATAAACCATGGCTAAAATATGGTTTTGTTGACCAAACGCAAAGTGAGGAGTAGTTTTCCGCTCAACGTGTGTAAACACAGCTCCCACTTTACACGACAAGCATCGGATCGAAGTATCGCCGACGGTGCCACTTGCTATGCTTATCGTGAAAGTCAGTCAGCCAATAATAAGAATCATGTTAGAAGAAACCACCACCTCGACCCCTCAGCGCGCTCAATCTGAGGGGGTTGTTCGTGTTCATCGTCAACGTTTCGATTGCGAAATGGGACTGACGCTTGAACGCGACGCGCTCGCCATCGAAGAACCATTGCAGATCAGTGTGCAATGGCATGATCCCGTGACACATTGTCGCCACATTCAAGAGTGGAGCATGACCATGCGTACGCCGGGTGAAGATGCGCACTTGATTCGTGGTTTGTTGTTGTCACAGCAAATCATTGATTCATTTGATCAAATACTCGATCTCAACCTCGCTGATGACGAAACGCGTCATGCGGCCAATCATTGGGTTGTCACGCTGCCTTATCAACAAGCGTTGCGTATTCAAACCCAAGAGCGTCGTTATGTCAGTCAATCGAGTTGTGGCCTCTGTGGATTAACCTCGGTGAAGGCGTTGGCGCTGCACCAGGATATTCATGTCGATAGCGAGTCAGCGTGGTTAACTTCAGACCAAATCATGCAAATGCCAAGTACGCTTGCGTCCCTTCAACCGCTGTTTGCAGACACAGGCGCGGTGCATGGCGCGGGTTATTTTGCTGAGGGACAATTGATTGCGGCGGCGGAAGATGTAGGACGTCATAACGCCGTCGATAAGCTGATCGGGAGAGTGATTGGAGAGCAACGCTGGCATCCGCAAGGGGTGTTGATCCTCAGTGGACGTGTCAGCTTTGAGCTCATGCAAAAAGCGGCGATTGCCCGTATTCCGGTGGTGGTCGCCGTTGGCGCACCTTCAAAACTGGCCGTCGATATGGCGCGCCAATTTGACATCACACTCATCGGTTTTACCAAACGTCAGCAGTTCAATATTTACCACGGTCATTCGCGGTTGCAGTCAGTGAGAAAGTGAGAATTATAAAATGAGTATTAAAGAATATACCGGGTCAGCGGGTGGTTGGGGCGCACTGAAAAGTACCGCGCATCATCTGTTCAAAAGTCACAACGTTGCCAAGAATATCTCTAACCTATTGAGAACCAACCAAGATCATGGGTTTGACTGTCCGGGCTGTGCTTGGGGTGAAAAACATGTACCAGGGCGTTTTCGTTTCTGCGAAAACGGCGCAAAAGCCGTGAACTGGGAAGCCACCACACGCCGTGTTGGCGCTGCATTTTTCGAGCAATATTCTGTCAGCTGGCTGAACAAGCAAAGCGACTATTTCCTTGAATATCAAGGACGTTTGGCAGAGCCGATGCGCTACAATGCGGAAACGGATCACTACGAACCGATCAGCTGGGACGATGCGTTTGCATTGGTGGCAACGCATCTCAATCAGCTCGAACATCCGAATCAAGCGGAGTTCTACACCTCTGGCCGCGCCAGCAACGAAGCGGCTTTTCTCTATCAGTTGTTTGCTCGCCGCTTTGGGACGAATAACTTTCCAGATTGCTCCAACATGTGCCATGAAGCCACCAGCGTCGCGTTAGCTCGCACGATTGGGATTGGTAAAGGCACCGTGACGATTGATGATTTTGAAGAAGCTGATGCGATCTTCCTGTTTGGTCAAAATCCGGGGACGAACCACCCACGTATGTTGGAAACTTTGGCCTCAGCCTACAAACGTGGTGCGCGAGTGGTGGCGTTCAATAACCTGAAAGAGCGCGGATTGGAGCGCTTTACCAACCCGCAGAATCCATTTGAAATGCTCAGCAATGGCTCAACGCCCACCACCAGTGACTATTTCATGCCCAAATTAGGTGGCGACATGGCGGCGGTGCGGGGGCTGGTCAAAATTTTGTTGGCGCGTCACGAGAAAGCGCAAGCGTGCGGCGAATCTGTATTTGATTTGGCATTTATCGCGCAGCACACCGAAGGCATGGAAGCGTATCTGGATATTGTACGTACCACGCCATGGGAACAGATCGAACAACAATCGGGTCTCAGCCAAGCAGAACTGACGCAAGCGGCCGATATTTACCAAAACGCTCAACGCGTGATTGTTACTTGGGCCATGGGCGTTACCCAGCACAAACACTCGGTGGCCACCATTCAGGAATTGGTGAACTTGCAACTGTTGTTTGGTCAGGTAGGTAAAGATGGTGCGGGTCTGTGTCCGGTGCGTGGTCACTCCAACGTGCAGGGTGACCGCACGGTGGGCATCAATGAAAAACCGCCGGCTGCGCTGCTGGAAAATATTGAGAAAGCCCTTGGCTTTGCGCCGCCAAAAGCGCACGGACATAACGTTGTGAACGCACTGCAGGCCATGAGTCGCGGTGAAAGCAAAGTGTTTATCGGCTTGGGGGGTAACTTAGTTGCTGCCGCACCGGATACCGCGCTGGTGGCGAAAGCGATGCGCAATTGCGAGCTCACCGTGAATATCGCAACTAAACTCAATCGCAGCCACGTCAATCCGGGGAAAGATTCACTGATTCTGCCGTGTCTGGGGCGCACTGATATCGATATTCAAGCCGCAGGGCCACAAAAAGTGACGGTTGAAGATTCGTTCTCCATGGTGCATGCCTCATCAGGCCGCGTCGACATGACCGGTGAACTGATGCGTTCTGAGCCGGCGATCATTGCGGGCATGGCCAAAGCAACGCTGGGCGACAACAATCCGGTTGATTGGCAATCGATGGCGGACAACTATGACAACATTCGCGATTTGATCGAGCAGATCATTCCGGGGTTCGAGCAGTTTAATCAGCGCATTGCGGGCCCCGGTGGTTTTTACCTTGGCAACTCAGCGCGCGAATTGAACTGGAAAACGGCGAGTGGAAAAGCGCAGCTCACCAACAACGCGCTACCTACGTCGATTATTCCGGTTGAAGCGGAACAAATGACCAAAAAACCGGTATTTGTGTTGCAAACCATGCGTTCTCACGACCAATACAACACCACGGTCTACGGTTTTGATGATCGTTATCGTGGCGTATTTGGCGAGCGCAATGTGGTGTTCATGAATGCGAAAGATATTGAGCAGCAAGGTTTGCAAGCGGGCGATTTGGTTGATATCGAAACGTTGTGGACCGATGCTGTGAAGCGTCAAATTGTCGGGTTCAAAGTGGTGGCGTTTGATATTCCAAAAGGAAACGTGGCCGCGTATTTCCCAGAAGCCAATGCGCTGATTCCCCTCAGCAGCAAAGGGGACTTGAGTGATACTCCGACGTCGAAGTCGATTGCGGTGGTCATCACGGCAACCCAAGTCGCGCCGTTACTCGCAACCGCCCAATAATCGCCGCAAGCCCACTGATTCAGTGGGCTTTGTTTTAGGTGACAATGTCACTAATAAGTGTCACAAATCAACATCACAACGAATGCCACAATGTGTTGTGGCACGACCATGTCATAGGAACGGTGAGCACATGAATCTATTTGAAACAATTCCAACGGCACTCCCGGAGGAGCAATTTAAGGCGTTGCTACAACGGCCGAACCTTCGTCTCGAACGTATCTTGTCTCAAGGGCACACGTCCCCCAAACAGGGTTGGTACGATCAAGAGGAACATGAATGGGTGTTGGTGCTACAAGGTTGCGGGACGGTTGAGTTTGAAAACGGCGAATCACAGACCTTGCACGTGGGCGACTACTTGAATATTCCTGCCCATACTCGACATCGCGTCACATACACCGACCCAGATGATGTGACACTTTGGTTGGCGGTATTTTATCCAGCATAACGTGTTGATGTCCATTACGTGACAATGTCACGTAAAAAGGCGTAATTTGATGTATTGATGTGCGTTATTGTTTAGTTTAACGCATGTCGTTCGCAAAAGTGTGCAGTTTTTGTAGCGAACGTGCCGACATCATGCGCTAAATGCCAGATTATCATAAAAACGCTTCGGTATGATTTTGGAAGTTCGGTATACTGCGCACTTCAAACACAACGATCATCATCAGAGCGGAAGATATTACGTGGCACCGTTACCACATCAACAGCACGCCCACCAACAAGACGGGTTGGTGTCAGCTCGCGTCTATTCGACGTCCTTACATCATCAAGTTACCCAATTCGTTCAACGTGGGCGGATGACGCTCAATCACCTGATGTGGCTTGTGCTACTTTTCTTTGTGGTTGGCCCATTACCTGCGTTTGCCCAATCGCCTTTGGTGTTAACCGATCGCAGTGATGAGGTGATTCCGCTGAGTGGTAAAGCGGAGTACTTTCGCGACACATCGGCACAGCTGACGATACAAGACATCATCGCCCGCAGCGACGATTTCCAAAATACGGCACACACGCAGGAGATGAATTTTGGCTACACCCAAAGTGCGGTGTGGTTAAAGCTGGCTGTTACGTCCGACATCACGCACATTCAAAACCGAGTTTTGGAATTTCAATACGCCTATTTAGATGACGTGCGTTTTTATGTGGTATCGAATCAGGGGATTGAAACCTATTACTCTGGGCGCAATGTTCCTGTGAATCAATGGCCGCTTGCTAGCCGTAAACCGGCATTTCCGATCATGTTCCATCCCGGTGAAGCGGTCACGCTGTATGTGCGCGGTGAAAGCCACGCAGCGCTGGCGATGAGCGTAAATTTGATGACGCAGCAGGCGTATGCCAAATCGGACACGCGCACATTGGTGGTGTTATCGCTTTACTACGGCATGTTGATTGCGCTCGGTAGTTATAACTTGTTGCTCTTTATTGGCTTGCGTCAACGAATCTTTTTGCTCTACGCCAGCTTTGTTTTCACCTTTGCGCTGGCCGCATCAAGCATGAATGGCATTGGCCCATTGTTGCTGTGGCCGGACATCACACACGCGTCAGATCGCGTGGTGCCGACCGGTTATAGCATCGCCGCAACGCTCGCATTGATGTTTGCGCGCCGATTCTTGAACCTAGCAACGCATGCGCCGCGTTGGGACAAGTTTGTGCTGTCTGCCATTGCAGTGTGGGGCGCTTGCGTGGTCGCAACATGGTTTACTGATATTCCGCTCGCGTTCAAGATCATGTCGATTCAAGCGGTGTTAACCACCATCAGCCTGCTCACGGTTGGGATTGCTGCGGTGCGCTTGAAAATCCCAGCGGCGAAGATTTTCGTGCTCGCTTGGTCGTTGCTGCTGGTGGGCACATCGCTGCTCTCAATACGCAATGCCGGTTTGTTGCCCTCGAATTTCTTCACGGTATACAGCATGCAAATTGGCTCGGCAGTCGAGATGTTGTTGCTGTCGTTTGCCTTGGTGGCGAAGTTTAACGATCTCAAACGTCAGAAAGAAAAAGCCCAGGCCGATTTAGTCAACACATTAATTGAGCAAGAAAAGGTGTTGGAAACTCGCGTCGCGGCGCGCACGGCGGAACTGGAGCAGGCTAAAAGCCAGCTCGAAGTGCATGTCACCGTTGATTCGCTGACCGGGATTTTGAACCGCCGCGGACTTAACCGTTACTTTGAAACGCTCAAGTCACGAGCAAGCAGTGCAGACGACACCGCCATTGTGGTCTTGATCGATCTTGATGAATTTAAGCCGGTGAATGATCAGTATGGTCATGAAGCAGGCGACATGTTGCTGCAAACATTGGCGCAGCGCATGAGGTCACGACTTCCTGAGCATGCTGGATTGGGGCGTTTGGGCGGCGATGAGTTTGTCGCGCTCTTTGCTGGGCAAACGGGACGCTCTAAACACGAATTAGAACAGATTGGCGTGCAATTGCTGGCTGCTATCTCCGAGCCGATTGCGCTTCATTCGGATGTAGTGGTTCATGTTCAGGCCAGTATTGGGGTTTCGCTCTGTACCATTGCGCCTCATTCGTTTGCAACGGCGCTCCGCGCGGCCGATACGGCCATGTATGACATCAAGCACAATGGTAAAAATGGTGTGGTGGTGGTGTCTGACGTGTCCATCCCAGAGCACGCCACGCTGTAAATGATTACCCTTCCAACGGATAAGCGTTCAAAAGGGGCATCGCGCAAAAAGGACTGTGCTTAAACGAACAAGAGATCAGCCGCATTCTGATCTCTTGTTTCTCAATCGTGTGGTTTGTGAATCGGACGGTTTGTTATTGTCCCATCGCCATTTTCATGCCGCTTTGAGTCTGTGTTGGCACGATCGCTTCTGGCATACCGAGGTGATAGCCCTGAAACATGGTGATATCCAGCGCTTGCATCGCGCTCAACTGCTGCGCGGTTTCGATGCCTTCCACCACGGTTTGAGCATTCGCTTGTTTGGCGACGTCAATCGCATTGAGCAGCAAACGCGTATTGCCTTGCATGTATTCAGTCAGCAAGTGACGATCAAACTTAATGATATCCGGTTGCAGTAAATCGACACGCGCTTGGTTGGACGCGCGGCATCCGAAATCATCAATCGCAATGCCATACCCTTGGCCGGAAAGTGAACGTGTGGCGATTTTAAGCTGCGCATCGTCGTCCGATTCTAGCTCCACCAATTCCATCACGACTTGATCATGGGTTAACGACAATTCATCTAAGCGGTGTGACAACAAGCTATCGCTGAGGTGTTGATTGACGGCATGGCCACTAAGCGGCAATACATTGAGAAACAGTTTGAGATGACGGTAATGAGAGAGGGCGAAGTTGCGCAGGTGAATCAATCGGCTCAGGTATTCGACGTTGAGTTTGTCGATCAAGCCATACAGTTCAGAGTGAAAGAAGCGATCGGGGCGTATCTGCGTGTGGTAATGCGTATAAATGCGGACGAGGGCTTCGACGCCAACCACACGTTGTTCGCGTGCGAAAATGGGTTGGAATACGCTGCGTAACGTTAGACCTTTATAATGAGCAATGTATTGTCCATCCGGATCGAATGTGACGTATTGCTGATACTGCTGTGGGTCAGTGAGAATCATACAATCTTTGTAATCCTTGATTAATCACGGTGCTTTTGCGTCCATGCCGTGTTTATTTTGACAATAGCCATAATATTGACGAACTGGGTTCGATGTCAATCGGATAAAAACTTTTAAATTCAGGGCCGATCCATGATTCCGAGCTTAAAGCGTTCATTTTGATCTATTTTTGATCAACGCTATGCTCATGATTTAAATAACACTTTAATTTACATGAGGTTATATCTACCCGAGTGACATCACATATTTATCGTCTCAATGTTTTGTTGCATTTTATCTGTGGCATGACACCCCCGTTAATATGTAAGCGCGTCTCTTCTTGCGGAAAAATGTCGACCGACGTCAAACTTTGCGTTTAGCGCTCATCAAAAAAATCTTTGTTGCGAATGTAACGACTCATCAAATGGTAAGAAAATGGGCGAATCAGCCACGATACCAATGAGCGACCCAAACGAATAAACGTCGGGGTGTTTTCATAGATCTTGCCATTGTGTAACCAGAGTAGTTTCCCCACATGCCAATAATAGAGTGGAATGGGGGGCAGAAAGGTCACAACATCCAGATCGCAACACACGCGGTAGGTTCGGTGTGACAATTGGTAACGTTGATGAAAACGATACCCGCCAATCGCCGGTTGGCCAAAGGTCACCACGCGTTTGATGCATTTCGGGTGGCGCGTTTCTAGCAGATCGGCCAGAACGCAGCCTACCGCACCGCCGGATGAATGACCGGTGATCGTTACATGTTTACCCTGAGCGATCAGCGGTTCAACGTAACTCAGCAGGCGTTCAAAAACACACAATCCCAGCGTATCGCTGTTGTAACCGGGCAAGCTTTCTTGATGAATTAAGTAATGAAACCCGGCATGGATTGGGTACGGCAACCCAAGTTGCGGCGTCGAGCGCTTCCACAGGGCTAAATTGAGTGCCCAATCCACTAAAGAGTGCGAGCCTTTGATCACCACAATCACTTCATCGTCGCGTTTACTCCACAACACACGCATCATGATTTTGCCGAATCGGTTGTAGACGATCCGCTGCCCGTTGGGATCAAACCCATAATTGGTTTGTTTGAACACACGCGGATAGGCCAAATTACATAAAACGGCATAGCGTTCATATTGATAGCGCTTGAGGCTTTTCACATGGATGCAGGATGAGTGGCTTTGGTGACCACTATGCGAGATAAAGATGAACCTTATGTGACGAAATCGCCCTGATAGGGTTGGACTGATAGAGTTGGATCAGATTGATACGGCTAGATAAGATGGCGTCGCAATCGGGTTGTAAGGATTGCGACGCCATCTTGGGTTAGGCCCATTGCAACACGGCGTACAACTGAATGTACTTGCGGACCAGTTGTTGATTCTTCGAACGCTTAAGTGGGTGACCAAACTTTATATAACAAGGGCTGATATGGAAAAAGGTGTCTAAAGCTTGCGTCAGTTGGGATTCGCTTTCGTACAGCGTGATACCTTGAGCGTTGTAATCATCGATTTCGTCCGGGAGTTGGCCGGTCCACCAATGCAGGAGTTCGCGGCTTTTGTGGCTGCGGCTGATCCAGTGGTCGGTTAGCAGAAGCAGCAAATCGTTGGGTTGGATGGCATACCCGTATTCTTGCTTCCACTGCGTGATGTCGCGCATCAATTTGTCACGACAAGTTTTCCCCGCGCTGACCATGTGATGCGTGAGCACCCAAACTGTCCCTGCGTCGCTACTGATGCGATAGTGATGTGGCTGTTCGGTTTGAGAGACAGATTCAATCGGTGCGTATTCACAGCGATGACCAAATTCGGTCAGTGTGCGTGCCAGACGCCGGGCAAATGCCAAACCAAGGTGATGTTCGCTCATGCCCTGATTATGAATCGTCGGGTAGTGCTTTTCACACAGCTTTAAGCAATCCGCTTGGAATTCATTGACACTTTGAGTGAGGATGTCCAGTAACAACGCGTTGTTCTCCATTACGAAAGCTCGATAAGATTATCACAGTTACTGCTTGCTACGAGCAGCAAATCACCAGTTCTTGATCTTTTGCACTGTTCTCATTCATCCAACGAGCGGGTTGGCGAATAAATGCGCAATGGTGAATTTGGAGAACAGGATAACTTGCAATAAAAAATGCCCTAATAAGAAGGAAACCTGCCATGAGTGACGTATCGTTTACGCAACAACAGCGTGAAGCATTGGCTTTAGCGTTACAGCAATTTTGTGCCGATGAACTGGATGTTGAACTGGAACAGTTTGATGCGTGGTTCTTGTTAGATTTTGTTACAAATAAGATCGGCCCATTTTACTACAATAAGGGGCTGGCAGATGCACAGTCGGTGATGGAGCGCAAAATGCTTGATATCGCTGATGAGCTCTATCAAATTGAAAAAGAAAGTGAATTCTAAAACGCCTGTTTTGACCTACGTCTTCAAATTATTCGAACGTCTTCATCAATCCTGCCGTCTATTCGCTGCGTAAATCTTGGTAAATACTCTGTTACGAATATGTAGGAACCGATATTCTTGCGGTTGATTATTGTTGTTCTGACTACCAGTGAGAGAAATATCATGAGTACAGAAGTCACCCATTACAACCGAACGTCTCAGTGTGTTCATTGGTTGTCTGCCATTGTTGTGATTGGCATGTTCGCAGCCGGTGTCTGGATGGTCGATTTATCGTATTACAGCCAATGGTACCAAACGGCACCGCATTGGCATAAATCGGTTGGCATCTTATTACTGGCCTTAACCTTGTTCCGCATCGTGTGGAAAGTCGTGACGTTGTCACCCAAGGTGGAAGGGGCAAGCTGGGAAAAAGTATCAGCAAAATTGGCTCATGGTTTCATTTACTTAGACCTCATGATTCTGTTTGTGTCAGGTTACCTGATCTCGACAGAAGATGGCCGTGGGATTGACGTGTTTAACTGGTTTACCGTTCCTGGCGCTGGCGCGCTGTTTGAAGGGCAATCCGACTTAGCAGGTTTGGTCCACGAGTATGCTGCATGGACATTGATTGCCATTGCAGTACTGCATGCTGCGGCTGCTTTGAAGCACCACTTTATTAACCAAGATAATACGCTACGCAAAATGATAGGAGCATCAAAATGAAGAAGACGTTATTGGCATCGGGCTTAGCATTGGCAATGGTAATGCCATTCGGCGCTAGCGCAGCGGACTATGTGATCGACACCAAAGGTGCGCACGCATCGGTTAACTTTAAAGTTAGCCACCTCGGCTACAGTTTCACCATGGGTCGCTTTAACACGTTTAGCGGTGAATTCTCTTACGACCCAGCGAACATTGCCGCATCGAAAGTGAACGTCACTGTTGATACGACAAGCCTCGACTCAAACCACGCAGAGCGTGACAAACACATTCGCAGTGCAGACTTTATCGACGCATCAAAATATGCGACGGCAACCTTTACCAGCACGAAAGTGATTGATAAAGGGGACGGCAAATTGGAAGTGTTGGGTGATTTAACGCTGCACGGCCAAACGAAACCAATCACGATTGACGCTGAATTCATTGGCGCAGGTAAAGATCCGTGGGGCGGCGAGCGCGCGGGCTTTAGCGGTACCACGCGTCTTGAGTTGAAAGACTTTAATATTGCGGTGATGGGACCAACGTCTTACGCCGACATGCAACTGTATATTGAAGGCGTGAAGAAGTAATCTTCAGCGCGTCTCAATAAAGAAAGCCCCCGTGGTCTCCTCGAGATACGGGGGCTTTGTTTTAGTTAGCCATCTGCGTTATTCGTTTTTTTGATTAAGCACGCGCGAGTTCTTGTTCTTCAACCACGCTGAGGCGCTCGCCGTAAATGGGTCTTAATGCAGCTAAAACATGGTTGCGTTCCAGCAGGCCGACAAACTTGCCGTTGTCCAGCACAGGCAATGTGTGCGGTTTGCTGACTTTCATGCTTTTCGCGCGTTCTTCTAGTGACAGTGAGTTAAAGCGTGTCGCGATTCCCATGCTGGTGGTTGGGAACAATTGGTCTTTGTCGATACAGAAGAACTCGGCCACATCAACCAGCTTGTCGTTAACATCAATGGCAATCACGTCACGCGTCATCAAATCGACTACCTTTTGTTCGCCGTCTGGAATGTAATCTTGGCACCACAAATCCACCATAATGTCGTGTGCAGATAACATGCCCACCAAGCGACCTTCGACGTCTAAAACAGGAGCTGCATTCAAACGGTGTTCGACCAATGTGTCGATGGCCATCGCGGTGGTTTGCTCAACACTTAGGGTGATAGGTTGAGTGTTCATCATATCTTTGACATTAAGAGTGTTTTTCATAGTAGCTTCCTTCACTGACGTGATAGTTGTTGTTTCCGTAATTGCACGAACATTGGCCATTTTTAATTGGGGACGACGATAGATGGCCCAATTCGCCAGTCCAACGAGTACGGCACCGCCGACGATGTTGCCGAGTGTGACTGGAATGAGATTGGCGGTAATAAATTGCATGACATTCAGATCCGCATATTGCGCAGCCGTCACGCCGGTTTGTTGCCAGAACGACTCTGGCGCGAATGTGTGAATCGCAATGCCCAGTGGCACCATAAACATGTTGGCGACACAGTGTTCAAAACCACTGGAGACGAACATCGCCACCGGCAAAATGGTCATGACGGCTTTGGTCATCGCGTTGGCTGAACTGAAGGTTAGCCAAATCGCCAAACAGACGAGTAGGTTACACAGCACGCCCAGCGCAAATGCTTGCAGTAGGGTGTGGTGCAGTTTGTGTTGGGCAATGTTGAGGGCATTCAGTCCCCATTGGCCGTGATCAAGCTGGTACAGACCGGCCGCACTGACCAAAGCCAGCAAAAACATCGCACCGATAAAGTTGCCGATGTAGACTTTGCCCCAAATGGCGAGCATTTTGCCGAAACTGATCTGTTTGTTAGCCCAGGAAATACTCGACAGGACGGAACTGGTAAACAGCTCACCGCCGCAGATCACAATCAGTATCAATCCCATACTGAACGCAATCCCGCCCGCTAAGCGGCTCAGTCCCCAGCCAGCAGATTCACTGCCTGTGGTGACGGTGATATAAAATAAGAAAGCCAGACCAATAAACGCGCCTGCCATCACGGCAAGACTCAGCGTCATGCTACTGTTCTTCTTTATCTTACTGAGTGCGAATTTTTCCGCCTCTGCCATCATTTCGTATGGCGAAAAATGGTTTAGGTTTTCAGCACCTGTTGCAGACATATTTGTTCCTCAAATGAATGTTCATGTAATAGCGCCTTATGGAAAACAACACGTTATGTGCTGTTTCGAGATCAGATTACGAGCGGAACATTCACAGGTAAAATTGATAATTTTTTTTATCCCTATCAATTGTATTGATATAGCGAAATGAACAAGTACAATGAAACCGCTTGCTCATAAGCAAGTTGTTCACTCACAGAACACATAGGATAAGCAGTGCGATATTCACTAAAACAATTAGCCGTTTTTGATGCGGTCGCCGATTGTGGAAGCGTCAGTACAGCAGCAGATAAGCTTGCTCTGACCCAGTCGGCGACGAGCATGTCTTTAGCCCAGTTGGAAAAAATGCTTGGCCGTCCTTTGTTTGAAAGACAGGGGAAGCAAATGGCGTTAACGCATTGGGGCATGTGGCTGCGCCCAAAGGCCAAAAAGCTGTTGCAGGATGCACAACAGATAGAAATGGGCTTTTACGATCAGCACCTCATCAGTGGTGAACTCTGTTTGGGCGCCAGTCAAACCCCCGCAGAACACCTTGTTCCAGACCTTATCAGTATTATTGATAGTGACTTTCCAGAAATTCGAATCGACCTTGGTGTCAAAAGTACCCAAGGGGTGATTGAGGGCGTCCTGGATTACAAATATGACTTGGGCATCATCGAAGGTCGCTGTGACGACAACCGAATTCACCAAGAAGTGTGGTGTCGTGATCACTTGACCGTGGTGGCATCGGCTCATCATCCGTTTGCAAAGCGTGACGTGGTGAGTTTGGCGCAATTAGAACAAGCCAAATGGGTGCTGCGTGAACACGGCTCCGGCACACGCAAAACCTTTGATAGCTCCATTCATAAATTGATTGCCGATCTGGATGTGTGGCGAGAATACGAGCACGTGCCTGTACTACGTACGTTGGTGGCGAATGGGTCTTACCTGACTTGCCTGCCGTATTTAGATGTGGAGAAGTTCATTCAGAATGGCCAATTGGTTGCACTCAACGTCCCTGAACTAAATATGGAGCGTACTTTGTCATTCGTGTGGCGTGCGGACATGGCGGAAAACCCATTGGTGGAGTGCATCAAGCGCGAAGGGTTGCGAATGATGAAAGGAAGACCTTCTGTTTTATAGCCGTTTTATATTTCCTAAATCTGTTGATTTACCGTTTGCGTCACGATTTTTATGATATTTGTTTATCGTATACATTTTTATTGTGATCCAAATCACTGGTAAAGGCACAATTTAGCTCTTAGTATTCTCGCTTGATTCACTGATGTGGTCAGCCCGATGGGTTGGCGACTTCGTAGAGGGCATTATGAGCACACTGTTCGCTATTTCACTGACTACGGGAATTCTGTCGGGTATTTGGGGCTGGGTAGCCGTGACACTTGGACTACTGTCCTGGGCTGGCTTCTTAGGATGTACCAGCTATTTCGCCTCACCAAAAGACGGATTGCGAGGGCTAGGAGAGAGCTTACTGACCAATCTAAGCGGCGTGTTTTGGGCGATGGTGATCATCGAAGCCTCCAATTACGTTGGCATTGATATTCTCGGTTATGTGATTACTGCGATTGTGGCATTTTTTATGTGCATTCAAGCCAGTAAACAGTGGCTCGCATACATTCCTGGTACCTTCATTGGTTCATGTGCGACATTTGCCGCCAGTGGCGACTGGAAGCTTGTGATCCCTTCATTGTTCATCGGTGGTTTGTTCGGCTACCTCATGAAATCAAGCGGAGTCTGGTTGCATCAGCGATCAAAACGGTCTGATCTGAAAAAAGAGTTGAACGACGCGGAGCGGATCGCCTAATCACGCCCCGCAGAGCTCTCGCTTCTGAGAAAAGACACCCCCGATTAATTTGTATCGAATTATCAGTTTATTTGATATTTGCGTTCAGTTTGACGGTCCCTTTTCGCTGAACCGCATTGATACTAGGCACACAGGAATGTGTGCCTTCTTTTTTATCCGCGACACGCTTGTATTTATAAGCCTCAGCATCATGCGTTGCTGCTGCGAAATTGAGCCTTCAGTTCACACCAAGCACGGTTGAGTCATCATGTGTTGCCATTGGCCATGGTGATGACACGTTTCAACGTCCAGCGCAGCAAGACCGGAATGCAGTCGATGCCGTTCTCTTCACAGTGCGAGACAATCGCCAGCGCTAAATCGGGCTTTGCATGTTTCTTCAATACCTTGGTGACGACTTTCTTTGCCGGGATCGGATGATCGTACGGGATCTTCGCCATATCCTTGAAGAACGTTTCAAAGCCGTGGGAATACAAGAAGTGCTCGATGTCGCGGTCGGGCAGTTCGGTTAAGCGGTGACGCTCTTGGTCGTGTCCCAGCATACCCAGCACTGTGGCCGCGTATTTTTTACCCGCGGCATCGCCATCTGTTACCACATGCCACTCAATCCCAAACGCTTTGGCGACTTTGATCAGTGATTTTAACCCTGATTGAGCAAATTCAATGATTTGCACGCCTTCTGCCGCTAAGTTATAGCCGCATTGACGTGCCAACTCACTAAAGAGCCACACTTCCGTTTCGCCTTCAACCAGCAACCAACAACGTGCGTAGAGCGCGCCGGAACGATGGAAGCGAATATGAAAGCCGATACGCCGCAACTCATCACGACTCAAACCTCGCACCGGTACGCTGGTGGCGACAGTTTTATCCGACTTTCTCACTAAGCGGCGAATGGAGTGCAGCGGTACGGAACCTAGCAAGTCGCCACTGTTGGTGGTTAAAATCTTCTGCATTGGCAACATTTCAAGCAAGCTCCACGCGCGCGCAAGATGTGTCGGGTGCAGACGACCTTCCGGGTCTTCCACGATTAAGATTGGCCGAGCAAAACGGCGAAGCTCGTTCGGGCCTTTGGCCTGCAAATAGGCATTCAACAATCCTAATAGCAGTAATCGAGTTTGCCGATTCTTGGTTTCATCAACAATTTGGGTCAGGCTCTTTTCATTGGCAGGCGAGCCATACACCAAACTTTCACGTTCGCGACGTGGGTTTTTACGGCTCTGACTTTTAAACGAGAAGTAGTGTTCCACCAGCGCATGCATGGCGTTTAGGCTACTGCGCATTTCGCCTTTGTTCACGTGACCGGGAATGGCCATCAAACGGCGCGCCGTGTTGTTGATACGTTTCTCCACGCGCGAGTTGACGCCATTTTTGCCATCAAACGGTCGATCAAACTGGCGTGAGTCGCGCAGACGAATCACCGGATGCAAGCTCATCAATTCTTTTGCCAAACTCTCTGAGTGATGAATGGGGATTGGATTGCCATCGAGATCAAGGAAAGCATATTCCGTGGTGATGTCGTATTGCACCCGAGAACCACTGACCCGATAAATAATGCGATGCTGACCATTCTCATCTTCACGCCAAACGGGTTTGAGATTGCGATATCGCCCAGCGCGATGCTCTTTGGTGTCGGAGGCGACAAAACTCAGGATGATTTGGATATCCTGCGTTTGTGGGTGGGAGATCGAATAGTCGACGTGGAAATCCTGCAACTCAAATTGATAGGGCTGGCCGTTGGACGGCAACATGACAGACAGGGCGTCCAGCAGGGATGATTTACCCCAAGTGTTTTCACCTATTAACGTTGTGAGTTCATCTAAAGTGAGCGATAAACGACGAATGCCACGAAAACCTGATACTTCAATTCGCTCTAAATGCATAGGCTCAACTTCCTTTTTGTTCGCTGTGTTGAGTTTTATTTAAGGATAAAGGAAAACATGAGATTAAGCAGAATGTTCACTCACAGAAACAGGCGTGTGTATCACAAATTCAGTCACTTAACCCTTTAATTGTCACGAAATTCCGGCGGCGTAAAGAGTGACAAACATCAAATGCGATAAGTTTCTTTTCAAAGCCATTTCATAAAAGTCACGATTCTGTCATGATCGGTGGGCTAGGATGAGAGTGAAAGAGAAGAGAAGAATATATGACAAGAAAGAGAGAGATTACATCCATCACTCTGGCACACATCAACGATACCCATTCCTATTTCGAACCGACTTCGCTGCAACTGACACTGGATATGAACGGCCAAACGCTGACGCCTTTTGTTAGTGCCGGTGGATTTGCCCGCATCGCAACCCGCATTCAACAATTGAGAGACGATGCCGAGCGCATGAAACGGGGTTTCGTGTTTGTGCATGCTGGAGACTGCTTCCAGGGCACGCTGTACTTTTCCCTGTTTAAAGGAAAGGCAAACGCCGACATGCTGAATGCGTTGAATATCGACGCCATGGCGCTGGGCAATCATGAATTGGACATGGGCAACGAGCCGGTGGCGCAGTTTGCCAAACGCATTCATTTCCCGCTGTTGGCGGGCAACTGGGATTTATCGGCGGAGCGTCAGAATAAAGCGCATCGCCTATCGGACAACGCAAACGTGAAAGCGTATGACGTTGCGCGACGTTGCGCGAACTGGATCACCAAGTCGGTTGATGGCAGTGAAGTGGCGATATTTGGTTTGTCGCTGGATAAAATGGCGGATATTGCCAACCCCGATTGCGACACTCCGTTTGTGGACTCGCTCGAAACCGCACGCCACACTGTGGCCGAAATTCAACGGGCTGGCATCAACAAGATCATCTTGGTCAGTCACTTAGGCTACGACGTTGACAAAGAACTCGCAGAGCAGGTGGACGGCATCAGCGTCATTGTGGGAGGCCACAGCCACGTGTTGCAAGGCGACTTCAGCGCTTTGGGGTTGTCGAACGAAGAGGAATACGGCCAGTTCATCAACGGTACGTATGTGGTTCAAGCGGGTTTGTACGCGCTGGCGCTTGGTCATTGCCATATCGATTTTGACCAAGATGGCCACGTGGTGAACTTTGAAGGGCGTAACGAGCTGCTATTGGGACGTCGACTATTCTTGGATGCCAGTATGAATGAAGCGGGCAGTGATACTGCTCATTTGCAGGCGTGTGAGTACGTCAATAATCATCCCAATGTGGTGGTGTGTAAGAAAGATCCGCAAGTGCAGGGGCTGCTGCTCAATAAATACATTCCGCGTGTGCGTGAATTGCAAAGCCAAGTCATCGCCAACGCGCCGGAGAAACTGCGCCATGTGCGGATCCCGGATGAAGAAGGCCCGAGTGAATTGGCACCGTTGGTGGCACAATCTTTCATTCATGCCATGCGGCAGCGCGGTCACGATGTTCAGTTCGCGATCCACAATGCGGGTGGCGTGAGAACCTCGATTTTGCCGGGGAAAGTGACTGTTGCCGACATTGCCGGAAAATTACTTCCGTTTGCCGTTCCGATCGGTGTGTATCACGTGAAAGGCGAGGTGATTGCCGCCACGTTAGAGGGCGCGATCAACAATGCGACCAATAATGGTGTGGCTGGAACGGGTTCGGGCAGTTACCCCTACACCAGTCATTTATCGTTTGATTACGATGCAGACAAACCGATGGGACAACGCATTCAAAACTTGCGTATTTTCATCGACAACCACTGGCAACCTGTTGATCCACAAAGTCTCTATTGTGGAACGTCGTCGGCTTATACCATGAAAGGTAAAGAAGGATACGATGCGCTCATCAACATGCAAGGGGAAGGTTTTGTCAGTACGGTGTCGATGGCCGATGCGTTTATCGAAGCGTTATCAGACCAACCAGCACTGCTGGCTCGTCACAAAACTCAAGCGATGAACTCAATGCAATAAAGTGGCTCGGTCTTTGCTTAGTCTTTTCTGTCTCAGTTTCTCAACTCGGAAATTGCAGGGGGAAAATATGTGGAGCAAAGACTGGCTAGACACATTAGTGGTTGTCGCATGGGTGAGCGTATGGTCGGCATTGGTGTATGTACTACCGTTTGCCGGGATCTGATAAAAAGGAGCGTGATTCGCTCCTTTTTTGATCCAGATCTGGACTGAATGCAACCCAGCACATAAAATGGGGCCGTTTGGGGAGTAGTCGCCATCGGTTTACTTGTCGTCATCACGTTGAGCTTCGGCTTATCCGGCAAGTATGAGTGCCTGAACTGTTGAACAACAGATCAATCACTTCGACGAGACCAACGCATTCAACGCTGCTTTGAAATCAAGGCAGTAGTCGTTGCTATGCGGAAGGTTTCGAAACGTGACGGTTTTCAATCCTTCCGCCTATGGAGGATTTATGGCCCCAATAACTTATGTAGGATTTGCTGTCCTAACCCTGTCTTTAGTTACTCTCGATATTTGGCAAACCCGAGGGGGGAATGTAACGCTCAAGCGCGCAACCCTCTGGAGTGTGTTCTGGTTTGCTTTGGCCTTCGTTTTTGCTGCAAGCATTTATTATTTCTGGGACGTGTACGCGCCCGACAGCCACTATAGCGCGCAAAAAGCGACCGTGTCGTTTCTCACTGGCTATCTGTTAGAGAAGTCTTTGAGCGTCGACAACCTATTCGTCTTTGCCATCATCTTTCATCAATATGCCGTTCCTGAGCATTTGCGTCCTCGCGCGCTATTGTGGGGGGTGATTGGTGCGTTGGTACTGCGTGCGGTGATGATTTTCGTCGGTGCTGAGCTGCTCGCAACGTATCACTGGTTGCTGTACGTGTTTGCGCTGTTTCTGATCTGGACGGGGATTCAACTGGCACGTGACAAAGGCGATGAGGAAATTAACCCAGCGCCAGAGCGACTCATTCGCCGATTTGTCCCGGTGACAGATTCGTTTGCTGGCAATGCCTTGTGGGTACGTCAGAACCGCCGTTGGTGGGCGACTCCGATGTTCATTGTCGTTGGCGTCATTGCGTTTATGGATGTGATGTTTGCTTTGGACTCGATCCCGGCGATTTTCGCCGTCACACGTGAGCCATTCTTGGTGCTGGCAGCAAACGTGTTCGCGTTACTGGGCTTGCGCTCACTTTACTTTGTGTTGCAAGGCATGATGGATAAGTTTATCTATCTCAAACCCGCACTGTCGTTCATTATGATGTTTATCGGCGTCAAAATGTTACTGGTGGGATCGGCGTGGGAAATTCCAACCCCAGTTTCGCTGTTGGTACTGCTGTTGACCATGCTGACGGCGGTGATTGCGTCGGTGATCAAAGGCCAACGCCACGCCACGTTAAGTCACGTTAAATCAGAAGAGTAGGTGACGATGTGCTGCGATTGACAGGGTTCGGTCGTAGCACACTTCTGTACAGAGGATGTGTACAGGCTATATGTATAGCTCATGTGTACAGCTCATGTGTATAAACCACGCTCACAATAATTTGCTTTTTTGTTGTGTAAATAAATTGTATGTCATTGTGACACGTGAAATTGCTGCTCATTATTTATGCGCAGTAATGAGTATAAAATGACTAATCATGCGGCGTTTAAGCATGGATATTTTAGTGGTTGTTGCTGGATTGTTTCATAAGTTAAACTAATCCGAATGGCCAAATTTTGTCATTTTTTTAATCCGCCGAAGTTGCCTAATATTCGTGCCAACACAGTAAGTTACCGATTTATTTAAGAGAGGCTCACATGGCACAAGCAATGCGTTTGGGTACTGTTACAGCACCAACCTCTATGGATAAAAAAACCTACGCGGTTAACTTCAAAGGATTGATGAAACATTTGGTTGATATTCTGTTTGTTGATGACAAACAAACGCGCACTTACCACAGTGCAGAATTATCTAGCCACATGCAACGTGACATTGGTTTGTCACGCTAAGCAAAAGCGATACAAAAAAGCCGACATTCATGTCGGCTTTTTTATGGCATAAAGAAAACGCGACCGAAGCCGCGCTTTATCTCAATTACTTCTTGCGGCAGTATTCCGCAATGATGTACATGGTCTGACCGTTGACTTTACCCTGAATGTGTTTTGGGTCGTCTGTCAGCGCGATACCGCGTACCGCAGTACCTTGTTTGATCACCATGCTTGACCCTTTCACTGGAAGGTCTTTAATCACGGTCACGTCGTCGCCTTTTTTCAGCTCAACGCCGTTCACATCCAGCGGTTTGTCTGCATCGTCATCCATACCGATTTCTGCCCACTTCTGAGTTTCCTCTTCCATGTACATCATTTCGACCAGATCCTGCGCCCAACCTTCAGTGGTCGCCAGACGCTTCAGTTGACGCCAAGCCAACACCTGAACAGGTGCTACCTGACTCCACATGCTGTCATTGAGGCAGCGCCAGTGGTTGGCATCTACGGTGTCTGGGTCTTCAATCTGACCTTTACAGGTATCACATAGCATCACTGCGTGGTCCACAGTCACTTGTGTATGTGGTGCAACCACGAAAGGAGATAGAGGTGACTCTGCAGAACAAAGTTCACATTTAGATTCGCAGCGTGTAAGTAGCGTTGCTTCCGTAGACATAAAACCCACCTTGTAAAATTTCGTAGGCGCGTATTATCCACTTTACGCACAAGATTTAAAGGGATATTGCATCAAACACGGTAAATCAACGGGTTATTTGTATTGAATTGATACAAACAACCCCAAATTGTGTGATTTGTATCAGCCGCACTGTGGACGTGGCGTCGAAGAGGTCGGTAATGTTTTGATCTTTGCGCTTAAATCATGAATGCGTGTGCTGTGTGACGGGTGGGTGGAGAGCAATTCCGGCGGTTGACTTCCTCCAGAAGCTTTGGCCATGTTCTGCCACAAATCAATACTTTGTTGTGGGTTAAACCCAGCACGCGCCATGAGTTCTAAGCCCACGATATCCGCTTCGGATTCTTGAGAGCGGCCATAAGGCAGGATCACCCCATATTGAACGCCCACACCCAACGCGGCCATGGTGACATCTTTATATTGTGCGTATGCCGAGGAGCCTATTGCTAAGTCAGTGACTTGCAGCCCCATACTGGCTAATTGGCTTTGCGATAACCGTTCATTACTGTGATTGGCGAGCACGTGCGCCACTTCGTGGCCAATCACCGTGGCCAGTTGGTCTTGGTTCACGGCAACGTTGAGCAGGCCGGTATAGACACCAATTTTGCCGCCTGGAAGCGCGAATGCGTTGACTTGATCGCTTTCAAATACCACCACTTCCCAGCTGTCATAACCTGCCTGCTGTGGAATCTGCGCAGTAATCGCGTTAGCGACACATTGCACGTAACGATTTGTTTTTGCGTCTTTGTTGATCGGCGTTTCCTGTTTCATTTGATCGAAAGACTGCGCGCCTAAACTGCTCATGTCTTTGTTGGAAAACAGTAGGATCTGATTGCGACCCGTGGGGGACGCGGCACAAGCTGTTAGGCCGATTACTGTGAGGATGCAAGAAGCTTTAAACCATGGGCGCATTGAGATCTCCGGTCGAGCATAAGGTGGCGTGATAAAAACGTTGAAATCATATCATGGCTCTTGCTGAATTGACGACGAATGTCGTTTTGTCATTGCCATTCAGCACGTTACAATAGAGCCAACTCACACTTTTTTGGCGGGTCAGTCAGCCGCTTAACGCAAGGATATTCACATGGACATTTGGAAAAAGCCGATCAGCTTAGAGATTCTTAACGCCACCTCAAAAAATACGCTGATTGATCATCTCCAAATTATTTATACCGAGATTGGCGAGAATTCAGTCTCTGCGACGATGCCAGTGTGTCACTTTACCCATCAACCGCTTGGCATGTTGCATGGTGGCGCATCGGTGGTACTGGCGGAAACCTTGGGATCTGTTGCGGCCAATTTTTGTGTTGACGATGAGTCATACTGTGTCGGGCTAGACATTAACGCCAACCACATCCGTTCGATGCGAGAAGGACATGTGGTGGGCACAGCGACTCCAATTCATTTGGGCGTTTCAACACAGGTATGGCAAATCACCATCACCGATGAACGTGGCCGTTTGGTGTGTACCAGCCGTTTAACGATGGCGGTGAAGAAAGCCAAGAACAACAAACAAAAACTGAGCACTGAGGCGTAAATGGTCATCGAATTTAAAAGCGGAAAAATCATCGTGACGGCGCATGAGTTGGTGATTCGTTTGCAAGGGGAGCATCACGTCACGTTGCAAGCGCAAAGTGATGCCGTTGAACTGATTGGCCGCGGCGCAAATGTGGTTGCGGTGAACGGCTCTGAAGCGAAATGGTCATTGAAGTTAGATAACGAAGCGCAACTTCGTTTGCTCGCCACTGAATTAGGCTGTGACATCGCTTAAAGATTCCCAGCTCTTACTTGTCAAATCTCTTAAAAATAGGGAAACTCATTGGCGTAGTCGTTTACATGAGATTTCCCCTTTATGAGTAGCCCTCGCTTACGTGTCCAGTTCGAAACCCTGTTCGAACACTTCAATGGTCAGGACACGGACACCCAACTTGAAGATGTCACAGAAATTTTGTTCTGTACTCGGCGTAACGCGCGGATTGTATTGAATAAAATGGAAGAAGAAGGGTGGATCGAATGGCATCCCGCCGCTGGCCGAGGCAAACTGTCGCAATTGCTGTTTAAACGCAGCCGGTCGGATGTGAGCGAGAATCTCGCACGGCGCTATCTTGAAGAGGGCAAAATTGGTCAGGCGTTATCGGTACTTGATCAAGATGCTGCCAAGCTCACGCAAGTGATTCAGAGTTACTTAGGCGTGCAGCATCAAGAAGGCTTGCAGGTGGTTCGTTTGCCGTACTATCGACCGTTGTCGATGCTCAATCCGCTCAAGCCCATGCGTCGCTCTGAATTGCACATCGCTCGCCAAATCTACAGCGGTTTGACGCGTCTTGATGAAGACGAACAACTACAACCCGATTTGGCGCACACATGGGAAGCCATCACGCCAACCCATTGGCGTTTTTACATTCGCCCCGGTGTCCGTTTTCACAATGGCGAACTGCTGACCACCGACATTGTGATCCAAAGTTTGTGGCAACTACGTTTTGTGAATCTGTTCTCTCACATTGATACCGTGATGTCACCGGGTGACTGCGTGGTGGATATCCACCTGCAAAAGCCGGATCACCGTTTGCCGCTGTTGCTGTCGGAAGCGTGTGCCAAAATTCTCTTACCAGAATCACAGCGCGGTGACGATTTCGATTTGATGCCGATTGGGAGCGGCCCATACAAAGTGATCGTCAATGATGAGAAACGTTTGGTGCTGCAAGCTTTTGATGGCTACTTCGGGTTTCGGCCGCTGCTTGATCGCGTGGAAGTGTGGGTGATTGATGAAGCGCATTCCTCCATGGTGTTTCCGAGCCTATCGCATCCCATTAAAACTCCGCGGGGGTCTTCGACCGAAGACGTCGACCTCGATCCCGGCTGTACCTACTTGCTATTAAACCGCAAGAATGGCTTAGCGAAAGACTCTCAATGGGCCACCTATTTTCACAACAAACTCAGTACGCTGAATCTGTTTCGCCGCATCCCGGAAGAAAAAGTGGTGGAATTGGGCGTTTTACCCGCCTATGGCCTCAAACCGGGTTGGTATCATCAGGCGCCGAGCGATTTTACCCTCACACCGCCGGCGCAACGTTCAGTGACGGTCGCTTATCATGCGCAGCATCCGATGTTTCCGACACTCGCGAAAGTGATTCAACAGGTACTGAATGAAGATGGCATCCATGTTGAATTCATTAAATACGAGTTGTCATTGACGGAAGAAACGGCGGTAGATATTTGGATTAAAGCCATGGGCATCGCCAACCACCGCGACGATGCGTTGGCGGGCTGGTTGCTAAATTATTCTGATGTTGAGCATTTAAGCCGCGGTGACGACTTCAACTATTGGTGCGGTTTGGTGGATCAATGGCGTGCCGACTCACAGGCGGTTTTTCCGGCGAAAGAGCTCGGTAAATCGCTGGTTGAGCAACATCAAATCATTCCGATGTTCCATTGCTGGTTGGGTGTTTCCAAAGATCAGTGTGGTTCGCTGCAAAATGCCAAATGCAACGCGCTGGGCTGGTTTGATTTCGCGCAAGTGTGGGTGAAACCCGAGTTCGATTAAGATGGCAAAACCGAGAAAAAAACTGCCTGAGAAGACGGTCGACATTTCCTGCGTGAAGTGTCGCACGGTGTTATTCAAATACCATAAAGGCGGCAAGGGCGCGCTCATCAAATGCTTCAAAGCACGCATCGCTCAAGATGCCACGCAGGGCGATGGGCGTTGTCCGAACTGTGGGAGCGAGTTTGCGCGCGAAGCCATGATTCGCGGTGCGCCGGCGTGGAAAATTGCGGGTGGCAAGGTGATGGTAAAATAAACACTGTCTAAGTTATCTTTTGAAATTATTGGAAAATCGGTTCAGAAAACTTAAAATTTCATGGGGTTAGGTCTAATTTTGATCTCGATCGATAAAAATTAGAATTTTAATGCATCGGGCTACCAATAAGTTTTGGAAGTGATACACTGCAGTTGTTCCGAATTGGAGCGAGAAGTTGCTAAAAAATAAGGGGAAACTATGGAACTTGCGCTAGTTATTACTTTTATCGTAGCCGCTGTGGTTATGGTTAAAAAAGAAATGACAGAAAACAAATAATTTACTTCATTCTCATTTTTTCTTTTCCTTTTGAATGTTTTAAATAAAAGAAAAGCCAGCTTTTGCTGGCTTTTTTGATCATGGAAGCTCTGAAATCAAAATTCGTACTTCGCCGTGATTGCAAAGTTACGTTTTGGCTGAGACTTATCGAGATCCAGTTCGCTGGAACCGCGCACGTCATTCCACTTGTAGTACTCTTTATCCGTCACGTTGAAAATACCGGCTGTCAATGTCACGTCTTTGATCGGTTTGTAATACGCGGTGATATCCACGATGGTCGCGCTTGGCATTTCGGTTTGTGAAGAATCGTCGCTATTGATGTCGCTTGATGATTTCTTCGCAGTGTAGTTCACTTTTAGGCTTGAACCCCATTGCGTGCTTGGCGCGTCGTAGTTCAACGCAACAACTGCGTTCCAAGGGTTAACACTGTTGAGTGGGTTTCCTTCGCCATCTTCACCTTCGGTGTAGGCGGCAACCAATTTAGTGCTCATCCCTTGTGGCGCGTTGATCAGTTTGTCCAGCAATAGGGTATTGCTCAGTTCCACACCTTTGATGGTCGCTTGATCGATGTTGGTGTAGTAGTACGAGGTCATCGAACCATCGTTGCTGCTGGTTTGATCGATGAAGTTGTCGTAATCGCTGTAGAAGAACGAAATCTCAGAACGGGTTGCCGCAGTGCGATGACGATAGCCCAGCTCGTACGAAATACTTTCTTCCGACTTCAGATCCGGGTTTGGAATGTTTTCATAACAGAAGCCGTAGTAACAGCCGCCACCATACACGTAGTACAGTTCGCTGAAGGTCGGTGCGCGGAAGCCTTGGCTCACTTGAGAGAAGACGGTATTTTCGTCGTTGAGGTGATAAACCGCACCCACACGACCTGTAACGGCGGAATCTTTGTACGTCTCGTAGCTGGTGCCATCAATGTCGTCCGGATTGGTGTTAAACCAGTCGTAACGAATTCCCGGAGTGATGATCAGGCTGCCGTTCATGAACGCCATCTCATCTTGCAGAAATACGCCTACTTTACGCTCGGTCGAGTCTGGTGTGTACACCGTCTGGCTGCTGGTGTTGGTCAGCAGGTTGTAGGTCATGTTGGTGTTTTCAATGTCCGCCGCCGTCAGGCTGACACCGTAAATGAAGTTGTGTTCAACACTGCCAATGGTCAGCAGCTTGTCGAACTGAGTTTCGACATCCCAACGGTTGTCTTCGTATACGTAGTCTTTGCGTTCACTGGCTGTTGAGCTGGTGCGGTGGGTGATGCCGTTGTCATCTTTCTTCTGCCACGTCACTTTGCTGGTGATGGTGTCCGCCATGCCCAAATCAGCGTTCCAGATATGTTTCAAGCCAATGCGGGTTTTCTTCGTGGTGTCTTCACCGCTGTATTGCGTGTAAGTGGCGTGGTAGATGTCCGAATCCGATTCGTTATGAATGACTTCCCCCAGTAACTCAAGGCGATGGGCAGGATTGAGCTGATATTGCAGCTTAATCAACAGATCGTTTTTCGACGTATCTTGGTCAGTGACGGAGTAGTTTTCATGGGTGTTGTTTGAGAAGTTATCGATTTTCTCGCCATCACGACGGGTGAATGCCACGAGGGTTTCTAAATCGCCGATACGGTTGGCCAGCGCGACGTGCTCACTGAATGATTTGTCTTCTGAAAAGTAGGAGAGCTTCACTTGGCCGCCAAAGGATTCGCCGTCTTTTAAGAAATCACGCGGATCTTTGGTTTCGAATGCCACAACACCGCCTACGGCGTCACTGCCGTGCAAACTCGACGCCGCACCTTTCACCACTTCAACACTTTTGACCATGTCTGGTTCAATGTACACTGCACTGGAGTTAATGAAGTCGTACGGTTGGCCGTCAAAGGCTTGCGCTTGTGCCACGCCATCAACCAGAATTTTCACACGGTTGCCTTCAACACCACGAATATTCACGTTTTGGATGCCTTGACGATTCGAACCATTGACGGTGACACCTGGCGTATATTCAAACACTTCGCCGATATCTTTCGACATGTTTTTCTCAATGTCTTTCTCACTCACCACGTCAACTTTTGCGGCGGTGTTACCGAGCGTTTGATTTGTGCGGGTCGCGGATACCACGACTTCGTCGAATGAGGCATAATCGTCTGCATAGACGGAAGGAGAGAGAGCCAGGACAATCGCCATCGATAGTAAGGATCGGTTATACATCTGCTTTTACCTTAGTAAGTCCATATAAGTATGTTCGCGGCAGAGTGTACTGGATCTAAATAATAATTACTATCATTTGCATTTGTGTTGTTGCGGTCAATTTTCTATTAAAAATGTCATGATTAGGTCAATTAAATTAATTTAATCAATCAGTTAATCCAAAATAACGCTAGAAATAAAGTTTTTACTTTATTAAATAAGTGTGATTTGAATCACGCTTAGTGGGCGTTCTATCAATATAAGGATGTTGGTTTTGCAAAGTCCAATTACGTTAGAGGCGTTACACATACTCGATGCTATTGAGCGTCGTGGCAGTTTTGCAGCTGCGGCGAATGAGTTGAATCGTGCGCCGAGTTCGTTGAGTTACCAGATTCAGAAGTTGGAACAGGATCTGGATATCATGATTTTCGACCGCTCAGGGCATAAAGCGAACTTCACTGATGCAGGCAAGCTGATATTGGAGCGGGGACGTGCCATCCTTTCCGCGACGGAGAAACTGGTGAACGATGCAACTTTATTGGCGAACGGCTGGGAGCTGGACATCACGTTGGCGTTTGATGGCATCATTCCGATTGCCAACTTCTTCCCGCTGGTCGAAGCGTTAGGCAATGTGAGCAAGACACGTGTACGCCTTCAAGAAGATATTCTGGCAGGGGGCTGGGAATCGTTAGCCGCTGACCGCGCGGATTTGTTGATTTGTCCGAAAATCGACACCTTGCCGCAAGATGTGAAAGCGGAACCACTGGGCAACATGGAAATGATGTGGGTGGCTGCGAGCGATCATTACGTTCATAAACGCAGCGGTGAGTTTGATGACGAAGCGCGCCAAAAATACCGTGCGATTGCCATTGCCGACACCGCGCGTGATCAACCAGCCATGAGCGTGAATATTTTGGAAAAGCAACCGCGCCTGACAGTGACCAACTTTAATGCGAAATGCCAAGCACTGGTGAATGGCCTCGGCATTGGTACGTTACCAAAGCATGTGGCTGAGCCATTGATTGCTGAAGGAAAACTCAAGAAGATTGAAGGTAGCCAGGGAATTGACATGGAAATCATCATGGCCTGGCGTCGAAACAAGATTGGTGAAGCAAAATCTTGGTGTATTCAATACCTCAAGAAAAATTGGCATTTGGTTTAAGATCAACAAGCCACCGCTCGATCGTCAAGATCCGGCGGTGGCTTTTCAGCTCACTGACCGTTCAGCGGCAAGACCATGTCGGCGGTGCCATCTTCAAAATGGATATCGACGGCAAATCCCAACCGTTGTGCCAATGTCAACATGCCACGGTTGGTGGGCATGGTCATCCCTGAAATTTGCGCGGTGCCTTTGTTGCGACAGTAATCGATGATTTTCCCCATCAAAATCTTGCCTAAGCCTTTTCCTTTCAGGTCTGAGCGAATCAAAATCGCAAACTCGGCATCGGTATTTTCTGGGTTAATCAGCGCGCGTGAGACGCCAATGATCTCCTCTTTGTCTCCTTGGTGGCTGACCGCCACAAACGCCATTTCACGGTCGTAATCAATTTGCGTCAGGTTGGCGAGAGCTTCATGGTGGAACTCCCCAACATCCGAGAAAAATCGCTTGTAGAGATCTTCTTTGCTGACTTTTTTAATGAACGCAGCGTGGTCGGGTTCATCTTCAGGCAGGATGGGGCGAATCGTGACGCGTTCACCATCTTTGGCTTCTACATATTCCACCATCTCCGCAGGGTATGGGCGGATTGCCAAGCGACCTTGGGCATCGCCTTCGAAACGCTTCAAGGTTAAGTCGGCATCGAGGATGGTAAATTGGCTACCGTTGACAAGGACTGGATGAATATCCAGTTCGTGTACTTGCGGACACTCAACCACCATTTGCGAGATTCGAACTAAGAATTCAGACAGGCCCTCAATGTCGATCGGGACGGGCAATTTTTGCAGGCGAATCTTGCCGCTTCGAATTGCACGCACAATCAGGTAGCGCGCCAGTGTCATGTTCAACGGCGGCAGCGCTGCCGCGGCATCGATCGATTCATTCCATTCTGAGCCGCCTTGTCCCAGCAAAATCACCGGGCCAAAAGTGGTGTCGTGTTTAACCTTAATACGAAGTTCTTCACCGCCAGCCAGTTTTGCCATGCCTTGAACCAGCAGGCCATGAATATTAGCAGACGGGTAGGAGATTTGGGTGCGATCCAAAATCGCTTGCGCCGCGCTCGCCACTTCAGCGCTGTTACGCAGGTTGAGCATGACCCCTTGCACGTCAGATTTGTGTGCAATGTCTGGTGAGCGCAGCTTCACCGCCACCGGATAACCAATGGTTTCGGCAATATGAACCGCTTCACTGGCATCGGACGCAATCCAAGTCGGTAGCACATTGAAGTTAAAACATTTCAATAACGTCCCGATTTGGTGGGTATCCAAATGTGCCAAGTTCGCTTGTTCTAGGTGTTCATTAATCCACTGTTTGGCGCTGTTGACTTCAGACACGTGCACGGATTCGGCGGTGGTGGGCGTCTCCATCAGTTGCTTTTGGTTTCGTCGGTATTCGACCAAGTGCATGAACGCAACCACCGCACTTTCTGGCGTTCGGTATGTTGGAATGCCGGCTTGATTGAAGATCTGACGCGCCGGTTTCGCCGTGAGTTCTCCCGACCAGTTGGTGAGAATGTTAAAGCGTGGCGAGCGTGGATGTGCTTTGATCGCATCGACAATGACTTGCGCGGTCTGTTCAGAATGCGCAATGGCAGACGGGCTGTGCATGATCAGAATGGCATCAATGTCGTCACTGTCTAGCACGGCATTCAACGCGTTTACGTATCGTGTGTGGTCGGCGTCGCCGACGATATCGATGGGATTACTGTGCGACCAACTTTGCGGCAGGCACTGATTGAGCGTCTCGAACACCGATGCTTCAAGTTCAGCAAGTTTCCCGCCACGTTCAAGCAAGGTATCGATCGCCATAATCGCCGGGCCACCACCGTTGGTAATGATCGCAAGGCGTTCACCACGCAGTGGTACGGAATGGGTTAAGGTTTCTACCGCGGCAAATAGTTCGTGCGTGTTGTTTACGCGCAGCATACCGGTGCGGCGAATTGCTGAGTCGTAAATGATGTCGAGCGTGTCATCGCCCCCGGTGTGCATTTGCGCTGCTTTGCGACCTGCGGTTGTGCGACCGCCTTTTAACACCAGAATGCGTCGGTTACGCGAAGCGGCACGCGCTGCAGACATAAACCGCCGCGCGTCTTTAATCGTATCGACATAGAGCAAAATCGCGTCGGTGTGTTTGTCGGTACTGAGGCAATCCAGTAGATCCGAAAAATCGATGTCACTGGCATTGCCCAACGAGACAAACGCGGAAAAGCCGATCTGTTTGTCGTTCGCCCAGTCGAGAATGGTGGTACATACTGCTGCCGATTGGGAGATAAACGCAATGTTCCCGCGTGATGCAGTGACTGGAGAGAACGAACCGTTGAAATTGATCCACGGTAGGATCAAACCTAAGCTGTTAGGTCCAAGCACGCGCATGCCCGATTCTTTGGCAATCGCGGTGCATTGCTCTTGAATTTCACGGCCTTGTGCATCCAACGTGTACATGTCTGACGAAAGTACAATGACGTTAGAGACGCCTTTATCCGCCAATTGCCGAAAGATGGTGACGTTGCGTGACGCGTGCGTGCATAAAATGGCGATGTCGGGCACTAAGGGCAATGCATCAATGGTTTTATACGCCAGCACGCCGCATACCGAAGGGTAATAAGGTGTCACGGGCATAATGGCGCCATCAAATCCACCTTGAAGCAGATTTTTCATGACGATGTTTCCGGCACGGAACGGGCGAATCGACGCCCCAATCACCGCAACGGATTTAGGCTTCAGTAACTGACTTAAATTATTCATAATTATTGCGCCACAGGTTGACCTGTTTATATCCTAACCAATTCCGGATTAAACTGTTCGTGTATTTGATGCGGTTGTGATCCTGTCAGCAGCGAAGTGAGTCCACTTTGTGTCACAAATCACAGGATATCGGTGATAATTCGGCTGCTGTGCTTGATTCTCAGCGCCGCTATCGGCATGATTTAATTACTTTCTACTTAGAGTGTTTAAGAATCCATGAAAAAAGTTGCAATTGTTGGCTTGTCAGCGGTCCTCGCTGCTTGTTCCTCGGGAAGCTACATCACTGATGTGACCACGGAAAGTCATACGGAAGAGTTTGCCGTTGCTGAAGTTCCGCAACCTGTTGTGTCTGATGAAGGCACGGCTGAAGGTGTGACCGAGAAAAACGTTGAGCTGAACGTTATTAAGATGACGCCGGCTGACAACGAGAAGAAAGTAGTCAAGATGAGTCCTCAGACTCAAGCGAAACCTGCGGTTGCAATCACTCCGCCAACAGCCAAACAAGTTCAAATGAATCCTCGTTACGGCTTTACGATTCAAGTTGTCGCGGTGGGTACACAAACTAAAGTAGATCAGTTTGCCAACAAACTGCCAAAAGATGGCCAGCCAGTTTGGGAAAACTACAAAGTCGTGAATG
This sequence comes from Vibrio sp. CJQ_6, assembly GCF_043106745.1. Lineage (NCBI taxonomy): Bacteria > Pseudomonadati > Pseudomonadota > Gammaproteobacteria > Vibrionales > Vibrionaceae > Vibrio > Vibrio sp. CJQ_6. The sequence continues at coordinate 178,960 of NZ_JBICMV010000007.1, read as the reverse complement.
GCACCAAATGGTACACCGTGCTTTATGGTGACTACGCAACGCGCAAAGAGGCTGCAGAAGCGATCAGCACGCTGCCTGGTGAGTTCCAATCTCTGAAACCATTTGTGAAGAGCATCGACTCCATCAAGAATTCTGAGTTCCCAACACTAAACAAGTTGAACTAACTCTGACTGACGCAACAAAGGGGCTATTTAGCCCCTTTGTTGTTTGTTCTCTAACCACTTAAACCATGATTGTGTGAGAAATTGTCTCGAACAGTGTAAGTTCATGACGAATTGACTATCATAGTGGGCAATTCCTATTTGGTGTCACGGAAAGATCTAATGACAAAAACAACTATCTTACTTTTGTGTGGCGGCGGCTCTTCAGAACATGAAGTTTCGCTGGTTTCTGCGAACTATCTACAGCAGCAATTATCACTGACGCCTGACTTCGATGTAGTCAGGGTAGAAATGAAAAAAGAGGGATGGTTCTCCGATACGGGTGAGATCGTGTATTTAGATACGAACTCAGCCACGTTGAATGGCGAAGGTTTGTCGCTCAAGATTGATTTCGTTATTCCATGTATTCACGGTTACCCGGGTGAAACGGGCGACATCCAATCTATGTTTGAATTGGCAGGCATTCCTTACTTGGGTTGTGGCCCTGAAGCCAGTTCCAACAGCTTCAACAAAATCACCTCAAAGCTGTGGTACGACGCGTTAGATATTCCAAACACGCCTTATTTATTCCTGTCTGAAAACAATGCACAGGCGCTAAAAAACACGCAAGACGCATTTGCGAAATGGGGCAGCTTGTTTATCAAAGCGGCGCGCCAAGGCTCTTCGGTTGGCTGTTACAAGGTCACAAAAGAAGACCAAATTGCGGCGGCGATTGATGCGGCGTTTAGCTATTCAGAGCAAGTGTTGGTCGAGCAAGCGGTGAAACCTCGTGAGCTGGAAGTTGCAGCTTATGAAATGAATGGCGAGCTGTTCATTACCAAACCGGGTGAAATTATCGCGCCAAAAGATGCTTTTTACAGCTACGAAGAGAAGTACAGCACCGACAGCCATTCTCGTACGGAAGTGGAAGCTGGCAATCTAACCGATGAACAACAGGCGTTGATTCATCAGGTGGCACAAAAGGTGTTTACGCACATGAAACTGCGTCATTTGTCACGCATTGACTTCTTCCTGACGCCAGAAGGTCACGTTTATCTGAATGAAGTGAATACCTTTCCCGGCATGACACCGATTTCCATGTTCCCGAAAATGTTGGCGAACAATGGCCATCAATTCGATGAATTCCTCGCTGATTGCGTGCGTCGTTCTCTTACTCCCAAGGCTTAAATTTCACAAATTTTAGCTTCTCTCGCTCCGCAGTGTGATCATTACCCATGTATTGATAAGGCATTGCGGGGCTGAGCCAACGTCCAAACGCCTGTATATCTTTCGCTTTGTAGCCTTGTTTGGCCAACTCTTTCGCGGCGCCAATTCGTGTTGATTGTCCGGAAAACTTCAGCGTTTCATCTCCCAAATAAGCGCCGGCATTGCGTAAGATTCGAAAAATTGACGAATCATCCAACGCCGATGAAGACACGTTTCCGTGACGGTCGATGGCGCGAAATAGCACACCATCGTGTTCCCCAATGCAATTCAACCATTTTGTGATACATCGGCTCGCTTGCGACGATAACACATAGTGAGAATCAGCAAGCGTCAGCGAGTATTGTTCTTCGTTACTCTCATTGATGACAAGTTGATGAACGTGCAGCGCTTTCAGCTCCGCACGTTTGAGTGCGCATTCGAACATCACATGATAAATGGCGAGATCGCGCACCGGCTTGGGCGACTGCTTGTTCTTCAATTGTTCAAACAGCTGATGAAGATGATGAGATTCAAAGCTCGAGGCTTGAGTGGCATCGCCATGTTTGTCTAACCGTAGTTGCTGAAGGGCTGTACGCACTTGGCTGTTAGCGGTTGGATCGCGTTGGTTGAGTAGGGTATGGATTAAACTAATAGTGACCGCGTAACGTTTTAGTGTGCTGAATTTTCTCGAACGAGCCTCATGTTCAAGAAACTTTCTGACGGCGGTGACCGACGCAGGCAACGCACGCACGGCGCGTAATTGACAGAAATTGAGGAACAGATTCCAATCTTTTGTGAAGGCTAACAGCGAGTTTCGAGTGTATTGATGCTGCGTGAGCTGATCAACTTGCTCTAGAGTGACAAGACGACCAAACTCATTAAGCTTATGTTTTAAAATACTTTGATCTGTGATGATAGTAAGGTTTTTTTTCATCCTAGCGCACTATAACTTACGGTTTTAGTGATAAATATACTTGCTAACACAGGATATACAATTATTATTTAGGTAACTGCAACTAGAAGAACCAGATGCGTATGGCTTTAGCTACTTATCGAGGGTTTACCCTTAAATCTGCGCCAAATTCTAACGAAGTGTGGCAAGTTCAGATCAAGAACCATGTGTTAACGGGCAACTTAGCCGCCGTAAAGAAAAGCATTGATTGGTGGTGTGACACGGCATCGATTATCGACCCGAGAGAATTCGAGTCGGTGGGCCGTAAACGCGAAGTCGCTGCGGGCGCACACGAAAACTTCAACGGGTTCACGATAAAGAACGACACCGGTGAAGCGAACGGATGGTATTGTTTTTTTAATGGCCGCTTAATCAAAGGTTCTAAAGTTGCTATTCAAAAACATATTGAAGCCTTCTTACTCGCCAAACAGCGAGCGGAAGCACAACAGAAGAAGTAGTAGAAATCATGACACTTGTATATTCGACAGAAGTCGGCCGAATTAAACAGGAACCTGAGAAAATTGAGCGTCCTAAAGGCGACGGCATTGTCCGTATCCACAAAGAAACCAAAGGACGTAAAGGCAAAGGCGTTTGCATCGTTAAGGGATTAGACTTAGATGATGCGCCGTTAAAGCTGCTCGCTGCAGAACTGAAAAAAGTGTGTGGCTGCGGCGGTTCCGTTAAAGATGGCGAAATTGAAATCCAAGGCGACATGAGAGACAAAATTAAAGCGTTACTGGAAAAGAAAGGCTTTAAAGTCAAACTGGCTGGTGGCTAATAACCAGGTTGATATCGTTAGATAGCAAAGTAGTTATTAGCTATTTTATGGTAAATCCAGTTATGTTGAATGTCATCGCTAGATAACCAAACAAACCAAACACAGCAGAGAAGAGCACCAAAAGAACGTGCTCTTCTTATTAGCGAACATCATTTAACATAACGTACATAATGCGCACTGTAATAGTAATGCTTTAACCTCGGTCGCATATAACGTCAACTGCCCACAACCATTGATAATCCTTGTAATCCCAGTCCGTTATACTTTTTTGCTATGCGTTCCCAGTACGCTTTATCTTCCATAGGCTTTTGAGCGAATCTCAGCAATCTTCTTCGCATACTCTTGCTCTAGCAAATAAATCTTATGGTCTCTCTCTTGTTGTAAACGCATGATTTCTTCGTTGTAATTGGTGTAAGGGTCAGCTTGAAAAGTTACATCACAACGGCTGCTAACATCATTCACCGCGTTGCTTGACCCTGATAAGTTGAATGATGCGCGAATCTTTCTAGCGTTATAGCTGTATACCTCTAAATGGGCTGTGCGACCTTGCTTGATCGCGTAAAGCAGCTCTTTAGGATAGTTTTCGACGACTCCACTTTCATAACTTGATGAGTACATTCGGCCATCAAGATCGTAAATGTTCCCGCCATCAATCTTAATACGCAATTTCATTTCTTGGTTCGGTGAACCGATAGCGTTCTGCGATCCAAATGTCAGGTACATGGTTCGCTTGTAGGTATCAGAATCACATCGAAAACCTAAGTGATTACCACCGCTAGTTACGTAACGTTCATAGACGTTCTTGTTGTACATTGAATCGAAGTATTCGTTCTTCTGAAATGAAGCATGGGAACTGATTGAGATCAGCGCTGCACATAAACCAAAGCCCATAGATACAAATTTCACTGACTTTCCTCTTGTCATTTCTCAACAAGCCACTTTACGGCGTCGCGCTAAGTTAGACCGCGATCTTTTCCCGGTTTATGGCGCAAGTTACTGTGTTTTTTATTGCTAACCCTCAGATTGCGCACTCTGAGGCAGACATTCTCTCGATTCAAAACCTTCTTGATTTCAATCCATAAAGCCCACTTGAGTGACAACGTCACTAGGAGTTACCTCATATATTTTGTGCTGTATGGCGCTGTTGTTCTGAACCAAATCAATTCTTGATGTTGTGCCTTTCGATTGGCGGTTGGATTGGCTGCTATTTCTCTGGTGTTCAATTCAATACAAGTAACTACAGCCGATATGGCAAGAGTAAGTAATCACACCGTAACGTGACAGAATAATAAACTGGCACCATTTGGGTGTGTAATTTGACGTGTAATAAAATTACATCAACAAGTAAATTCGATCCTAATGTAGTATTTTATTCTGCATTAACTCATTGTTTTAAATGTTTTATTTATCTTTAAACAGTATTTTGTGGGTGATTTCTAGGGGTGGGACTGGAGTTGTAAGTCTAAATGAAAGGCATAAAAAAGAGCACTGACGTGCCCTATTCTTTGGTTTGTTGCTCTGCTTGTTGTTGTCGTATTTCCTGAGCAATGATTTTGATTGCTTCTGCGGTGCTTATGCCTTGCGACATCAGGGCCTGAATCTTTTCAACCGCAGCTTGTTGCTCGGCGTGTGATAGCGTGGGTAAATCATCAAACATAAAAAAGGCTCCTTGTTTAAGGAGCCCAACTATAGTGGTTCGTTTAGTAACTCGCAAGGAAGTTTATGAAACCGCCCATGGCATCTTCGTTGGTGTAGCTGGCACCGATATCCAATTGGAACAGGTTCAGTGGCGAGATCCCCACACCGGCCGTAACCGTCCCTTCACTACCGCTATAGGCTAAGTTTTTATAATACCCTGCCCGCAGTTTCAGTTGGCGCATCAAATCGATTTCGCCACCAACACGAATCATTTGTGTATTGTCGGCAAAACTTTTGTAGCGTTGATCTTCATTGATATCGTAGTCGACACTTAAGGTGACGTAATCTGCCACTAAACCGGCACCGACTGTAAATTGCGGACGAATTTGATAAGCGTATTGTAGGTTGGGATTCCCTGACACTTTAGACGCGACGCTTTTCGTTTCGATGTCTCGACTGATCAAGTTGGTCGCGGCCACACCGATACGAAACGGCCCGTAGAACCAAAGTGCACCGGCATCGATATTAAACGTGGTTTCGCCATTGCTGTTTTCGCGCAGATCTTTGATATCGTAATCGTTGAGGCTGGCTTCGTAGACGTAGGTATAGATGCGTTGTAGTTTCGGGCTGATACCAAAGGACATGTGTTGTCCCATGAACGTTTGGTATTTCGCAAACGTGATCCCGACTTCAGTCACGGCGACGGACACTGCGTTAACAGTACTGTTTTGCGCTTTCTCAAAGGTACATTCATCCGAGCCTTCTGTGTAACTCGGGCAGGAATCTGCGATGTTCGTGGTGGCAAAAGATTCGGTATACGCCTTACCAAAAATGTTCATAGCAAGATAGCGGTTTGGGATACCAAATGCGACAACGCCACCAAGATGGGCGCTAAGAACGTCACCACTGACGTCGTTCATTGCTGTTTGCAATTCGCCAGCGCGGTTGAGATCGCCACTGTCGATGATGCTGGAAATGTTATCCATGCCATCGACCATTTGATCGGGGTCGTTGTAGGTAAAGCCGATACTGGGAAGAATCATGCCTGCATCGTCATTGCGTCGGTAAATGGCAACGATCGCAGGGTTATAAAATGGGGCTGTGAGATAGTTGGCGGAGACGACACCAACGCCGCCCATGGCATCACCGCGAGCTTCTACGGCGTAGTTTGCTGCAAAGGCACTGGGCGCGGCAATCGCGACTGACAGCGCAAGAAATTTGAGTTTGTTATTCATGCCGATATAAACCGTAAGTTCCGTTTCGTTTTATAGCGGCATATTCTCTATTATCTTTAGCTATTCCTCTAGAGAAACGTCATATGTTTTGCTGATAACTTGAGATTGCTCAATTGTGATGGGCCCTTGCCACCGTTGATGCGTCATCGAGACGGCTAAAACATAACGATCGGAAGGGAGATTGTTCAGTTCCAATGAGGTTGGATAATCGGATTCGTAGCTCTGATTCCAAATCTCTTTGTATTTACCATCCACATAATCGAAAACCGACACGCCCAATTTAGGCAGCGGGCAGAAACGATTAAGCAGCGCGTTCTTTTCAACCACCCACTGATCTTTCGACGCCCAACGTACAGTTTGTTTCGCTTTGGGTTCACCAAAAATCACCCAAGCGCTCCACGATTCTTGGTCGTTGGCGGTGATATCTAAACGATACAGACCCATATTCAATTTGGTATTGAGGTTGTAGCGTTTAAGATACGAGATGTTTTGACTTGTGACGTTGTCACGGTCAGTGCGAGTAAACGTACTGTCATTGGACAGTGGTTTATCAACCCATTGCGTTAAACGAATGTCGGCAATCGCCTTCTTCGCTTTGGTATCAATGAGAACTTGGTAAGCATCACGACCTGGACTTTGAATGTCGATACGACGAATCAACACCGATTTAATCCATTCTGGAAAAGGTTTGCTGTCCAACCCTTTACCGCAATCGACCGTCAGTGACTGAACGAGAAGATCATTCAGATGGGATTTGATATTTTTGTTGTGTTCAAGCTGCCACACTTCAACCAGAGAGGCAAACATGCTCTCTAAATCGTTGTTGAGCAGATGTTGATGAGCTTGTGTAAGCGGCGTGTTGTTCTCAAACCACTCCACACTTTGTGCTGAAAGAGGCACGCATAGCAGCGTGCCCATCAGTAACGCAGTTGTTCGCATTCGTTACGCTTTCATTTTGTAGCCAACACCACGCAGCGTTTCAATTTCTAAACCTGGTAGTTTTTGGCGTAGCTGTAGAACGTGGGTGTCCACGGTACGTGTGGTTGGGAAATGGTTGTAACCCCACACATGATCCAGCAGTTCATCACGTGTAAATACGCGGCCAAGGTTGCTTGCTAAAAACAGCAGCAGGTCGAATTCAGTACGTGTAAGCGTGATCGATTCACCATTAAAGAACACTTCGCGAGTGGCTTTATCGATGGTTAAATTCGCAGTCACGACTTTGCTGTCATCCTGATCTTCATTTTCAGGAGAACGAAGCTGAGCGCGCACGCGGGCAAATAATTCTGCTTCGGCAAAAGGTTTTGTTAGATAGTCGTTGGCGCCTGCATCTAAACCGGTCACTTTATCTTTCACGGTGACAAGCGCAGTCAGCAAAATGACCGGCACGTCTTTCAGTTTCTTCCAATCCGCGAGGTGCTGCACTGAGTCGCCATCAGGTAACTGACGGTCAAGAATCACCAAGTCGGCTTTTTCCCAATATTGCTTTACACCAGCAATCGTCTCTGCATGTAAACAGTCATATCCTGCTTGCTCCAAACTAACTAGAAGTCCGTCAGCTAGGTTTTTATCATCTTCAACGAGAAGCAATGTCTGTTTCACAGGGTATCTCCAATATAAAAGTGGTCGGCGGTCCGATTAGGGTCATTGTTCCACCCATTCGCCCGACCATCGATTCTACTATAGTTAAGCCAAGTCCTAAGCCACTTTTACTGACAAATGGCTTGCGTAAATGACGCCAATCCTTGTTTGTAAGCGTTCCTTGGTCCGTAACCTTGATTGTGACAGCGTTAGATTTAGTAATTACTTCCAATGTCACGGGCGCAACGCCATATTTGACCGCGTTGCGTATTAAATTATCGACACAAGTCCCCAGCCAGTAGACATTCAGTTTGGCTGCAATGTCTTCGTTAATTTTGAGTTCTACCGGCTCGGCGAATTCCTCTTCAACCTTGTATTGTAACCACTCTTCAACGGACGGAACCCAGTCTGTTGCAAGAGGTTTGTTATCAGATTGCAAATAATCCTTACTTGCCTCTGCCAATTGCCTTAATCGACGTGAATCTTCACACAGCCTACGGAACTCATCGTATACAGACTCAGGCAAATGTTCAAATTCGCGACGAAAGCCTTCGACGGTTAACGACAGGCTTGCGATCGGTGTGCGTAGCTCATGCGTAAGGATTTGCAGAATGAGCATGCGGCTCTTCATGTCCTGACGCTTTGAATTCCAACGATAAATTGACCAACCAAATACCAAAAGTATGTTGGCAATCACCAAAGCGACCATACTAATTCGTAACAAATCAGAATGATCTTCAATGTCCCAACAGATGTTGCCGCGCTGCACAAAGCACGTGCTGTCTGAAGTGACTATGTTAAACGATAATCCGGCTTTGCTGGCGTTTCGATTCCAAGTTTCTTCATCGAAAACGTAATATTCGTCCCCTTTTCTCAGCCAAAGTTCCGTATCGTCCCCAAACATAACGGCGCCGGCGATCAATGCCGTCATCGTGTCTTCATTCATGCTCTGTAAACGGCCCAATAAAGTGTTGGTTTCGGCTTGCGGGCGTTCCTGAATGTGCATGTATTGTTGCAGGTCGCTCGTTTTGTCGGTGTGAACTTCCGCATAGCGCGAAGCGTATGTCCCACCGCCTGGGTGAATCAACGCACTGCGGGCAAACCAACGCATGGGTAACTGCGTGCCTTTACAGATGGCGCGAGTAAAAACCAGCGGTTCGGTGACCAATGGGTTGAGCGGTAGTTTTCCGGTACAGGTTTGAGCCAGACTATACAGTTGCTGGATATCTTTTAATGGATAAGCGGAGGTTTGCGGCAACATGGTATCGGGCGTCAGAAGACGTGTTGGGTAGTCATTCTGGATTTCGCGAATGTCGTACGATACAACGGCCGATTGGTAGTCAAATAGCGATACAAACAGATCGATGCGCTCAGGCAGCGAATCTGCATAAGATGAGGTTGATGTGAATAGCCCTAAAACTGCTAGGGTTCTGAGTATCGCTTTAATCAATTTGAATCTTCGGCAGATCATAGGGTTACAAAACTATAACGTATTCTCTTAGAAAGATACATTTGGCGTGTTATATTGCTGTCAATAATGCATCATCGAATAATAAAGAAGCCAGCTAAATGCTGGCTTCTTGTGTCTTGAGAATCGGAGATTACAGTGCTTTAGAAATGGCGTCTACACTATCTTTCGCATCGCCAAACAGCATGTACGTGTTCTCTTTAAAGAACAGTGGGTTTTGCACACCCGCGTAACCCGTATTCATCGAACGTTTGAATACGATAACGTTTTGTGCGTGCCACACTTCCAGAACGGGCATCCCCGCGATTGGGCTGTTCGGGTCTTCTTGCGCCGCTGGGTTCACGGTGTCGTTCGCGCCAATCACCAACACAGTATCGGTGTCTGAGAAATCATCGTTGATCTCATCCATTTCCAACACGATGTCGTAAGGCACTTTCGCTTCCGCCAACAGTACGTTCATGTGACCTGGCAGACGCCCCGCTACCGGGTGAATACCAAATCGCACTTCAACACCCATGGCACGAAGTTTTTCAGTGATCTCAAAGACTGGGTACTGAGCCTGTGCAACTGCCATACCGTATCCCGGAGTGATGATCACAGACTTCGAGTTTTTCAGCATATCCGCCACATCTTCAGCGTTGATCTCGCGATGTTCACCCTGCTCTTCATCTGAACTAATCACCACTTCTTGGCCAAAGCCACCTGCGATCACGCTAATGAACGAACGGTTCATCGCCTTACACATGATGTAAGACAGAATCGCACCTGAAGAACCAACCAGCGCACCGGTCACGATCAAAAGATCGTTTGCCAGCATAAAGCCTGCTGCCGCGGCCGCCCAACCTGAGTACGAGTTCAGCATCGATACCACAACTGGCATATCGGCACCGCCGATTGAAGCCACCAAGTGGTAACCGAACGCGAACGCAATCAGCGTCATCACGATCAGCGCAAACATACTGCCGTCAGCGTTCACAAAGCGAGTCAGCAACAAGGCTGAAATCACCAGCGCCGCAAGGTTCAGCTTATGTTTGTGGGGTAGATTCAAGGGTGATGATTTGATGATGCCACGCAGTTTACCGAAGGCCACGATGGAACCGGTAAACGTCACCGCACCAATGAACACACCGATAAAGACTTCCACAAGGTGAATGACATGTTCAGCATGGGTGGCCACTTCTGGCGCATCCAGATAGCTGTTGTAACCAACCAAAACCGCAGCCATCCCCACAAAGCTGTGAAGAATAGCGACCAATTCTGGCATTTCGGTCATTTCAACTTTCTTCGCGAAATGCATCCCGATCGCGCCACCAATCACCATCGCCAGAATGATCCACGCGAGGCCTGAAGCGCCAGGGCTGAAGATTGTTGCCAGCAACGCGATGGTCATCCCCGCGATACCGTAATAGTTACCTGCCTTCGCAGACTCCTGCTTCGACAGACCTGCCAAACTCAAAATGAAAAACAGAGCAGCAACAATGTACGCCGCTTGTACTAATCCTGCAGACATTGTGTACTCCCTTAGTTTTTACGGAACATTTCAAGCATACGTTTGGTCACGGTAAAGCCACCAAAGATGTTGATGCTTGCAATCAGCACTGCGATAAATGCAAGGAAAGTGACAGCACCGTTTCCTTGCCCGATTTGCAGTAGTGCACCTACTACGATAATGCCTGAGATCGCGTTGGTTACTGACATCAGCGGCGTATGCAATGAATGCGTGACGTTCCAAACGACGTAGTAACCCACCACACAAGCCAATACGAACACGGTAAAGTGACCGAGGAACGCAGCTGGCGCGACTGATGCAATCCACGCAAATGCGCCGACACCAACAGCCAAACCCACCAGTTTTTTCACCGGTGAAACAGGTTTCTCTTCTTTCTTCTCTTTTACCGGCTGTGCTTTCGCTTGCTGCTGAGGTTGTGCTGACACCTGAATCGGTGGCGCAGGCCAAGTAATCTCACCCGCTTTCACCACGGTGACACCGCGCAGCACGACATCATCAAAGTTGATATCGATGTTGCCGTCTTTCTCTTTGCATAGTAGTTTCAGCAGGTTCACAAGGTTGGTTGCGTACAACTGAGATGATTGCGTTGGCAGGCGACCGACCATGTCGGTGTAACCAATCACTTTGACGCCATTGGGGGTGACAAACACTTCATCTTTGACGGTGTATTCACAGTTACCGCCGTTGGCTGCGGCCAAATCCACAATCACACTGCCCGGCCTCATGCTGTCGACCATCGCCTTGGTCACCAGTTTTGGCGCAGGTTTGCCAGGGATCAGTGCCGTGGTGATGATGATATCAACGTCTTTCGCTTGCGCGGCGTACAGTTCAGCCGCTTTTTTGTTGAAGTCATCCGACATCTCTTTAGCGTAACCGTCGCCAGAACCAGAGTTTTCCTTGTAATCCACTTCAAGGAACTCAGCGCCCATCGACTGCACTTGTTCTTTCACTTCTGGACGAACGTCGAATGCGCGAACAATGGCACCGAGGCTACCGGCAGCGCCGATCGCCGCAAGGCCAGCAACGCCGGCACCCGCAACGAATACTTTCGCCGGTGGGACTTTACCTGCCGCAGTGATTTGGCCGGTAAAGAAGCGACCGAATTCATGCGCCGCTTCAACGACCGCACGATACCCGGCAATATTGGCCATGGAAGACAAAGCATCCAGCGCTTGAGCGCGTGAAATACGTGGTACGCAGTCCATCGCCATCACGTTGATGCTTTTCACAGTGAGTTTTTCCATCAGTTCAGCATTTTGCGCCGGCCAGATGAAGCTAATTAGTGTTGCGCCTTCCTTGAGCAAAGAAATTTCATCAACTTCTTCGTTGCTGACAGGTGCATTCACTTTTAAGACGATGTCCGATTGCCATACGTCATCTTTACTCGCCATGGTCGCGCCCGCTGCTTGATAAGCAGCATCTTCGAAACTGGCCAGCGATCCTGCCTGAGATTCGATAACGACCTCAAACCCTAGCTTAATGAGCTGTTCAACCGACGAGGGGGAAGCAGCGACTCGCGTTTCTCCTGCGAGTATTTCTTTTGGTACACCAATTTGCATAGCAGTTCCTTGACTATTGGCACAATGATTATTCTGTTTTTATCTAACGACTCACCTAACTTCAAGCTCTTTGTTATATAAATACACACTTTCTTTGCTTACTACGTGAGGTAGTAAAGGATTCTGTTGAACCGAGGCGCGGAATACAACAGCACTTCAACTCAGCAGAGGTCAAACCAGTATAGACAAATATCTATAAAAACAGGAATTTGCAAAGTACACAAAAAAACAAAAGAGCCATCAGCATATCGACTTATGGCCCTTTTATTTATGATTTCTGTCAACGACTGGATGAGTTAAGAGAAGATCTTTCCACCCATTTGATCAATGAACATTTGCGCTTTTTTCAGCATCAATTCTTTGGCGTCGTCCTTACTGGGCACGACGTCTGAACGAATGAAGCGATGGGTTTGCAATTCGCCATCAACCTCTTTGGTGATGCGTCCGGCAATGCGATACTGGCCACCTTCTGAAATCGGCTCTTGGTAAATGAGAAAGCCTTTGTATTCAACCGGTTGAACCACTTCGATTTGATTTTCTGACTTACCGCCAAATAAACGAGAAAACAGTCCCACAATAACTCCTTTGGGTAATTCAATTTAATGCTGGTTTTTATGTCCGACAATCGGCTTTTCGTACCATTCAAGTTCCGCGTCTTCATCAAAACGCGTTTGGGCAATCACCACCGGAACCTCGTCATCATCACGATTTTTACGACGATCGTCCACGATCATTGACTCAGCGGCTTGCACGGCAGTCTGCGCCCGTTTCTTTAATACCACCAAACGGGCTTCCGGCAGTGCCGACAGGAAATCGACATCGTGACGAATGTAGATCGGACGAATCTGACTGAGCGCCAAGCAGGCGAGATCCGCCAGTTGCTCGTTGGAATAGTTGTCTACGTATTGGTCCTGGGCCAATACTTGGCCAACCAGAGTTTCCATGTAGTTGTGAACATCAACGCTGATTTGCATCGTTACTCTCCTGATCGCGAAGTCTCGCGGTTTTCTTCCCCCACTTCAACAGCATCATCACTCAACGCATTCGCTGTATGAAGCGGTTTGAAGGGTATTCAAGGCCTGATAAGGTATCTGGCTACACTAGCCAACAGTTAATGGATAGGCAATGAATGCCGTATATCCTAGATAAAATCTATGGCTAACCGCTCGCTTTTACGCCTTAAGTTTAGCAAAAGGCTTGGAAAATCATTAAATCGAAGTATGCTAGCCCACATAACTATTTTTTAAATTGTCATTATGTCAAATGGCTAGTTGTTAGAACATGTCATCGAGTCTAGTTACCTCGTATTGGTTTCGGTTTGCGTTCCCGATCATTTTGCTGTGCGCATTGTGGTTTGGAATGAATAACGTCATTCTGGTTACCCGCTCAAACTTGGGTTTTGCGGGCAATCTTCCTTACGTGCTATTTATCGCGGCGATTGCGATTGCCCATCTGTTCAAACAGAGTCGTATGGCGATGGTCGCCAGCGCGATGTTGATCTGTTATTGGGTCATTCAGTATCGGTTACAAACCCCACTCAGCTCAGGATCGACGTTGCTGGAGTTATCGCTGTTGGCGATTTTGCTTCCCGTGGCGTGTTTGTTGAGCTACGCGTTCAAAAATGGCGGATTATTCAGCCGTGGTTTTGCTACGTATCTGGGCATTCTTGCCATGTTTGGTGTGTGGTGTTTTCTCATCATCACACAATACGAATCGGGCGGCTTCGCACAATTAAGTGAAGGCCTGCTTTATTCCGTCGATCAGGTCTCGAAACTGCCCTTCATTTTGGTTTTGTATCTCGCGGCATTGGTCGGCGTAACCAGCATTTTTGTATTGACCAAAAATCGCTTGATGGATGTGGTGATCTACACCTCGATTCTGCTTGCCGCCAACACCTTCATCTTTTTCCAGATTCAGTATGTGTCGAGCACGATGTTTTCGCTCGCCGGCGTGTTACTGATCCTGTATTTGCTGTCGGCCAGCTATGAGATGGCGTTTAACGACCGACTGACGCAGTTGCCGGGGCGTCATGCTCTGGAATTGGATATGCGCCACTTAGGCCGCAAGTTCACCGTGGCGATGGTGGATGTGGACCATTTCAAAAGCTTTAACGATTCGTATGGCCACGAAACGGGTGATGATGTGTTGAAGTTGGTTGCGGCTCGTTTGCGCATGGTGCAAGGGCGCGCGAAGGTGTATCGCTACGGTGGTGAAGAATTTACAGTGCTGTTCAAAGGTAAAACCGCAGAACAAGCGATGGATTATCTCGAGCTATTGCGTGTGGATATCGAAGCGTACGACTTGGTGATTCGTAATCTGGAATCGCGCCCTAAAAATGACAAAGATGGCGCCAAACAGCGCTCGGATTCAAAGCGCATGTCGGTCAACATTACGGTGAGTATCGGTTTGTGCGACAGCACCTTACAACGAGACCCCAATGAAGCGTTGAAGTTCGCTGACCAAGCTTTGTACGCCGCGAAAAAAGCAGGCCGAAACTGCGTGAAAAATGCCGGTTAATCCTGATTAAAGAACAGCACAATACTGCCCCCTTTGAATGCACTGCCGTAATTCAGAGACAACCCAATCCCGATGTTATCGATAAAGCTGATTTCAAACGGCGGCGTCATCAACCAACCCACACTCGCTTCGTAGTACATGGACGTACCCAGCGGTTGTTGAATATCACTCCCTACATCCACACGTCTTAAGCTGGAATAGATTGACTGCACCGAGCGGCCAACTTGAGAAAAGTCGTAGACGCCTGTGATGGTGTTAGCGATATACCACCCTTCTGGATGACCAATGTCCCCTTGGTTTGCATCGCCCCAGCCATAGCCGTAAAAATAGTGCCATGAGGAAGAGACATTCCAGCGCCCCCAACTTTCTTCGGCTTGATATTTGAGTTTAAAGTGCGGTTCGTAAACATTCGCCCATGCGGTGGTGTTAAACAGCAGATTATCGAGATATGGCGCCACTTGCTTGCCCGTCGGGCTGTTGTAATCAAGCGTGTTCTCGTAGCGCAGCAGATGCACGCCAAATCCCGGTTCAAACGACCAATGTTCATTGAATGTGTGACGAAAGCGATACGCCGCGTACAAATCTACAATCACTTGGCGAAAGTCATCTTTGGGCTCATCGGCGGCAAACTGCAGCGTCTCTTCCGTCACCATGCCGGATAATCGCAGCAACACACTGTGCTGGTTTATCGCGTCTGGATCGCTCAGTTCAAAGGTATACGGCAATGTTGAGACCGCATATTTTTTACGGTTGTCGATGGAATCTTCCGTGCCCCAGTTTTCGTTGTCCGTATTGAGAAACTCATTGGGGTCAAAATCGCTGATCCCCACGGTAAATACATCACTGTCGCTCAGCACAATCGTGGCTGCGAAGCTGTTTTCCAAAAAATTCTGAATCGACGCATACCCGGCATGACCCCACGACGGATACAAACACAGGGCGCTAATTACGGTGAATCGATAAAGGGAATTGAGCATATGTCGTCAGTGATCAGCCTTCGGTTGAATATACCGGTTATGTTAGTTCATCCCGAGCACGGGCGGTATCAAAGTTTATCCGTATGTCGCCCAGTTGAGAACTCGATCCACTCCATATGATTCATCGCTTCAATCTTTTGATTTGTGTCAAATTTCCTTAATCAACTTGTATATAAATGAATAAAAACGCAATAAGTAGTTACTGAGTGAATGTTCAGTACTAGTATTAAATAAGCCGTCTCTGAGTTGTGAGTGTCAAGGAGGACATTTGGCTGTTAATCAAGATGTTCCGTCGATATATGGTAAATGGATGCGCTTTGTATCACTTCGCCCGATTGTCATTGCCCTCGCCTGGCTGATCCTTTGGCGCGCAGCTGCGCTGATGGAATATGAACCCCACGTGAGTATTTGGTTTCCGCCAGCTGGGGTGACATTTGCGATATTTCTGGTCCTGGGCTGGTCTTATCTTCCCGTTCTCATGTTTTGTTCGATTGCGGCCACCTTTTGGGAAAACAGCATGTACGGCTCGCAACAACCGTTCACCACCCTCGTTTCAACCGGGTTGTTGTTTGCCGCGATCCACAGTTTTTCCTATTGGCTCGGCGCTGCGCTCCTCAAACAGATCAGTTCGCAACAAGACAGTGTGAAAATCCCCAATCTGATTCTGACGTTTCTGATCTTGTCGGTCTGTTCATCGTTGGTTGCGGCGGTCGGCGGTTCTACGGCGCTCGCGATCACTGGCATTATTGAGTATGGCGACATCATGGACCTTTGGGTGCCTTGGTGGGTGGGCGATTTGATTGGCGTTGTGGTGATTACCCCGATTGTAGTGTCTGTGCTGGGGGCATTTTATCCATCAGAAGGTCGCTGGATTACCAAACATTTCAAACCGCTGATTGATGATGCGCCCAAAGCGCCGTTTATCTATAAACTGATGACAGCCAGTGCGATATTGTTCGTGATCAGCATTCTGGTGAGTGCGTATCCCACATCGCAAATCGTCTTTATGGTCTTCTTCCTCGGCATTGCGCAAATGTGGATTGTGTTTACGGAAACCGCGACACGTTCATTCGTGAGCTTAGCGCTGTTGAGCACGCTTACGGCCGTGTTCGTCGATGTATTGGGGCTTTCCGATCGCGCCATGGTGTATCAATTCACCATCTATTTGCTCGCCGCCAATACCTATTTTGGGTTGTGGGTGCCCCACATTCTGGTGGACAACCAGAAACTCCGTCGCCTTTCAGAGCAAGACATTCTGACGGATGTACAAACGCGCCAATTCTTCATTCGCAATGTGCATGACGAAGTGATACGCGCGCGCCGCTACAATCAGCCGGTCTCGATGGTGCTGTTTGATGTCGATAACTTTAAGGCAATCAATGACAACCATGGCCACATTGTCGGCGACAAAGTGTTGATTGCGATAGCCAACTTGGTCAAACAAGAAATTCGACCGTCAGACAAAATTGGGCGCTTTGGCGGTGATGAATTCATGTTGCTTTTGCCCGGCGATGATTTATCAGGTGCGATTCGAGTGGCCGAGCGTTTGCGTCAGGCCATTGGGCATCTCTATATTGATGATTTTGGTGACATTGTCACGTGCAGTTTTGGCGTGACCGAAATGAAAAGCAACGACAACTTCGTTTCCGCGTTTGAACAGGCCGATAAGCTGCTGCTGGCTGCGAAAAAAGAAGGCCGCCATCGCGTGAAGTCCTAAGCACAACGCTATCTGATGCCGTCATAAATATTATCGCCGTAGCAAACATCATTGCAGCAGTAAACATCATTGCAGTAGTAAAAAAGGAGCCATTTGGCTCCATTGCTTTTGAAGGGTTGTTTGGATGAGTGATCTCGGCGGCGTTAATCCAAATCGCCCTTGGCAAAGCAGCGCTGTGTCAACACGATGTGGTGTTGGTTTAAAGCATCAAACTGCTCTGTCTTGACCAATTCGGTCACCTGCGACAAATCAATGCGGCTGGAATCGTATAACACGGCGCACAACGCGTCACCAGCCAACAAGTGATGTTGCTCGCCATAGTCGGTATAACGCGATGAACCCAACGAAATCAACATACGCTTGGGGTAACCTGCCTCTGCAAGTAACGCCGCGATGCTGTGCAATGCACCTTCGTTTTTCTGCTGATTGATCTGTTCAATCAGCCAAGAAATCAACTGCTCATAGCAATAACTGTAGTCGCTCAGCGACACATCATGGCCACACGCAGTCCAACGTCCATCGCGAGCATGAAAACTACAAAACCGATATTTGCCCAAACCGTCCGCAGCGCTGAAACTGCTCAATGGCCATGCGTTGGGCGCAATCCCTTTTGACGCCATGCCCCAGTTTTTCTTTTCAGCCAACTTGCTCACAACGGCATTGCGATGGGTTAAATCGTTGAGTAACGTCATCGATTCTGGCACCAAGCCGATCACCGACGTGCCAAGATATTTCACCGTCACGACCAGCGCAATTTCCGGCTCCATCTGCACTTTTGCATTCACATCCGATGGTAATAATACGGTATCAAACGAGTACGGATTAACAGCAAGATAAGGTTCCGTGGCATTTGGCACAAAGAAGGGAAACAGTGCCTGCGGGCGACTGGCATCCACCGCGCCCTGCAACGCATTAGCCTCCCCGGTTTGCTGTAAATGACCCGCGAAATTACCGGCGATCCCGAGCCCGAATAACGGGACTTTTTGATGACTATTTGAACTCAATGCTTCCTCCATGAAGCTCCATACGTTACGACGTCACGGCTAAGCCGCGTAAAATCACATCAACCAGAAACTGCTGCGCCTGTTCAAACTCTTCTTCAGACATCGGCGCGCCTTTGATGAGCTGAATTTCGGTATCAAAGTCTGCGTAAAACTGCGTCGCGCCCCAAATCAAAAACAGCAAATGCAACGGATCAACCGGGCGAATTAAGCCCTGTTCGACCCACGCGTTGATCACACTCGCTTTGTCTGCAGCCCAGTTGACGACCGGAAACTGAATTTCATCACGAATCACCGGCGCGCCCTGAATAATCTCTTGAGCGAAAATCTTTGACTCTTGAGGATGCGTTCGGCTGTAGCGCATTTTGCCGACGATATAATTGCGCAGCACCGCTTGTGGCGAACTGTCGATGGCACTTTCTGAAAAACCTTCATTCCACAGCGTGAGAATGTCTTGCAATAATGCTTTATACAGCCCGGTTTTGGACTTGAAGTAATACAGAATGTTGGCTTTGGGCAAATTCACTCGGTCAGCAATCGCCTGAACTGATGTGCCTTTGTAACCATGTTTGACGAACTCATCAGCGGCGGCCTGCAAGATTAATTCCTGATTGCGGCGGCGAATTTCTCCGGAGATTGAGCGTTTCTGCGGTCTCAGTTCCGTATCCAAGTGAACTCCTTTCATATTGGCCCTTTATTACAGTAATCAATGCTTATGCACCGCTTGTCAAGCGTCGAAATATGCACTCTTTTTAAGCAGTTGCACATTTATGGTTCAGTGCCGTGATACGCCATCCCCCTCACGCCTTATCCCGACAAGATTTGAACACTTGGTCAAGTTTTTGCATTTACCCTTTCGAAAAAAAAATAGAAAGGAATCTGCTCAACATGACTACACCACTTCTCGAACTGTGGAATCTCAGTAAGTTTTTCCCGGGTGTCGTGGCGAATGACAAAGTGAATCTCAAACTGTTTCCCGGCGAAATTCTTGCGTTGCTGGGTGAAAATGGCGCTGGCAAGTCCACGCTGGTGAAAATGATTTACGGGGTCAACGCACCCAGTGAAGGTGCGATTTTATGGAACAATCATGAAGTCAGCATGACATCCCCCAATCAAGCCCGCACCATGGGAATTGGCATGGTGTTCCAACACTTCTCTGTGTTTGAAACCCTGACGGTGTTAGAAAATATCCAGTTGGGGCTGGATAAAGAATTTCTCGACTCTTTGGATGATTTACGCCAAACCATTATCGAAAAAAGCGAACAATATCAGTTGCACGTGGACCCGGATCGTTACGTTCACAGCCTGAGTATCGGCGAGCGCCAACGGGTTGAAATTTTGCGTTGTTTGATTCAGAACGTAAAACTGCTGATCCTCGATGAGCCAACCTCGGTACTGGCCCCGCAGGAGATCGAAGGGTTGTTTACCGTGCTCAATCAACTGGCGTCTGAAGGCTGCGCGATTTTGTTCATCAGCCACAAGCTAAAGGAAGTCACCACGCTTTGTCATCGCGCTGTGATACTGCGTGGCGGCAAAGTGACGGGGGAATGCAACCCTGCCCGCGAAACGCCCAATTCAATTGCGCGCATGATGGTTGGCGATGAAACCCAATTGTCGGAAACGTACCCAAAAACTGCCAGTGAAGCGGTGGTGATGCGCACAGTCGATCTGTCACTCGCGCCGTCTCATCCGTTTGGATGCAGCTTAAAGCACATTAATCTTGAGCTTCGCAGTGGCGAAATCTTTGGTTTGGCGGGCGTTGCGGGCAATGGTCAGGAAGACTTGTTGGCCGTGCTGAGCGGCGAAGACACGCGCGCCGATAAAGACGCGATCCAGTGGCAAAATACGCCGATTGGCCATTTGCATGCAGGATGCCGCCGCCAACTGGGCTTAGCCTACGTCCCGGCCAATCGCTTGGGACAAGGTGCCGTGCCGGAGATGAGTTTAGAAGAGAACACGCTGCTGACGCATGCGCGTTCGCTTTGTCGCAGCGGTGTGATTCAATTTCCCAAACTCAAAGCCATGGCCCAAAAACTGATTCAAACCAATCAGGTCAAGTGCCGCAATGAACAGTCGCAAGCGAAAAGTTTGTCGGGCGGGAATCTGCAAAAATTCATCATGGGGCGTGAAGTGGCACAAGCGCCGCACGTGTTGATTTGTGCGCACCCGACTTGGGGCGTCGATATTGGTGCGGCCAGCGCGATCCATCGACAGTTGATCGCATTGCGCGACCAAGGTGCTGCCATTCTGGTGGTGTCTGAAGATATTGATGAGCTGTTCGTGCTTTGCGATCGCCTCGCGGCGATTTATGAAGGCCACGTCTCTTCGGCGGTGAAAACGGCGGACACGTCCATTGACCAAATCGGAGAATGGATTGCAGGCGGCTTTATGGCGTCGCAGGAGGTGGCCCATGCTTAACGTGCAACCTCGTCTGGAAAGTTCAAAGTTGATGATGTGGCTCTCGCCATTCATCGCTGTGACCTTAACGCTCGCTGTTTCCAGTGTGCTGTTTGTGTGGCTAGACGTCAGCCCGGTGAAAGCGTTTCAGGTATTTGTGATGATGCCCTTTTCCGACAGCTACAACTTGGGCGAATTACTGGTGAAATCCGCGCCGTTGATGCTGTGTGCCGTGGGTTTAGCGCTCTGTTATCGTGCCAACATCTGGAATATTGGCGCTGAAGGCCAGTTATTAATTGGTGCTGTGGCGGCAAGTGCGGTCGCGGTGAACGCCGATGACACCTCAGGGATTGGCATGCTACTGGCGACCTTAATTGCGGGCATGGCCGCTGGCGCTGGCTGGGCTGCAATTCCAACATGGCTGAACCGCCGTTTTCACACCAACATCATTCTTACCACCATCATGCTCAACTACATCGGGTTGTATGTGCTGCTGTGGGCGGTGCATGGCCCGCTTCGCGATCCACAAGGGTTTGGCTTTCCTGAATCGCAAATGTTTGCCGATGCAGCGCTGCTACATCCGTTGTTTGACAGCGGACGCGCATCAGCGTCGATCATTGTTGCGGTCGTGATTGCTTTGGTTTCGGGTGTTGTGTTGTTCAAAACCCTGCCCGGCTTTCAATTACGCGTGCTCGGTTCTGAGCGTGCGGCTGCCAAATACGCCGGTTTTTCAGAGCATCGCCTCGTTTGGGGCGTGATGTTGTTTGCTGGCGCATTGGCAGGTTTTGCGGGCGCTGCCGAAGTCGCGGGCCCGATTGGTCAACTGGTGCCCTCTGTTTCGCCGGGCTATGGCTACGCAGCCATTATCGTGGCGTACTTGGGGCGTCTGAATCCGATCAGTGTGATTGTCGCATCGCTATTTATGGGCGCGCTCTATATGGGAAGCGATCTGGCACAAATCGAACTCGGGCTGCCAACCGCGGTCACCGGGCTTTTTCAAGGCACGCTACTGTTTTTCCTGCTGGCGTGTGATTTTCTGATTCACTATCGCTTTGTCCCCAAAAGCGCGTTACGGGCGCCCGCTCAAACCACGCTTGTAGACGAAAAAGGAGCCGCATAATGGATGCGTTATTGATTCAATCGCTGTGTATTGCGGCATTGAAAACCGGAACCCCGTTACTCATCATCGCTTTGGGCGAGTTGATTTGTGAAAAAACGGGCGTATTGAATTTGGGCCAGGAAGGCATGATGTTGATGGGCGCGATGGCAGGATTCGCGGGCGCCTATTTCTCCGGCAGTTTATTAGTTGGCATTCTGGTTGCCATGTTGGCTGGTATGTTGATGGCACTGCTGTTTGGCGTCTTGACATTAACCTTGAGCACCAATCAGGTGGCGACTGGGCTGGCATTAACCATCTTTGGTACGGGTCTCAGTGCGTTTCTCGGCGGCAGCTTAGTCGGTTCGACAATCGTCGGCTTCAAAGCGATGCCGATCCCACTGCTGAGTGACATTCCGTTCATTGGCCCATTGTTGTTCAATCATGACTTACTGGTCTACCTCAGCTTCGTGTTGGTCGTCGGCGCTTGGTGGGTGCTGCACAAGACACGTGCGGGGCTGATTATTCGCGCGGTTGGCGAAAATCCTCACTCAGCCAATGCGCTCGGCATTAAGGTGATTAAAGTGCGTTACATTGTCACCTTAATCGGAGGCGCGCTGGCAGGTTTGGCTGGCGCGTATATGTCCCTCGCCTACACGCCGATGTGGATGGAAAACATGACCGCAGGCCGCGGCTGGATTGCGCTGGCTTTGGTGGTGTTCGCGTCGTGGCGAATTGGCAATCTGGTTTTGGGCGCGTATCTGTTTGGCTTCACCTCGATCATGCATTTGATGATGCAAGGTGTGGGCGTGGATATTTCACCGAACCTCTTAGCGATGACGCCATATGTGGCAACAGTTGTGGTGATGGTACTGCTCAGTTCAAATGAGCTGCGCCAGAAGCTAGCGACGCCGATGAGTTTAGGCAAGCCATTCGATCCCAAACGTCACTAGTTGTATCGTCAAAAAGTTTCCATTGTCATGACGTTCCATTGTCATTAAAACCAAAACGTCACGACATGAGGAAGCCCGCACTGCGGGCTTTTTTTATTTTAATCGCGGCTGATTTCAGCTGCATCAAATGTGTGCACATCATGAATCACTAAGCACCAAAATTACGCATTCTCCCATCATGCCCAACGCATGTTTTCCATGCTTGAAGCACGTCTTTCTCTTTCGATGCCTTGCTGCGTAAGGCTTTCTCTCATCAATGAAAAATAAATTTTCAAAACACGACCAATTGGTCAAGTTTTTGCTTTATCCATTCATAACGATGCGTTGCAAACCGAAAGCCTTAATTCAAACAGCAACAATCTCAACTCAAACCATAAAATGAAAACGGAGAATTTCATGAAACTAAATCAGTGGATGACGGCTGCGGCACTTTCTGTGTCTGCACTGCTCTCAACTTCGGCACAAGCGGATGATCCGCTGAAAGTCGGCTTCGTCTATGTCGGGCCGATTGGCGACCATGGTTGGAGTTATGAGCACGACCAAGGCCGCATCGAAATGGAAAAGTACTTCGGCGGAAAGGTCAAAACCACATTTGTCGAAAACGTACCGGAAGGTGCGGATGCAGAACGCGTGATCACGCAGTTGGCAAAATCGGGCAATGACGTGATTTTTACCACCTCTTTTGGCTTTATGAACCCAACGGCGAAAGTGGCGAAACGTTTTCCGAAAGTGACCTTTGAGCACGCCACCGGCTACAAGATGGATAAAAACTTGGGCACGTACGTGCTGCGCACCTATGAAGGTCGTTATGTCTCTGGTGTCGCTGCGGGGATGGCCACCAAAACCAACACGCTGGGCTACATCGCAACATTCCCAATTCCGGAAGTGATTCGCGACATCAATGCCACCTATCTGGGCGCGAAGAGCGTCAATCCAGACATCAAACTGAAAATTGTTTGGGTCAACACTTGGTATGACCCAGGCAAAGAGTCGGATGCTGCGAACGCACTGATTGACCAAGGCGCAGACATCATCATTCAACACACTGACAGCCCAGCGCCACTGATTGCCGCTGAAAAACGTGGTGTGATGGGGATCGGCCAAGCGTCTGACATGAGCCATTTTGCGCCGAAAGCGCACATGTTCTCCGTACGTGACCACTGGGCGCCGCACTACATCAAAACCGTCGAAGGTGTGATGGATAAAAACTGGAAGCCACAGGATTACTGGGGCGGTCTGAAAGATGACGTGCTGCAGATTGTGTCCATCAACCCGAATCTCCCTGCTGAAATCAAACAAGCTATACTCAGTACAGAAGACAAAATTAAATCTGGCGCTATCGTTCCGTTTACCGGCCCGATGAATGACAACCAAGGCCATTCCGTGATCGCTGCGGGTCATTCTCTAACCGATAAAGAACTTGCAGGCGTGAACTGGTACGTCGAAGGTATCGACGCCAAGATCCCTAACTAATCTCACTTCCGGCTCGCGTCTCCTGCTCACGGTGCGCGAGCCATTTTTTACCTAGCAAGTTGACCAATTGGACAAGTTTTAAAGACAGAGGAAGTTATGTTAGAGCTCATGATTAACAGCGAGGTGATCAAAGTGGAATCGGCCAAGGCGGATACCATGCTGCTCAACTACTTGCGCGAACAAAAACAGATGACAGGCTCTAAAGAAGGATGCGCCAGTGGCGATTGCGGTGCCTGCACCGTCGTCATGGTCGATCTGGATGAATCTGAGCACCTTCGTTATCGTCAGATCAACGCCTGCATTACACCGATTCATGCACTGCATGGTAAACAGATCATGACTGTTGAACATCTCAAACAGGGTGACGCATTGCACCCGGTTCAGCAAATGGTGGTCGATAAACACGGCACGCAATGTGGCTTTTGCACGCCGGGGATTGTGATGTCGTTGTACGCCCTTTCAAAACAAGAAACGGCTCCCGAAAACCCCAGCGATTTTCTCGCCGGAAACTTATGCCGCTGCACAGGCTATGGCCCGCTGATTGAAGCCGCGAACACCATTGCTCATAGCCAAATTGAAGACCCACTCAGCCGTCATGACGAAACCGTGAAACTCTGGCTCGGTTCTGTGGCCGAAAGCAATGAGCCGCATTACGCGCGTCCTGCTAACCGTCAAGCCTTGGCCGAAGCGATAGCCGCCATGCCGGATGCCAAAATTATCGCAGGCGGGACCGATCTATCACTCGAAGTGACCCAACACATGAAGTCGCTGCCGCAACTCATCGATATTTCTCATGTAGATGATCTGCTGGGGATTTCTGAAACCACGTCAGGCTGGCGAATTGGCGCAGCGGTGCCGATGAATCAGGTTCACGAATTTGCCAAAGCGCATTTCCCAACCGCTGATGAAGTCATTGAACGTTTGGGCAGTTTAACCATTCGTCACCGCGCAACGCTCGGTGGCAGCCTTGGTCATGCCTCGCCGATTGGCGATATTGCCCCGCTGCTGATCAGCCTCAATGGTCGTATTGAAGTCGATGATGGTGAAACCCGCACTCTGTTTGCACCTGAAGATTACATTACCGGCTATCGCGAAACGGTATTGAAACCCAATCAATGGATCAGCGCGATTCACTTGCCGCGTTTGGCGCCGAATCAACATCATGCGATCTACAAAATCAGTAAGCGTTACGAAGACGACATTGCGACCGTGACGCTGGGCATCAATATGACCATTGCCACCGATGGACGAGTGAAGCACTGCATCATTTCAGCAGGCGGGGTTGCTGCGAAATCGGTGCGACTGCATGAGCTGGAAAAAGTGTTCGTTGGCCGCCCATTGTCACTGCCCATCGTTCACGCCGCGAAAGCCCTGGTGCCCACACTGATTCAGCCACTGAGCGATGTACGTGGCAGTGCTGACTATCGAGTGAAGTTGGTACAAAACCTGCTGCAACGCTTTTATCTGGAATCACAACACGTTGAAACAAGGTTGGTGCAACATGCGTAAGTTAACGTCGATTGAATCCTCACACACGCAGCCGCACACCGCATTCCAGGTGGTTGGGCGTTCTCACCAGCACGAAAGTGCCGAAAAACAAGTCAGTGGTGAAGCGCAGTTTTTAGATGACTACGCCACGCCACGCGGTTGTTTACACGCAGCCGTTGTCACCAGCGCGATTGCTAAAGGCCAAGTCAGCTCGGTGGATCTGAGTGCTGTCAGTCAGGCCGACGGTGTTGTTCGAGTGCTGACGGCGGACGATATTCCGGGCGAAAAAGACATCGGAACCATCTTTAAAGGTGACCCATTGATGATGCTCAACGGTGAGATTCGCTATTTCGGTCAACCCATCGCTTTGGTGTTGGCAACCAGTCATGAACAGGCCTGGAAAGCGGCTCGTCTGGCGAACGTTGAATACACAAAAAGTGACAATGTCACCCTGAGTTATGCCGAAGCGAGCCTTCTCGAACCTTTACTGGCTCGCCATCAAATGGGCCCGAATCCCGATACGACGCTGTTCGACCAAGCCGACATTCATCTTGATGGCGACCTGCATGTGGGCGGTCAGGAGCACTTTTATCTGGAAGGCCAAGCGAGCCTTGCTGAACTCACTGAAGATGGCGGCATCTTTCTGCGTTCTTCAACCCAAAACCCGTCGGAAGTCCAAAAGCTGGTTGCCGAAGTGCTAGCGGTTGATTTTAACCGAGTCACCGTCGATATGCGCCGCATGGGCGGCGGATTTGGCGGTAAAGAGAGTCAGGCTGCGCAATGGGCATGTATGGCGGCGCTGGGTGCGTTTCACACCAAACGTGCGGTAAAAATGCGTTTGCCACGCGCCGTGGACATGACAGCAACCGGTAAACGCCACCCCTTCTATAACCGCTATCAACTTGCGGCGGACCAACAAGGCGTGATCCAAGCCGCCAGTATTGAAGTGAACGGCATCTGTGGTCACTCGCCGGATCTTTCGGATGCCATTGTCGATCGCGCGATGTTCCATGCCGACAATGCCTATTCCCTCGGCAAGGCCACGGTGGTTGGTAATCGTCTTAAAACCGACATGGTCTCTCACACTGCGTTTCGAGGCTTTGGTGGCCCACAAGGCATGATCGTGATTGAGAAAGCGATGCAGGAACTGGCGATAGCCACCGGACTCGATGCACTGGATGTGCGCCTGAACAACCTGTATCGCGCGGGCAAAAACATCACACCATATGGCATGGAGGTGGAACAGTATGACGAGATGCGCGGCATCATCGAACAGTTAGAAGCTGATGCTGACTACCGCGCGCGCCGCTTGGAAATCGAACAATGGAACAAGCGCAATCCGGTGCTGAAAAAAGGTCTGGCGCTCACCCCCATCAAGTTCGGCATCGCGTTTACCGCCACCCACCTCAATCAGGCAGGCGCGCTGATCCACATCTACACCGATGGCACGTTGCAGGTCTCGCACGGCGGGACGGAAATGGGTCAAGGTCTGCACACCAAAGTTCAGCAGATTGTGGCGCAATCGATGGGGATTTCGCTTGATAAAGTCCTCGTCACATCAACACGCACCGACAAAGTGCCAAACACCTCACCGACCGCCGCCTCATCAGGCGCCGATCTCAACGGGATGGCCGCTCACAATGCAGTCATGACCATCAAGGAACGTTTACTGGCGTTTGCTCGCGAACATTATCACTGCGATGACTTAGATATCGTCAACGACACTTTGGTGGGTGCCTCGAACCCTGTTTCTTGGGCGGAGCTGGTGCAACAAGCCTACATGCATCGCGTGTCGCTCTCGGCCAGTGGTTTTTATCAAACACCGAAAATCGGTTACGACCGCGCCACTGCGACGGGTCGTCCGTTCTTCTACTTCTCGCTCGGCGCCTCTTGCTCAGAAGTCACCATTGATACGTTAACGGGCGAGCTGCGCGTGGATCGCGTGGACATTTTGCATGATGTGGGCAGCAGCCTTAACCCGGCGATCGACCGCGGCCAGATCGAAGGCGCGTTTATTCAGGGATTGGGCTGGCTGACAACCGAAGAATTGGTGTGGGCCAAAGACGGTCGCCTGCTCAGCAACAGTCCGATGAATTACAAAATTCCGACCATTGGTGATTACCCAAAACAGATGCAGATTACGCTGTATGACAAAGCCAATCCGGAGCACAGCATTTATCGCTCAAAAGCTGTTGGTGAGCCGCCGTTCATGCATGCCATCAGCGTCTGGTGCGCTATTTATGACGCAGTGGCATCCATTTCTGAGCATCGCTGCGCGCCGCACCTGCATGCGCCCGCAACAGGCGAAATGATTTTGAGTGCCTGTGAGCATCAACAGCAGTGGCTTGAAAGCCATCCAGTGAAGGAGAACGCCGATGTCATTCTCTCATAACGCCTTTTTGGCAAGCCCGGGGCTCAATTGGCTGGCGGCATGTCAGCAACTCGAACAGCGCGGCGAAGCGTACTGCATCGCAACGGTTGTCGCTTATGTTGGTTCCGTGCCGCGTACCAGCGGAGCCAAGATGGTAATCACGGACACGGCGCAGTTTGACACGCTAGGCGGTGGCAATCTGGAGTTTCAAGTCATTGCGCTGGCGCGTGAACATCTCAAAGCCAAGCAAAGCGACGTCACGATTGAACGCTTTTCTCTCGCGGCGGATTTGGGGCAATGTTGTGGTGGCGCGGTGCAAGTGATGTTTGAGTACTTTCAAACGCAAACGCCGCAAGTGGTTATCTTCGGTGCAGGCCATGTGTGTCAGGCGTTGACGCGTGTGCTTTCAGAGTTACCGTGTCACGTAAAAGTGGTGGATAACCGTGCTGAGTGGCTCACGCCGCTTGCTCAACTTGGTGTCGAAACACACCATTGCGACGACCCGTGTCAGGCGATGACCAGCCTGAACGATAACGCCTATCTCATCATCATGACCCAAGATCACGCGTTGGATTTCGAATTAACGCTGTCTGCGCTAGAAGCACGGCGCTTTGCGTTTGTGGGTTTAATTGGTTCGCAAGGCAAGCGTCAACGGTTTGAGTTTCGTCTCAAAGAACAGCTGAGCAATCCGGCATGGATTGATGCCCTGACCTGCCCAATCGGCCTCCCAGATGTACAAGGAAAGTTACCAATGCAAGTGGCCGTATCTATCGCGGCGCAATTGATTGGCCTGTTCGCTCATCAAACACCAGCGCCATCAAATGGTGATGTGCAGTGGCAGCAAGCCAACCAAGCGCGCAAATCACTCAAGGAAACGCACGAATGAACTCCACCCTGAATCAACTCGATTTGAGTGAAGAACAGCTGGCACAAATTTGTACCAGCAGACGTTGGCAGCAACTTATGCAGGCGGCGATGCCGTTTGAGTCGGCCGCGGTATTGAACGATGCCGCAGATGCCGCGTTTGCCCAGCTTGATGAAGCCGATTGGCTGGAAGCTTTTGCCGGACACCCGATGATCGGCGACATGACAAGTCTTGAGAAGAAATACGCGCAGGGTAAAGCGCTGAGTGCCAAGGAACAAGGTCAGGTTCAGCTGGCGTCCAACGAAACGCTGCAAGAACTGCTGGCGTTGAATCAACAATACCGCGCGAAGTTTGGCTTTATTTTCATTGTCTGCGCGACCAATAAAAGTGCCGACGACATGCTGGGCCTGCTCAAGGCGCGTATTCACCGAACCTACCAACAAGAGCTGCAACAAGCTGCAATTGAACAACAAAAAATCAGTCATATCAGAATGGAAGCGTACCTATGAATCAATTAAGTTGTCATGTACTCGACACCGCCAATGGCCGCCCGGCCGCAGACATTACCGTCAAGCTGTTTCGCTTGGGCAGTTTTGAGTGCCTTGCTGAAGCACAAACCGACCAGGATGGCCGAGTCAAATTTACCGAGGTCGCACTCGATACGCACAACTACACGCTACGATTTTTAGTGCAACCCTACTGTGAGGCGCAATTTGGACAGGCATTTTTCCCAATGATCGACGTGCATTTCACGGTGAGTGAAACGCGTAACTATCACATTCCATTGCTGCTCTCGCCTTATTCCTACTCGAGTTACCGAGGCAGTTGATATGGCGAAAGATAATTCAACATGGCAAGTTCACCGGGGAAGCATTCTGCACTTTCCTAAAGTGACATTGTCACCAAAAGACAATTATGAATACTGGAACGACGGTGTTTTAGTCATTGAACATGGTCGTATACAGCATGTGGGTGATGCGAAAGCGTTCTTCTCGGTGTCGGCCAATAAAGCGTTGCTGATCCAAGGCAACGTGGTCCAGCACCGCGGGTTATTGATTCCCGGCATGATTGATTCGCACGTGCATTTTCCGCAAGTCGAAATCATCGCCAGCTACGGCAAACAATTGCTCGACTGGCTCAACACTTACACGTTCCCGACCGAACTTCGCTTTTCCAATTACGACTACGCAAAAGTTCAGGCGCAATTTTTCCTGCAACAATTGTTTGCGCATGGGACGACCACGGCGAGCGTTTACGCGACGGTGCATCCGCAGTCGGTGGACGCCTTTTTTGAAGCGGCCGAGCAATACGACGCGCGCATGGTTTGCGGCAAAGTGATGATGGATCGCTTCTGTCCTGACGCGCTGCAAGACACGCCTGAATCGTCGTATCGCGACAGCAAAGCGCTGATCGAACGCTGGCACAATCAGGGCCGTGCCCTGTACGCAATTACGCCGCGTTTTGCGCCAACCAGCACGCCGCAACAGTTGGCAAAAGCCGGACAGTTGGCCGATGAGCATCCGGACACCTTCATTCAGACTCACTTGAGCGAAAACATCAACGAAGTGGCGTGGGTGAAAGAGCTCTATCCGCACGATGATGATTATTTGGGGGTGTATGAACGCAATCATCTGGTACGCGACCGTGCGCTGTTCGGCCATGCGATTCATCTGAGCGAGCGTGAACAACAAACGCTGGCCAGTAGCGGCGCGTCTATCGCCTTCTGCCCATCTTCCAACCTCTTTCTCGGCAGCGGCCTGTTTCCGTATGACAAAGCGAAAGACGCCGGGATTCCGGTGTCGATTGCCAGTGATGTGGGGGGCGGCACCAGTTTGAGCCTGCTGCGCAATCAGGCAGATGCCTACAAAATCTGTCAATTGCAAGGCGTCAGCCTCGATGCGTTTGAATCGCTCTACCTCTGCACGCAAGGCGCCGCCGCGTCAATGGGACTCGATCACCTGATTGGGAATTTTAACATCGGCACTGAAGCCGACTTCATCGAACTCGATCTCACTGCATTTCCAATGCTCAAACAGCGCACATTGCGTTGTCAGGATTTGTCTGAGCAGCTTTTCGCCCTGATTACCCTTGGCGATGAGCGAGTGATCGAGAGAACTTACGTTCATGGAAAATTAGTCTATCAAAAGGATATGGTGTTATGTGGCCACAACTCTACGAATGGTTTGCGTTATTCATCAAATGGTTTCATGTAATTTGTGGCATCGCATGGATTGGTGCGAGCTTCTATTTCACTTGGCTGGACAACAGCTTAGAAACCCCGCCGCAATGGAAAAAAGACAAAGGTATTAAAGGCGATCTTTGGGCTGTACATGGGGGCGGTTTCTATGAAGTAGCCAAATATCAGGTTGGCCCGGAAAAAATGCCGGAGAAACTGCATTGGTTTAAATGGGAAGCCTATTCGACCTGGCTGACGGGTTCGGCATTGCTGATTTGGATGTATTACTTTAACGCGCAAGCGTATCTGGTCGACCCACGTGTGATGGCACTCACCTCGCTGCAAGCAGTTGGCGTGGGTGTAGGCGGTATTTTGCTTGGCGTTGTGGTGTATGAGGGCTTGATGCGCTCTCCGCTTGGCCGCAACACGCTGCTGTTCAGTGGCGCGTTAATCGCTTTTGGTGCGCTGTTTTTCTATGGATTTACGCACCTGTTCAGCGGCCGCGGCGCGTTCATCCATATGGGGGCATTAATTGGCTCCATTATGGTCAATAACGTCTTCCATAAGATTATTCCGGGTCAGCGTAAAATGGTTGCGCAGGTGGCCGCGGGTGAACCGGTCGATCCTGCGCCCGGACTAGAAGGCAAACGCCGCTCGATTCACAACAACTACTTCACACTGCCGGTGATTTTCCTGATGATCAGCAACCATTACCCGATGGTGTATCAACATGCGCACAGCTGGTTGGTGGGGATGCTGATTCTGGTGATCAGTGCGTATATTCGTCACTACTTCAACCTCAAGCATTCCGGTGAGAAAAAACCGTTCGTGATGTTTTCTGGTGCGGCCGCGATGTTTGCTCTGGCCGTCGTGATTAGCTGGCAAGCGACCGAACAGATGCATATGGCGAAATCAAATGCGCGTGAAGCTGCGCCTGCCAGTGCGACGATCACAGCGTCGCTCAATGCGGATCAACACATTGCGCAGCAGATCATCGAACAGCGGTGCAGCCAGTGTCACAGTGCCACGCCAACGGACGACATCTTCAAAGTGGCGCCGAGTGGCGCGGTGTTTGATAGCTGGCAGGATATTAACCGCTGGAAATCACGCATCATTGCTCGCGCCGTAGACAGCGCAGATATGCCGTTTCTCAATAAAACCCAGATGACGGACGAAGAACGCCAGCAGCTTAAGAAGGCATTGTCCGCACTCAACTAATTGAAAAGACGAAGATAAACAAAAGCCACTTGGAGGAATCAAGTGGCTTTTTTATCGTTGATGGACAACCCACGGGCGGGTTCAAGGAGAAATCAAGTGACCAGAATAGTGACTTAATTGCTCACCGAGGAGACCTGCTGAATCAATGCTGCCAGAGACAAATCCGGCATATTGGACAGCGCGATCACCACCAACGCAATGATCATGAAGGTTGGAAATAACTGCATAAAGTAGGAAAACAGAAAGCCTTCACTGTAATCTGAAGAGGAGTATGTCTTTTTCATCACTCTAGCCTCGCGCTCCATTGCCAATGGAGACAGTTGACGTTGTTGCGTTCGTTTCAAGCATGGTGATCGCTTGCCACTCAAAAACACCCATCAAGACGATTGAACTGTGTCAATTTCGTGCCTTTCCCGCTTCAAAGAGTGACTCAACCACACTGAGCACCGTGATCGTTTGAGTGCGTGACGAATTCATCGTGCTGCTCACACCGGGTGACCACCGCCCCTCATCTTCTTTGTTGAAGAATGATATAAACTCTAGCGCATATTTGTGGGCTTTCCACTAAATACAAATAGAATCCATTCTTATTTACGCTTTATCAGTTTTGAGAATTATTGCATTCAATGTTCACGCACAATGCGTGGCTAAGCGAAGTGTAAAGCAATGTAAAGTCCCGAACCCTTTGCCCACTCATCGCTCCAATGCTGCGTTCAATCATAACAACGACATTTAATATTCCAATCAATGAAGGACGAACACATGAAATCTATTTCGCTTTTTGCCTTATTGGGCTGCACTTTGTTGTCGGCGTCGGCTATGGCTCAAAACCAACCGAGCGATCGCCCAGAGATGGGACCGCCTCCGAGCTTTTCGGATATGGACAGCAACGGCGATGGCGTATTGACACAAGATGAAGTGCAAGGCCCCATGCAGCGTGATTTCAGCGACATGGATAGCAATAGTGATGGGCAGTTAACCGAAACCGAAGTGGATACGTTTATGAAGAACCATCAACCACCACAGCGTCCAAACCACGATGAATGACAACGGATTGCGAGAGAAATAGATAAAGAGAAAGCCCGGTTATTACCGGGCTTTCAGTTGAATTATACGATGGACGGTTAGCGAAAGCGTTTCACCATCTCCACAAAACAGTTTAGTGCGGTCAGCACATCAGCTTCCATCACCTGCTCTCGCGGATGGTGACTGATCCCTTTTTCACAGCGCACAAACAGCATGCCAATGTCGGTGAGTTTGGTCATCGCCAGCCCGTCATGCCCTGCACCACTCGGTAGAAAACGGGGCGCGATCTGGGTGACGGTTTCGACCACATCCGCCCATTGTTGTTGGAGCTTCTCGCTGCACAACACCGCATCCGCTTGGTAGATGGTTTGGTAGTCAAACCCCAGGTTGCGATTGCGGGCAATGTCTGCGAGCTGTGCCAACAAATCAACCGAGCACAGTTCTAATGTGGCTTGCGACAAACTGCGAATATCAATAGTGAAACGAGTGTCGCCAGGAATCACGTTCACTGCGCCCGGCAACACGTCACATTGCCCCACAGTCGCCACAATTCCATGCTGCTGCGCGAACGTCTCGATGCAGGTGATCATCGCCGCAGCGCCGCACAATGCATCATGACGCAGCTCAACGGGCACAGTGCCCGCATGGCCCGCCATGCCTTTCACTTGGCATTGAAAGCGCTTCGCACCAGCAATCCCGGTGACCACGCCGACTGGCAGATTCTCCGCTTCCAATACTGGGCCTTGCTCAATGTGCACTTCCAGATACGCCTGCGTATCTTCCGCCAAACGTGCATCGCAGCCAGCCAGTTGTGGATCAAGGCCAAACGCACGCATCGCATCCGCCATCGAAATGCCATCTGCATCTTTCACGTCCAGCCATTGCGGATGAAAGCATCCAGCCACGCCGCTGGAACCTATTAACGTGGTGTTAAAACGGGTGCCTTCTTCATCGGCAAACGCAACCACGTCGATATGAAATGGAAACGCTTCATCCGCCAGTTGAGCAAGCGTTTCGATGGCCAACAGTACGCCTAAATTGCCGTCATATTTGCCTGCATTAGTGACGGTGTCACTATGAGAGCCGAGAATCAGCGTCGGTTGGGTCGGATTGGCGGACACTTTACGCCCCCACTGATTACCGACACTGTCTTGCCAGGTTTCAAGGCCCGCATCACGCATCCATTGCGCCAGCTGGTCATGGGCGGCGCGATGCTGAGGCGTCAGATAGGCGCGCGTGATTGCGCCCTCGTCAGCGCTGAATTGAGCCAGCGTGTCGGCTTGCTCCATCAGCTTTTTCGCCTGCTGCGCCATGGTATTTTTTTCTGCTGTAATCATCAGCGCTCCTTGCGTTGATTCGCCAAACTCACGTTGTATTTTGTATCCACCTGACTGGTGTGATTAAGCATAGAATTCCATTGCCGCAACGACGGATTGCCCCGGCACAATCGCTGCTTTGTGTTTGATCAGAATGGCTTCCAGCGCTGCAAGCGTTGCCAGCACGCATTCTTGGCGGGCGTTGTATCCCATGGTTCCGATGCGCCAAATTTTGCCATGCAGCGGACCAAACGAGGTGCCAATTTCAATCCCGAAGCGTTGCAGCAGCTCAAGGCGAATCGCATCACCATTCACATTGGCCGGAATGTAGACGCCGACCACGTTGTTCATTTTGTAAGCTTGGTTGCCGAACAATTCCAACCCCATGGCACGCAGGCCAGCCGCCAGCGCATCCCCTGCTTGTTGATGGCGTGCAATCACCTTGTCTGCGCCTTCTTCGAGGAAAAGGCGCGCACATTCACGTGCGGCATAGAGCATCGACGTCGCTTCCGTATGGTGGTTCAACCGTTCCGGGCCCCAGTAATCCATGATCATCGCCAAATCGAAGTAGTTGGACTGAATCATCGCCTCTTCGCCTTGGGTGTGGTGGTCGGCACGAATGCCCGCTTCGACGTGTTTACGGCGGTTAATCACGGTTGCGCAGCGATCGCTCAGGGTAATAGGCGCTGAACCGGAAGGCCCGCCAAGGCATTTCTGCAAGCCAGCCGACACCGCATCAAGATGCCATTCGTCGACTTTAAGATCGTTCCCCGCAATTGACGCGGTAGCGTCACAGTAGAACAGCACGCCATAACGCTGACAGATTTCGCCCATCTCTTTGAGCGGCTGATTCATTGTGGTGGAGGTATCGCCTTGCACGGTCGCGAGCAGCTTTGGTTGAAACGCTTTGATTGCCGCTTCGACTTTTTCCGGTGGGCACACTTCCCCCCATTCGATATCGATGGTTTTCACTTCAGCGCCAACGCGCTGTGCAATTTCACACAGCAAGTGACCAAAGCGGCCAATCACCGGCACCAGCACCTTGTCGCCGGGCTGTAACACCGACACCAATACCGCTTCAATGCCGGAGCGCGCCGTGCCATCCACCAACAAGGTTTGCTGATTTTGGGTCTGGAAAACACCGCGATACAGGGACTGCACCTGATTCATGTAGCCGGTCATGACCGGGTCGTACTGGCCAATCAGAGATTGAGAAATGGCCTGATGAACACGTGGGTAGGCATTGATTGGTCCCGGGCCCATCAACAGACGCTGTGGTGGGTTCAGGGTTTCAAAAAGTTCGTTTTGGGCGGTCATGTTATTCTCCAAGTAAACTGGTTCCATCACTACGAGGATCGCTGGTCGCACACGCCTTTCCATGCGTATCGAGAATGATTGCGCCAGCGTGTCCCATGAGTTCGTTGCAATCGGCCACAAAGGTGACATCGTGGCCACGTTGTTTTAAGGCATCGCCATATTGCTCATACAGCGATTGTTCAAGTCGTAAATTGTTGGTGCTATTGCCCCATGTGCGGCCAAGCAGCCAGCGCGGCGCAGCAATCGCATCACTGAGCGAGAAATTTTGATAGTGGTAGCGGCTAAACAGGCACGCTTGCGTTTGTGGTTGGCCTTCGCCACCCATGGTGCCGTAACTCATGCGGCGGCCATCGGCGAGTTCGGCATAGGCCGGATTCAAGGTATGGAACGGCTTTTTACCCGGCGCCAACACATTGTGGTGACGGGCATCGAGCGAGAAGCTCTTTGAGCGAATGTTCCACAAAATGCCCGTTTCTGGTAAAAACACACCCGAACCGAACTCCCAATACACGCTTTGAATGAAGCTCACCATGGTGCCGTATTGATCGCTCGCGCCCATCCAAATGGTATCACTCGGCTTGGCCTGATGCGGCCAAGGCAGCGCCTCACTTAGGGACACATTGGCCGCACATTGGTCAACAACGGCGTCGATGAGCCATTCCTGCAGCGGCTGACTTAAAAACTCTTCGTCACACACTTCGCGATCGCGAATGATGAAGGCTTGCTTGGTCGCTTCAACCAGCAGATGAATGTGGTCGACTTCGCTTTGCGCTTGCGACGCCAGCCGATCGTAAATCGCCAGAATCAAAAGTGATGCCACACCTTGTGTGGGCGCGCCAAAGTTGTATAAACGCCCTTTGGCAGTGTTGACGGTGAGCGGTGCCATCACTTTTGCCTGATGAGCGTGAAAGTCGTCCAACGTCAGCGGGCTGCCTGCGGCTTGCAGCTCTTTCGCCGCAGAGGCGGCGATCTCACCGCGATAGAAATCATCTAGCCCACGCTCAGCCAAGGTTTGTAATGTGTTGGCCAGCGCCTCGTTCACCAAGGTATCGCCGACTTCGAGCGTTTGGCCCTGCTTGAGAAAGTTCTGCGCAAAAGCTTGCAATGAGGCTAGGCGTTCAAAGGTTTTTTCGCTGGCGTTGACTAAGCTTTGTGTCACTTCCACACCATCACGGGCGGCATCAATCGCAGGTTGCAGCAGTTCGGTTAACGTCAATGTCCCCGCATCTACTTTCAGCGCTTTTTGCCACGCTGCAATGGTGCCGGCCATGGTAATCGCCGACGCCCCACCGCTGAATGGCAGTTCATCACCCAGCGCGCGATAGTGTTCAACATCCACATTCAACGCTGCAGCGCCACAGCCATCGATGGCAACGGGTGTCTGGCCTGCTTTGGCGATCAGCCAAAAACTGTCGCCACCGATGCCGTTCATGTGCGGGTATTGCACCGCAATCATCGCGGCAGCAGCGACCATGGCTTCACTGGCGGTGCCGCCAGCGTCGAGAATTTGCTGACCAACTTGCGCGGCCTTAAAGTGCGGGGCAGTAAATGCCGTTTGATGCTTCATTCACGTTCTCCTTAACATGTGCCGTTGTGAACGGCTTCACCCGTGACAAGCAGCGTCTCTTCTTGATGAGGCAAACCCATCAGTGAGATACCGCACGGGCCTTCTAATAATTCTTCCATGGGCAAATGGAGTTGCGGTAATCCCGACAGTCCTGCAATGCTGGTCAGCCCCATCAACTGCGAGCGATAGACCGCCAGTTCATCAGCCGGCATCGTCAGTGACGGCGGGCCCGATGGCGTGGTCGGTATTGCCCACAGGGAACGTTGTTGCTTCAGGTGTGTCAGTATCTGTTGCTGAAAATCCTGTTGTCGTCCTTTCGCGTGGTCATACTGCTCACAAGTGATGGTTCTGGCCCACGTCACACGCTCCCCGATCGCCGGATCCAGACTGTCGCCATACTGCGTGAGCCACGCATCGTGATGTTCGATAATTTCAAAACCTTGAATGGTACGAAACAGTAAGCTCAGGTCCGTCAGTGACCAGCCATTTTGTGCCAAAATATGGCCTTGAATGATCTCGATTCCCGCTCGCTGACACTGCTGACTCAAACGTTCAAGACGAGCGGCGCTCATCACCGCTTGGCACTGCGCATCGAGATAAACGCGCGTCACTCGTTCGCCGGATTGATGACGTGCCGCCAGCACCGACCACACATCGCGCATCAGGCGTAAGTCACGCGTGAAAATGCCGGCGGTATCGAAACTTTTCGCTAATTCAAAACAGTGGGACAGATCAAGCGTGCCGAGAGTTGGACGCAAGCCAAATAAGCCGCAATAACTGGCCGGCACGCGGATTGACCCGCCCGTGTCGGTGCCGATAGCAAAGTCGCAATCGTTGTTCGCCACTGCGACCGCGCTGCCACTGGATGAACCGCCGGGAATACAATTCGGCGCTGTCGGATTGATGGGCGTGCCGTAATGACTGTTCTGACCATTGAGGCTGTAAGCCAGCTCGTCGGTTTGAACACGGCCAGCGCATTCAGCGCCCTGCCCGAGCAGCGCGGTGATCAGTGGTGACGTGGCCGTCGCCATTTTATGGGTTTTCAGCCAAGTGGGATTACCCGCGCCTGTGGCGTAGCCTTCGACGTCGAATAAATCTTTGAAGACAAATCGGGTACCAGAGAGCGTTCCCTGCGCGGTGGCGGGCAGCGTCTCTGGCCCCTGAGCACAATAAATACTAGCGTCCTTACTCATTCTGTATCCTTCCGTGGTGTTCCTTTTAGGCGCTGAATCCGCAGCGCCTAAGCTTTTGTTGATTTTTTGAAGCGATTTGCAGCGAATCGACTGATGCTGCTTAGTTGGTCACCGTCTTCAGGGATTCGCTTTGGCGCGCGTAACGGTTCGCCAGTACTGCGCAGTAGAAAATCTGAATCGGGTGATACAGCATGATAGGCAGCAGAATCATCCCCAGCGATGGGTCCGCGCCGAAAATCACCTTCGCCATCGGAATGCCCGCGGCCAGTGTTTTCTTCGTCCCACAGAACACAGCCGCCACTTCATCCGGTAGCGTAAATTTGGTGCGGCGTGCGCCCCACTGAATCAGGTGCACCATAAACAGCAGAATCACGGTACAAATCGCAATAGAGCTGACCAGCAAACCCATCGAGAACTCGCTCCAAATGCCATTCACCACGGAATCACAGAAGGCGTTGTAAACGATGAGAAGAATCACGTATTTGTCGACCTTATTGACCACCGCTTTATGACGATCCACCCAAGCGACTAAATAAGGACGCATGAGTTGGCCCACAATCATCGGTAACAGCAAGAGTTTGGAAATCGAGATCACCGAGTCCAGCAAATCCAGTTGTACGCCTTCAAATCCCATAAAAAGTTGAATCAAAAGTGGTGTGATGAACACGCCAAGAATACTGGAAAGTGATGCGTTAAAGATTGCGCCCGGGACGTTCCCTTTACCGACACTGGTCATCGCCACAGATGACGAAATGGTGCTTGGCAGAACGAGTAGATAACAGAAGCCAAATGCCAGCGCCGCAGGCATGTAAGCGAGGAACGCCTCACCAAAAATGACCCACAGGATCGGGTAAACCACGAATGTCGCGATTTGAATGTAAATGTGTAGACGCCAGTTAGTCACGCCCGCTTTGATCGCTTGAGGAGAAAGCCCAAGACCATGGAGGAAGAAGACAATGGCGACGCCGACGCCCGTCAGTTGATCCAAGTGGATCATGCCACCGGAACGGCCAAATTCAGACGTCACAGTCGCCAGCAGAATGGCAACCACCATCCCGACCAGAAACCATTCCTTTTTGATTTTTGCTAATACATTCATGTCGTTATTTTTGCTCTTTGTTATGTTGTGTGATGTTACGTTTGAATTATTCCACTTCGTTCAATTGCGCATAGCTGTGCGAGATATGGCGACTCAGCTGGGCGGCATGTTGTCCGAGGTGACGATACACTTTGTTAACCAAATAGGATATTAAGCTCATAGGCACGGCATAGCTATCCAAAGGTGCCTGATTATTCATATGACACACTAAAAAATGTGCCACAGCATCAGCATACTTCTGACCGGATTGGTCGGTGATCAGCAAACACGGCTTACCGCTCAGGTGATGAATGATCTTTTCAAACTGAGCAACGCGTCGGCGGATACCAATCACAATCACAAAATCGTCGTCCGCAATCGAGACCAAATCTTCTCCCAAGGTCTGGCCCGGCAACGGCAGCAGTTCCACGTTAGCGCGGCACTGCATCAGTTGCTGACGAAAATGCATCGCCAGCGGGTAACTGTTCCGATAACCGATGATTTTCACCCGTTTGGCGTTGGCGATGGCCTCAACCAATTCCGTGACATCCAGCGTCGCTAACTGCGCCCATAGTTGCTCTAAGGCGCGCATATCGTGTTGAATTTCTGGGTCTTCGATGTTGGATGTTAATACCGGAGTCCCCTTTTCGCGCTCCTGCATCAGTTCCTGACGAAGTGCAACATGATCCTCATAACCCAGTTGACGAATAAAGCGACTCACACTGGTTTTCGATACCGAGCAGGCTTCAGCGATTTCAGCCGTCGACAGCATTAAAATCTTTTCCGGATTCAGTTGCAGATAGTCAGCCACTCGGCGGCTGCTTTCGGTCAAGCGTGAATATTGCTGGGTAATTCGTTCACTGAGTGAGTGGTGAGTATTGGTCATGCTGACTCCATCAAGATGATTAACGAACGGCGGACAAAAAGCTTTGCAGCTCTGGTGTTTGCGGCGCAGCAAACACGGTTTCACTCGGCCCGGTTTCCCACACTTTCCCCTGATTCATGAACACCACGCGATCACCCACATCGCGGGCAAAGTTCATTTCGTGCGTCACCAGAATCAGTGTCATCCCTTCCGCTTTCAGTTGTTCCAGCACTTTCAGCACTTCGCCAACCAGCTCCGGGTCCAGCGCTGACGTGATTTCATCACACAACAACACTTTAGGATTCATGGCCAATGAACGTGCAATCGCCACGCGTTGTTGCTGACCGCCGGACAGATTGGTCGGATAGGCATCAAACTTATCGGCCAGACCGACTTTTTCGAGCAGTTCACGGGCCAGTGTTTCACACGCTTCACTGCTTTTCTTTAAGACCAGCTTTGGTGCCAGCATCACGTTCTCGCCGACGGTCATGTGTGGGAACAGGTTGAAGCTTTGAAACACCATGCCCACACTGCGGCTCAACAGGCGCAATTTGTAATCGTCGTTTTCTACCGCTTGGCTGTCCACAATGATCACGCCTTCCTGGTAATCTTCCAAGCCATTCATACAGCGCAGCAGCGTACTTTTCCCCGAGCCACTGCGGCCGATGATCGACACCACTTCACCCGGATTGATTTTTAAGTCGACCCCTTTCAGGACGTGGTTTTCGCCATAATATTTATGGACTTGTTCAACACTAACGAGCGACATGGTTTCGAGTCTCCAAATATCGGGCTAACGCAGAAAGCGGAAAGCAAATGGCAAAGTAAAGCAGTGCAACCAGCGCGAACACTTTGAACGGCTGGAATGTGGCGTTGTTGAGCATGGTGCCGGCTTTGGTCAGTTCAACGAATCCGATGATGGATGCCAGCGCAGTGCCTTTGACAATCTGAACCGAAAATCCGACCGTTGGCGCAATGGCCAGACGCGCGGCTTGCGGCGCAATGATGTAACGCATGGTTTGCAGATAGCTCAGCCCCAAAGTACGGCACGCTTCCCACTGGCCTTTCGGCAGTGATTCGATACAGCCGCGCCAGATATCGTGAAAAAAAGCGCTGCTGAATAACGTTAATGACAACACGGCGGCTGTCCAGGCACTGACTTCCACGCCCACGAGGGATAAACCAAAGAAGGCGAGAAACAGCTGCATCAGCAGCGGCGTGCCCTGAAACAGTTCCACATACAGCTTGATGACGCCGGTAAACACGGAGTGCCGCGTGCTACGCAGCAAGGTAATCAACAGTCCGAGCAACCCGCCGCCGACAAAAGCGATCAGCGACAGTGCGCCGGTCCAGCGAGCGGCCATCAATAGGCTGCGAAAAATATCCCAATCGGTAAATTGCATCATGATGGCGCTCTCCTACAACGACGGGTTCTTAAACGCGACGCGCTTAACGAACGCAAACATCTGGCGCATCACAATCGCAAGCACTAGATAAATCGCCGCCGTCAGCATGTACGATTCAAAACTCAGAAAACTGCGCGACTGAACGAAGTTGGCCGCAAACGTCAGATCTTCCACCGAAATTTGTGACACCACCGCAGAACCCAACATCACAATGATGCACTGGCTGACAAGCGCCGGATAAACACGTTGATACGCAGGCGGAATCACAATGCGTGTAAAAATCTGCATGCGGGTCAATCCCAAAGTTTTCCCTGCCTCCCACTGCCCTTTTGGTGTCGCTTCGATGCCAGCGCGAATGATTTCCGCCGAATACGCACCCAAGTTAATCACCATCGCAATCACGCCCGCCTGCCAGGCGCTGAGCTTGATACCGAGTGCCGGCAGACCAAAAAAGATAAAGAACAACTGCACGATAAACGGGGTGTTACGGATCACTTCGATGTAGCAGGTGCAAACAAACTTCAGCCATTTGGCCTGACTGGTTTTTGCACCCGCACATAGCGTGCCGAGCAACAGTCCGCCAACGGTTGAGATGATGGTCAGTTCTACGGTGGTGCCCAACCCTGCCACAAACTGTGGCAGGTAAGGCGTCAAACCGCTAAAGTCCAACTGATAGCTCATGCTTCGCCCTTCACGTTACGCACCCAGATCCGCAGGAAACGGTGCTTTTAGCCATTTTTGCGAGAAGCCTTCCAACACACCCTCTTGTTTCGCTTCGGTGATCAGACGGTTCACTTCTTTTAGCAGTGCGTCTTCGCCTTTCATCACACCCACATAACACGGTGAGTTTTTCAGCAGGAACTTCGTTTGTGGCGCTTTGGCCGGATAACGAGTTGCGATTTCTGTCACCACCAGATTACCGGTCGCAATCAGGCTCACCTGACCAGACAGGAATGAGGACAACGTGGCGTTGTTATCTTCAAAACGTTTGATGGTGGCATCGCTCGGCGCAATCTTGCTCAGTTCCAAATCTTCCACTGAGCCGCGTGTCACACCGATGGTTTTGCCGCTCAGATCCTGCGCACTGGTCACCGCTTCATCCGATGAGCCGAATACGCCGAGATAGAAAGGCGCATACGCCGCACTGAAGTCGATCACTTTTTCACGTTCCGCATTTTTACCCATGCTCGAAATCACCAAATCCACTTTACCGGTTTGCAGGTAAGGAATTCGGTTCGCACTGGTGACTGGCACCAGTTCCAGTTTGACATCGAGCTTTTTGGCCAGATACCCGGCCATATCAATGTCGTATCCGTGAGGCTTGAGGTCAGTCCCCACAGAACCAAAAGGCGGAAAATCTTGGGGAACCGCAACTTTCAACACCCCTTTCTGTTGGACTGACTCCAGTTGGTCGGCTTGCGCGGTGGTCGCACCGAACAACAGGCTGGCAGACATGAGCACACTCGACATTGCTGCAACTATTTTCATTGTGAATCTCCTTATCGATAATGAAACGTTTGAAACATCTATCGAGTCATTTGCAACGATTGCGCCAACTTAAGATAAAAATAAAAACCGTAACGATTTTATTAATTTAGAAAAAATCTTCGGTGTTTTCGCCCTGAAGAATGACGTCTATGGTGGAACTTTTGGTGCAAAATCGATCAATGGTGGTGCAATCGTTTCAGCCCCATGTCGAACCTCTGTGCTTAAAATGGCGGCTAGGGTTCGGCCGCCTTTTCTAACCTCAGAGATTCAAAGAGTTACGCTTTGTTCTTGCTTAAACGCAGCGCGGGCACCCAGGAGAATTCGGTTTCCATCAGATAACGATAGACAATCGCCGCCACCCCGCCACCGATAAACAGTGCGTAGTTCGCCAAGTCGGACACCACAAACGTCGCGACGATAGCGAGCAAGCTGGC
The DNA here is from genome assembly GCF_043106745.1 of Vibrio sp. CJQ_6. Classification (NCBI taxonomy): domain Bacteria; kingdom Pseudomonadati; phylum Pseudomonadota; class Gammaproteobacteria; order Vibrionales; family Vibrionaceae; genus Vibrio; species Vibrio sp. CJQ_6. The sequence continues at coordinate 134,954 of NZ_JBICMV010000007.1, read as the reverse complement.
ACACACCAGCGCATACACGCTGTTCATGTTCACTCCGTTGTGATACCAGTATTTGCCCTGCTTCGATTCGGTGTACAGCGACGCCACATCGATCTCACCTTTCTTCACCAAGTAGTAATCGACAATGATGATGCCGTACAGCGGGCCAATCATGGCAGCCAGGACGTCCACTGTGTAGTGAATCACTTCCGGATTGTTGAACAGGTTCCACGGGGTCAGCAGCACCGAACCGAACGCGGCAATAAAGCCACCGGTTTTAAAACTGATTTTCTGCGGCGACACGTTGGAAAAATCAAATGCGGGCGCCACAAAGTTCGCCACAATGTTGATGCCGACCGTCGCGAAGATAAACGTCATCGCGCCCAGCACCGTAATCAATCCCGAGTCGAGACGTTTCACGGTTTCGACCGGATCAGTGATCATCTGGCCAAATACCGGAATCGACGCCGATACAATCACCACACTGAACACCGAGAACAGCAAGAAGTTCAACGGCAGTCCGAGCAAGTTACCCAACTTCAATTTTTGGTAACTGCTGCAGTAACGGGAAAAGTCACTGAAGTTGAGCGTTGGCCCGGCGAAGTATCCGGCAACCAGTGCGCTGGCAATGAACATCTGCATCACAACATCCCAGCCTTCGAGCTTTTTCGTGCTCAGGTTAAAGCTGATATTGTCCCAACCCGCCAGATCAATCATATAAAGACACAGCGCGAACATGGCGACGTAAATCGCCGGGCCCGACCAGTCGATGACCTTGCGAATCATGTCCATGCCGAACATGAACACGATGCCCTGAATGACCCACATGGCACTAAAACCAATCCAGCCCAGATAGGAAAGCCCTAAAAACGTGGGTTTAGCCAAGCTTTCCAAATCAGGGAAAAAGTACAGCAACAGAATGATAAATGAGCTGGACGCCAGAAACGTCTGGATGCCATACCACACAACTGCAATCAAGCCGCGAATCACCGCAGGAATGTTGGCACCAAATACGCCAAACGACATCCGCGCTACCACAGGAAACGGCACACCTGCTTTCTGGCCCGGCTGACCCATCAAGTTGGCAAACACCATCACAATCGAGATGCCAACCAATAAACTGATAAACACCTGAATGCCGTTTAGACCCAACGCAAACAGACTGGCAGCAAACACATAGCCACCGACGCTGTGAACGTCTGACATCCAGAAAGCAAAAATACTGTACCAGCCCCACTTCTGTTCTTTATCTGGAAGCAAATCTGCGTTAGCGAGTCTATCGCTGACTGGGAATTCCTTTTTCATCACGTCGCATCCTTGTTTTCACATTGTATACAATCACAAATACAAGGAGCGTGCCAAAATCGAAATGTATTGAAATCACTGGCTTTCGGTGATGATAGCCACTTTGAACTAGACTTAGAATGCACCACGAAAGTTCAGCGCGCCACATGTTAGTGCATAAAATTTCAGCAAATTGGCGATTCGAAGTAGAGTATAACGGATTGATTGGCCTGTAGACCTTTCACAACATGGTATACATATTGCAACGGTAAGTTGTATACAACAGTAAAGAGAGTGCGTATGTCTAACGACGAAAAAATTTATCAAAAGATGCTGAAAGCGATCGTCGAGCACCAGCTTCCCCCAGGCGAAAGACTGCCAGAAGATAAACTTTCAGAAGCGTTCGGTGTGAGCCGGACAGGGATTCGAAAAGTGCTGCAACGTTTGGCGCTGGAGCGGTTTGTGGTCATTCAGCCCAATAAAGGCGCGCAGGTGAACCGCCCGAGCCGCCAAGAAGCGGAAGAAGTGTTGGATAGCCGCATTATGTTGGAGCCGCTTCTGGTGCCTGAAATCAGTGAAAACTGGAATCTGAAAGTCGCGCAGCATTTTCGTGACATGGTGGCACTGGAAAAACAGGCAGACCATGAAGGCAATCTCTCTAAGTCGATTCAACTGACGGCGAAGTTCCACTATGAACTGGCGCGTATGGGAAACAATCAGGTACTGGCAGAGTTTATTGAGCAGTTGTGCTACCGCTCATCGCTCGTGATAGCCGCCTACGGTACGCGCGAAAGTGTGAGCTGCGATTGTGGTGACCATGTTGAGCTGATTGATCTGCTCGACCAACGCAAAGTCGGCCAAGCACAAGAGTGGATGCGTCACCACCTACTTCACATCAAACAGTCGATCTCGCTAACGGGCAAACAGGATGCTCAGGTGGACTTTAACTCGCTGTTCGCGCAAATGGATTAATCAATGAAAATTCAACTGATCAACCCCAATACATGTCAGGGCATGACCGACAAAATAGCGCTTTCTGCACAATCTGTATGTTTATACAGTAGTGAGATCATCACCCGCAATCCAGCGCATGGCCCGGAAAGTATCGAATGCGCCTTGGATGAAACCATTGCCGCCGCCGCGCTGCTCGATGTGATTGCACAAGGTGAAGCAGAGGGCGTTGACGCCCATATCATCGCCTGTTTTGGCGATCCGGCGATAGATGCCGCGCGCGAACTAGCTTCAGTGCCTGTCATTGGCATCGCGGGCGCAGCATTTCAATTGGCAAGCATAGTGTCACACCGCTTTGGTGTGGTGACCACCATGTCGCGCACCCTGCCTGCAGCCGAGCATCTGCTGCATCGTTACGGCTACCATCATCTGTGCTCAGGCGTTCGCGCAACCGACATCGCGGTGCTGGATCTGGAGCAGATTCAGGCCTCGGCCTATCAACAGTTGTTGCAAGAGTGCCGGGCTGCCATCAACCAAGACGGCGCGGAAGCGATTGTGCTCGGCTGCGCCGGGATGTCTGATTTAGCAACCGAACTCTCCGCGGCGCTCAATGTGCCGGTGATTGATGGTGTGGCAGCCGCCGTCAAATTGGCCGAATCATTACACGCACTCAAACTCACGACGTCCAAAAGCGGCAACTACGCCGCGCCACTTCACAAATCATTTCACGGCCGTTATCAACATTGGAGCCGTTAAGTCAGTGACAAGGAACTTCGATATGGAAATCTCAAATCCTCGCGATTACATCGGCTACGGCCGCGACAATGTACCGGATGCCAACTGGCCAGGCGGCGCAAAAATCGCGCTGCAGTTTGTCTTGAACTACGAAGAAGGCGGAGAAAACTGCGTCTTACACGGCGATCCGCACGCCGAAACCTTTTTATCGGAAATTGCGGGCGCCGAGCCGTTCCCCGCTCGCCACATGAGCATGGAATCCCTGTATGAATACGGTTCGCGCGCTGGGGTGTGGCGCATTCTTAACGAATTTAAAAAGCGGGAATTACCGCTGACCATTTTTAGTATTGCCACTGCGTTACAACGTAACTCAGAAGTAACACAAGCCTTCATTGAAGATGGACACGAAATCGCATGCCACGGTTTAAAATGGATTCATTACCAGAACATGCCGATCGAGCAAGAGCGCCAGCACATGCATCAGGCGCTCGAGCTGATTGAATCCCTCACGGGGAAACGCCCAATCGGTTGGTACACCGGCCGCGATTCCCCCAACACCCGCGAATTGGTCGCGGAACAAGACGGTTTGCTGTATGACTCAGATTACTACGGGGACGACCTGCCGTTCTGGACCCAAGTGCCAGACAACAAGCATCCCGGTTCAACGCGTCCGCACCTGATTGTGCCCTACACCTTGGATACCAACGATATGCGGTTTTCCTCCCCTTATGGGTTTAGCCACGGGGAAGAATTCTTTCAGTATCTCAAGGAGAACTTTGACTGTTTGTACGCAGAAGGTGCCGAGAAACCCAAAATGATGTCGATCGGTCTACACTGCCGCGTCATTGGTAAACCCAGTCGTTTTATGGCGCTGAAAAAATTCCTCGATTACGTCGCGCAGCATGAGGGCGTTTGGGTGGCGACTCGCGAACAAATTGCTCGTCACTGGATCGCACATCACCCGGCTTAACCCGTTGATTCTGTTTTTACAAACCGCCGCGACGCCCTTCCTGTCCGGCGTTTTTTTTATGCAACCCAATTTAATGCAAGTGCACCACAATCGAACAACATTTCAGCACCAATATTTGTGCGTTATAGCCTAACTCGCTGAATTACCTTGACTAACTGGTCAGAAATTTACTGGCATAGTGTTTGCTGTATTGATGAAAAATATGTCAACAATATTGTATACAAGGAAGTCAGTATGTCTCACAAGGAAAGTCACGACCTGATTTACGGGCTCGACGATAAGCCAACGCCTGGCGCAGCACTGTACGCAGGCCTGCAACATGTGCTGGCCAGTTTTGTCGGAATCATCACCCCTACACTGATTATCGGCGGCGTGTTGGGATTGGGCGATCATGTGCCTTACCTCATCAGCATGGCGCTGATTGTGTCCGGTGTCGGAACGTTTATTCAAGCGCGCCGCATTGGGCCCATTGGCGCAGGCATGATCTGTGTGCAAGGCACCAGCTTCGCGTTTTTGAGCTCGGTACTGGCCGCAGGCTTTATCGCCAAAGCCAAAGGCGGTGGCCCGGAAGAGATTTTGGCGCTGATCTTTGGCGTCTGTTTCGTTGGGGCATTTATCGAAATTGTGCTTTCGCAATGCATTGGCAAGTTACGCCGCATCATCACGCCGATGGTCACCGGCATTGTGGTCACGACGATCGGTATTTCCCTGATTAAAGTCGGCATGACGGATTTGGCCGGCGGCGTCAACGCCCCCGATTTTGGCCAATGGCACAACTTAGCGCTCGGCGCCGTCGTGTTAGTCACCATCATTGCGCTTAACCGCTCTCGTCATTTGATGGTGCGCCTCTCTTCGATTCTAGTCGGCATGGTATTGGGTTATGTGGCCGCCGCCAGCATGGGCATGGTGCATCTGGGGCACGCCTTTCAGCAGCCGTTGGTCAGTATTCCGGTGCCATTCAAATATGGCTTTGACTTCGACTGGTACGCGTTTGTGCCAATTGCCGTGATTTATGCGATTACGGCGATTGAATCGACCGGCGATATCACCGCCAACTGCATGATCACCAAACAGCCCGTCACTGGCCCGGCGTATTTAAGCCGCGTGAAATCCGGCATTCTCGGCGATGGCGTGAACTCGATGCTGGCCGCGGTATTCAACACCTTTCCAAACACCACGTTCAGTCAGAACAATAGCGTGATTCACCTGACGGGCATCGCCAGCCGTTATGTGGGTTACTTTGTCGCGCTCATCCTGTGCGTATTGGGGTTGTTCCCGATGATTGGCGCGATTCTCACCACGATTCCCAAACCCGTGATTGGGGGCGCAACCTTGGTGATGTTTGGCACCGTTGCAGCGGCAGGCATTAAAATCATTGCGCGTGAGCGTTTGGATCGCCGTAATCTGATGATTCTGGCTGTTTCGTTCGGGATCGGTTTGGGCGTGATGCTGGTACCAGATGTGATGAAAGCGATGCCCAAGTTGCTGCAAAGCATGTTTGGTTCTCCGGTGACCACCAGTGGCATTGCTGCCATTGTAATGACCTTAGTGCTGCCTGAACACGAGACAAATACAGCGTCCACATCATCGTCATCGGTGGCCGCCGTCAGCGAACGCTGATCTAGCCTGATTCCCATACAGCCAAAGCCTGCGTTCAAGCAGGCTTTTTATTGCGTCTGATCGGGTTTCTCCTACCGCCTCAATTTGCTAGAGTCGCACCACATTCATGACGTTGTAGATGTAAACAATGGAAGAGATTTATTTAGCGGGCGGCTGCCTGTGGGGCGTTCAAGAATTTATGCGCCATTTGCCGGGCGTGACACTGACCGAAGCCGGACGCGCCAATGGCACCACCGAAACCACACAAAGTGAATATGATGGCTACGCCGAGTGCGTGCGCATCCAATTCGACCCTGCGCAAGTCAGCATTGCGCAGTTGATGGATTACTTGTTTGAAATCATCGACCCTTACAGCATCAACAAACAAGGTATCGATGTTGGCCCGAAATATCGCACTGGCGTTTACAGCCACAACTCGCAGCACCTAAAACATGCCGCCGAGTACATCGCCAAACGCCCGGATGCCGACCGCATCGCGGTTGAAGTGCTGGCGCTGACGAACTACGTAAAAAGCGATGATGAACATCAAGATCGCCTGACGCGCTTCCCAAGCGATTATTGCCACATTCCACTCGATGTGCTGCACAAATATCGCAATCCGAAGCAATAACAAGTGGTTAGCGGCGAAGGGAGATCCAAATCTTCTTCATTCCGCAACAATTCTGTAAGACGGCGACGTTACTGTACAAAGGCTTAAACACGAGTCTTGTTTACGCATTACTCCATTTAAGGTCCATGTCCTTTTCTTACACCGCTTCTCTTAGGTACACGCCAGCCCCCTGGCGTGTTTTTTTTTTGCGTGTCGATGACTCACAGATACGAATTGAATCAGAAGAAACTGATGGGGAGATAGAAATCAATTTCAAACCGCTCATCTTCAGCCAGAAAATGGTTCTTGTGATAGTGGACATAAGCGGGTGTCGAACGCAGCTTATAACCCGAGGTGGGCAGCCATTGCTCAAAGATTTTGCTGACTTGTGGCAGCAACTCACCATACACGCCATGCAGCCGGAACATGGCATGTAACCCGCCCGGAATCGTCATTTGATTCACCACGCCACGTACTTTCAGTGGTTCCTCAATTGCCAAACATGCCACGTATCGACATTGATTCAATTCAACCCAAGCGGGATTGGAGTGATGCAGGCCAAAATGCTGATCAAACGGGCGCCCCTCTTCTTTCGCCCACGCTTTCAATACCAACCACGCGCGCTGGATCGAACGATTATAGCCTTGATGGCGCACATATGCCGTGAAACGCTCTTTGGTTTCCACTATTTTCGGTGTCGGTAGATCGAGGTTGGCAACGCGATTGTAGCCCGCCGCCACTTCGGGATCCTTCAAATAAGGTTGACTGTCGAGGTGCTGCTCACCCAGTCGCCAATTGCCCGGCGACATATGGAACGTTGCCTTAAACGCTTTTGAGAATGAGGAAAGCGAGCTAAACCCGCACTTGTTGGCGATATCAATCACCGAGGCGCTGTCATCAAACATCAATTGATTGGCCGCGTACTCCATGCGCGTGCGGCGAATGTATTGATGAATCGACTCACCGACAACCTGTTTAAATACACGATGAAAATGCTGTTCTGAATAGGCCGCTAAGTCCGCCAGACGTCGAGCGGATAAGTCATTGGTGATGTCTTGATGGATATAATACAAAATATCGTTAATTCGAGAGACGTGCTGTTGATTCATCGCTGAGATCGCATAAATGGACAATTATTTGAGCATAAATGGACAAACAAAAATACGCAACGAGTCGTACTATTCGAAAGATAAAAAAAGCATAAATACAGGAAGCACATATGGAAATCGCCCGTTCACTGCAACAGATCAAGTCCTCTTACATCCGTGAAATTTTGGCTGCGGCAAGTGATCCAAACGTCATTTCTCTTGCTGGCGGTTTGCCAGATGAAAAAACATTCCCCATCGATCTGATGCGCGACACTTTAGCCGGTCTGGCAGAAAAACCTGAGGTTTTTCAATATGGTGCAACCGCAGGTTATGGTCCACTGATTGCGTTTTTGAAACAGTATTTTGATTTGCCAGCAACCCACGATGTCATGGTGTGTACCGGTTCTCAACAAGGCCTCGATTTGATTGCTCGCGCCTACATCAACCCTGGCGACAAAGTCGTGATGGAAGCCCCGAGTTACTTAGGCGCCATGCAGGTGTTTGGTTTGGTGGAAGCTGAGATTGTGACGGTAACACAGACGCCACAAGGCCCTGATTTGGCTGAATTGGAAGATGTGTTCCGCAACCAACACCCGAAAATGTTCTATGCGGTTCCCGACTTTCACAACCCAACCGGCATTAGCTGGGCGTTAGAAACACGCCAAAAAGTGGCAGCACTGTGCGAAGCGTATGATGTGGTGATGGTTGAAGATGTGCCCTACCGCGAGTTGCGTTTCCAAGGTAATGCTTTCCCGCTCGTTTCTGATTTCTGTCCGAACAAATCGATCGTACTGCGTTCTTTCTCGAAAATTGCATCACCAGGCCTGCGTTTGGGCGCGGTCTCTGGTCGCAGCGAATACCTGACGCCGATGATCAAAGTGAAACAAGGCGCAGATTTGCACTCCAGCGTACCGATGCAAGCATTGCTGCATGCGCTATTGGAACATCCGCAGTTTCCTGAGCACCTGACGCGCATTCGAGAACTGTATCAATCTCGCAGCCAAGTGTTGTGCCATGAGTTGAACAAACAATTGCCGGCGGGATGTGAAGTGTACCCGGTGGACGGTGGCATGTTCGTGTGGATGACGATTCCACAATGCGACACGTTTGAACTGGCTAAACAGCTGCTAGCGAAAGGCGTGGCGGTGGTGCCAAGCCCCGTGTTCTATCCGAATCCGGATAACGCCCCTTCCGCACTACGTTTGAATTTCACCAACTCCACGCCTCAAGAGCTGGCTGATGCCGCCGAGCGTCTGACGTCGGTCCTGCGCACGCTATAACCGTTCGCGATGACACATGAGAAAGCCCGGACAATGCCGGGCTTTTTTGTGTTAAAACGTCTGTGTCAGACTCGATTTAAGCGGTGCGGGGCGTAAACTTTTTCGTCATACCATGACTTGCCGGCGCCACCAGCGTATAGCCGAGTTTTTCATAAAACTCGGGGCGGTCGGCAATCATCGACACGTACGATCCTTCCAGCACCACGGATGCGAGATAACGATCGATGTATTCCATGATTTCTCGTCCAAATCCGTTGCCTTGGTAATGCGGATCCACAGCAACATCGACAATCTCAAAATTACACGCACCATCACCGACCACGCGCCCCATGGCAATCAACTCGTCGCCATCTCGGATGACAACGGCGTACAAACTATTCGGTAGTGCAATGGTGGCCGCTTGTAACGACTTTGGGGATAAGCCTGCTTTGACGCGCATCTCGCAAAATTCTGCAGGGCTTGGGACTTTCTCTTCGTATGTTATGGCCATTCCTTTACTCGCTCTGTGTTGAATCTCGAAACCCGGTTACCCGTGAACAACCGAAACGTGACAATGTCACCATGAATTCCATTAAACCTGTTGATGACGATTGACTTCATTATGACGTAAAATCAATTACATAGTTAACGATTGTAGTCACAAGGTCAATGTTCATCGAACGCTGAATGGCGCATTGTTTGTAACGATTCTTAAACGGTCACGCTCGGTGTGACGCCGTGCTAACGGTTTGAAATCTCACAAGGCGAACGCGTTTACAGCGCCTTTAACTCGCCAGGTTGTGAAGCCATTCGTCGATGTTGTCTGCTAGTTTTCGGCATCACGATTTTTTCGATATCAGACACTAAAATGGCTGATTTATCCGCGTAAAAAAGCCCGGTCAATGCCGGGCTTTGGGTGCAACGAGATTCAAGTCACCTTTACTTAAACAAGCTGAACTTACCGGTGAACTCTTTCAGCTCAGCGGCATCACCAAACATACAGATACCAAAGTATTCGAGATCCTGTTCTGCGGTTTCTGCGGTCGCATTCACTTGCTCTTCAGACGAGCCGACAATCATGGTGTGTGTAAAATCCGTGAATGGAAGACCGCGTTGCAGTAGTTCTTCACGCACTTTTCGAATTTTATTGGAGTTGTCTGCTTTCAAGACGATGAAAGGATAATGAGAAATGGACGGATGCGTGCCGCCATCTTTATCTTGATATTGTAGAAAACAAAGGTCATCGACCGCTTCAATTTGACCGACTAGCCCCGCTGTCATGTGGCCCAGCGCGTTAAACAGGCGTCCCATCTCCACTTTTTTATTCAATACCGCGATAAAACGTTTTGAGCTTTCATCAGGTAACGTAGAAAAATCAATCATAACGATCCTTAATTCTTTTCAATGAACACCACAAGGGTGTGAAACCATGTGCGACCCAAAAGACCCGTATTGAGAACACGGCCAACTGCATGGTGGGTCGCCGTTGAAAATTGTGCAAGCCGCCGCCGAAAACGCTTGGTTGAGTGACACAAGTAATGAATGGGCACAAGTATCCCAAATAAAATGGCTGGCTTTTTGATTCTACGCAGCTTTACTTTCTCTATTCCGGATCGCTTTGATAATGTAAGGTTTCATTAGTTTAGCGACAGCTCTAAAGACTGGAACAACAACTGAGTTTCCAAACTGTTTGTATGCGGCTGTGTCTGCGCAGACAATTCTAAAATCAGTATCATTTTGTTCGCGGTCCCATTCCGGTTTTTCAAATCCCATTAGACGAGCACATTCCTGAGGCGTCAGTCGACGAGGCGTCCTATACAAGGAGTCAAACTCCTTCGCATAACGTCCATGAGCCGTATCATATTTAGACTCCCCCTCCTTAATCATCTCTTTGTATTGTTTTTCCGTACATTGAGGATTTTCAGCCCGATAGCGCTCGGCAAATGCTGTGGCAGCATCTGAACGGTCTTGATTTTTTTGGATACCATATTTTTTATTTTTCTCAAGATATTCCGGCGATAAGCCTTTGTGATTGATCAAAATTTCTGAACCGTCTTTATAGTATCGAGCAGACAAAGTTCGCGTCACTGCTTTGTCATCGTTAGGGTCGATTAAGCCGAATCCGAAACCATTACCTTTAGTCTGATGTTTCAAAGCATAGTGATATAGGTAATTCCATAGATTTGGAGTTAGAGTGTATTTTTTTTCTTCATCTTTACTCAGGTCACATAGGATATCTTTTACCGTGTAACGTTGTGATGGTTTTTCGATGTTTCGTAGCGTCAGTTCTGTAAATTGAGAATCTTCATTAACCAAGTCATTACGGATACCCACCAAAACTATCCGTTCTCTATGTTGGGGGGTAAAATGAACGCCATCGATAATGGTTGGTTCAGGTTTACGCTTACTGACATGACGAATCGCTTCTTCAATGTCATTTCCTTGGTCGGTTATATCTGCAATTCTGTATCCAGCCTTGTCTAACGACTTGATTATCGTGGCAAATGTATTTCCTTTATCGTGGCTTTTTAAGTTCTTCACGTTCTCGAGAACGAAGAACTTAGGTTGGCGTGCCAACAATATCTGCTCAACATCAAAAAACAACGTCCCCTGAGTATCACAGTCAAAGCCATGTGCTCGACCCATTGAATTCTTTTTAGATACACCAGCAATAGAAAATGGTTGGCATGGGAAACCAGCCAATAACACATCATGCTCAGGTATGTGTTTCAAAATACTTTCTTTTTTCTCTTCAACACTGCAATCATCGCCACTTCTAGTGATGTTGGTGATATCCATCAATGTTACATTTCGTTCAGGGTTTTCTTCCTTGCTATCAAGAAAGTATGCTAATTCCGCTTGGTCTACATAGTGGTTAGCTAGATAGGTACGACGAGCCCTTTCATCCCATTCACTAGTAAAAACACATTTTCCACCAATATCTTCAAAGCCTTTTCTTAGTCCACCGATACCAGCAAATAAGTCAATGAAATGAAATTCTGGAGCATCCCAATGCTTAGGCCTAGCGGGTAGCAGGCGACTTCGTATATCTTGCATTGCCTTTTCACTGAAACAAATTGGATTCTTTTTGGGGTCTGCTTTCCAGCGATTGAGCCTCTCTCTGCTAATTTCTTGCTCATAGCCTGAGTCCAACTGTTTTAGCTTTAACGCCAAGTTCTTTTGGTCGTATACTTCAACAAGTAACTTCAACAGTTTGTCGCTTTCTAGCTGACAACGCTCAATGCGGAGGGTATCTTCGATATCTCCGCTATTTAGAATTTCATTAGTTTTCATTGCATTTAGGAACAGTGAGGGGAATTTTGAGTGACATTCTATCACACAAAAATCCCATTTTCTCATTAATGTTTATTTATACAGTGTTTTTCTGTTCAGAATCACAATTACTCAGACGTATGAGTTCAGATGTTTCATACAATTCGAGGCTTGATTTATAGATGTCGTTAACACGCCATTGCGAACGGCGTTTGTTACGCTTAGGATCTGCTGGATTGAACTTTGGTGCCGGATCTAAGTACACCGTTCCTGAATGAATAGCGTTAAACAACTTTTCTGCATTAGTATCCTTACACCACAAAACTTCGTCAGCAAATTGAATCTTGTATTTGAAACCTTCAGTTAGAGTTTCTATATCGTCGTTTTCGAGCTTCTCCGCTGGATAGTAAACAACCTCATTATGTTTAGCTCCCCAACAGTTCAACAATCGCTCCAACGACCACGAAGCAGCAACATTCCCTTCACGGTCTTCTAAGACCACTTCCATCTGGTTCATTTGGCGGGTAATAGGTCTTTCGGGGTCATAGTAACCCGACTCATAACGAATGATATTTTTGCCAGCAAAATCTTTAATTTTGTAACTGTGTATGCAACGAATTTTAAGTGTTAGACCCGTTTTTTCATTTTCTTTATAGGCTCGATGCAAACCAGTTAAGCGGTAATCATCCCCTTTCAGATAGCCATAGCGAGTCATGAAATCAGCAAAACTCTTAGCATACAGTCCACCATCTGGCTCAGGCGTAAACAATGTAAGTTTTTTACGTGTAAAGCATTTAAGCTCTATGCCAAAAATATCACCATTTTTATCTGCATTGGGCTTGATACCACAGGCATGCTCAAGAGTGTAGCCATGTACCTGCGTTCCCGTGAATGGAATAGTGTCTCCGTTTCTGTCAAAGCGACACCCTAGCAGCGTCTTTCTAGCGACATTCTTCTTTAGAATCTTTCGCAACTTAAAGCTGCCATTTTCAATGCCTAAGTCAATCTTGATCGCTTTACAAACACTGGAACCATAGTAAGTATCCAATGCTTTGAATTCTTTAACGAATTGCTTCCCCGGATCAATTGCCATAATCGCAATCGCGTGACCACTTTGTGTCGCACCTAAAATTAGGTATCTAGGTTTCTGGTCGTCTCGTTTTGTATATTCAACGGACATTGAGCGAGGCATCTCGCCAGTTTCCGTAATAAATCCGGATAATCTCGCCTCTGGATATTGTGCGTAGATAATCGCTTTACAAGCTTTGGCATCATAAAGTTTCTCACCCTTACTAAGCCAAGAAAATCGATGAAACAATGCCTGAGGAATCGCTTTTCCGGGAGCAGAAGTACGCTTTGTCACACTGCGACTTTCGCCCCTATCACTGAATCTAAGGTCAAAAATAGAATTCAACAGACTCGCATCAGAGTGATAGTAAACTTGGTTTTTATCATTCGCATTTTTGGGCAATGACTTAATCAGTGCTATTTCGCAACCATGAGGACGTAATAGATTTCTAACCTCATCAAAGTTAGGAATCGAAAAGTGATCAAATTGATTGAATGTGTACATAGAGCAACTACATCAAAGGAGATGGAAAATTACACTATGCTTAATTACACGTATATTCAATGATTTATGTGCTAACTGTTCAACTTCATCACACTTTACTAATACTTTGCATCGCTTATACCCAATTCGATGCATTTACGATTTAGATTATCCGAGCTAATCGGTATCGAGTACTTCGACCACCGGCGTCGGATTTGACTAAGCAACCCAATTCCACCAGCGCGGCCAAATGACGGGTTGCGGTGGGTTTACTGACTTTTGCTACTTTGTGGTATTGCGAGGTGTTGATGCCCTGCTCAAAATCGCCATCCAGCATTCGATTGAGCACTTTGGCTTGCTCGGCGGTTAATTTGGTTTGATCCACGTTGCGCCAAAAGTGAGTTTTAAATAGGGTTTGATCGATCTCTTTCAGCACCTCGGCAAAGGTTTCGTCCAATGTATTGAAGAACCACACCAGCCAAGCGGTGATGTCTAAGTCGCCTTTTTGCGTTTGCTCTAGAATGTCGTAATAACTTTTACGGTTGGCAAGAATACACACCGACATAGCGTAAAAGCGCACCGACTGTTGTTCAGCTTGTGCCAGCGCCAAGTCAGTCAGCAACCGCGTGATGCGGCCATTACCGTCATCTAGCGGGTGCAGCGTCACAAACCATACATGGGTGATGGCAGCACGGATCAGCGGATCAAGCGACGCTTCGTATTTTGAGTCATTAAACCACGCGATGAACGTGGCCAGCTCTTGGTCCAAACGCGCCCGATCCGGTGCTTCAAAATGGATCGTCGGCTTATCAATGCGTCCAGACACCACCTGCATCGGCGCGTCGCCTCGGAGTTGGCCGCCAACGACAGGATTAAACAGCGTGTAGCCTTCGGGAAACAATCGATCATGCCAGTGCAATAGGCGTTCTAATGTCAGCGGTGCATCCAAATTTTCCACCGCGTCGAGCATGATTTCCGCCAAACCATCGGTTTGTTCTGTCGTAGGAAACGGTCTTTCTTCCGTCAAACCCAGTCGGTTAGCCAATGAAGAGCGCACAGAGAAAGCGTTGAGGGTCTCCCCTTCAATCGCGCTGGAATGCACGATGTTCGCCAGTAAGGTATCCAGCATGCTCTGTTTTTGATCAGGCGACTGGCTGGTGATTTTGCCCAGCAGAATACCTTGATTCAGACGTGTTTGTCTCACCATTGGGGCGACCGTGTTGGAATCCCAGGTGAAGTGCGGCCAGTTGTCCTGCTGCCAAATCCACATAATGCGACCTCTGATGCGAAAGTTATCGTTATTCACATCAAAATATAATGCGATTAAATCACTTAATCAAATCATAATGTGATTCGTTTAGTCGTTTTATTCGCCTCATTCACTCTCTCAAATGCGTAAAACGCCATCTGGCCTAGCACTTCGCGGGCGTAAGAGCGATAATCCCGCCATTCGCGAGCAATCGCTCCAATTGCAATACAGAAGTAGAACCCCCGTCATGACAACACAATCAACGGTCATCATTGGATTGAGCAATCCGAAAAGTCCAACCAATGTCGGCGCAGTGATGCGCGCTGCCGGTTGCTACAACGCAACGCAAGTGCGTTACAACGGAACACGTTATAATCGCGCAGTGAAATTTCAGACCGACACGCACAACAGCAAAGCACGGATCGCCCTTGTGGGGATGGAAGACCTTACCGCGGACCTTGCTCCGGATGTTGAAATCGTCTGTGTCGAGTTGGTGGTTGGTGCAACCGCACTGCCCCAATTTGTTCATCCGCAAAACGCAATTTATCTGTTTGGCCCAGAGGACGGATCGCTGCCACAAGACGTGGTCGACCAAGCGCATCACGTGGTTTACGTTCCAACAAACGGCTGTATGAACCTTGCGGCAACAGTCAATGTGGTGATGTACGACCGATTAGCGAAAACGCTCGGTACGATCGACGATCAAGCGCAAATCACGGCCAATCGCGACAACAAAAACCGTTTAAAAGTAAAAACGCTCGCGTAAAGCGAAAAAGGGCCGAAAGGCCCTTTTGTTTATCTGCTATCAACACAAGCGGATTTCATTTCACTTGCTGCATGGCTACTCAAGAATGCGACGATAAAGGAAAGAGAGCATGCTTTGCGCGCCATTAAAATCCAGCAGCAATAACGCCGTGATCAAGGTGACCATCAGTGGCGTGATGAGCTGTGACAAGCAACGGGTTGATGGAAAACGCTGCATCTCGTCATCGTTCAACCGAAATTCACTATTGATGTAGCGCTGTTCGGGATAAGCCGGCGTTTGACGCGTATTCGCCGCAGGCTGCACGTTTTGCTCCGTCACTTCCACCAACTCTTCCAGTGGAATGACTGAATACACCGGATCGACTGGCGCAATGAAACGATAACCAATGCGCGCTTCTGTTTTAATGTATTCGGGATTTGTGGCCTTATCTCCCAACACCTTACGCAGTAACGAAATAGACTGCGTTAAGCTGGAATCATCAACTTTGTTGCCGCGTTCAACCCACACCTGTTGATAGATATCTTCTCGACTCAGCACCGCATTGGGATGGCTGGTCAGTAGCGTCAGAATTCTGGATTCATTGTCGCCAATAATGATTTTTTCGTCGTATGCATCCGTTAAGCTTTTTTCGACCGCATCGAACAGAAAGCGAGAGTTGATGACGACTTTGTCGTTAGGTGTTTCCATTGAATAGCAACCTCAACTAACCGTATTTTTCATAAAGTTGTTTCAGGGTTTGATTCACTGAATCATACCATTTGAGAATATCGCTATTTGTGTAGAATCTTGAATGACTTTATTAGAAAAATGAATAGGTTATTTTTTATTAGAGTTAGATTTGGTACTTTCGTACTATTGCCAGCCAAAACCTGACTAGCCTTGAGCTGGCAATAGTTTAACCTATTTTTTATGCAAGATGCGATTGAAAAAATGACGTCATTTTATCGAACGGGATCACGTCCATTTGATCGTACAAATCGGTATGGTTTGCCTCTGGAATGATCATCAGTTCTTTCGGTTCGGCGGCCGCTTCGTACGCGGTTTCGCTGAAATAGCGAGAATGCGCATTTTCACCATGAATGAATAACACCGGACGCGGTGAGATCTCGGCGATGTAAGTTAAAATCGGCATGTTCATAAATGACAGTGGCGTGGTCAGTGTCCAAGCCGCGTTCGAATTCACCGCGCGTGGATGGAAGCCACGTTCAGGCGATTTGTAGTACGCTGCATACTCCACCACAAATTGTGGCTCACCCCCTTTTAACTCAAGCGATACTGGGCCATAAGCGGGTTCACCTTGCTCGGCATCTGCCCAACGTTGTTGGCCGAGTTGCGTTAACGCTTGTGTGCGTTGCTCCAACGTCACGCTGTCGTTATAGCCTTTAGACATCACGCGTGTCATGTCATACATGGTGCTCGCAACAACGGCTTTCACACGTTTGTCGATGGCAACAGCGTTCAGAGCCATGCCACCCCAGCCACAAATACCAATGACCCCAATACGTTCGCGATCAACATTCGGCAGTAGTCCCACAAAATCAACAGCAGCGCTGAAATCTTCAGTGTTGATGTCTGGAGACGCCACATTGCGCGGTTCGCCGCCACTTTCACCAGTGTAAGACGGGTCAAAGGCAATGGTTAGGAAGCCACGCTCAGCCATGGTCTGTGCATACAAACCAGAAGATTGCTCTTTCACCGCACCAAACGGGCCACTGATCACCAATGCCGCCAGTTTGCCATGGGTTTGTTTCGGTTGATAAACATCGGCCGCGAGCGTAATGCCATAACGGTTTTTGAAGGTCACTTTCTTGTGGTCAACTTTGTCGCTTTTCGCGAAAGTTTTATCCCATTCGTCACCTAAGGTGAGTTCGGTTTGTGCCATTACTTTGTGTGAAGTCATTGAGCCTACTCCTAATGCAACTAAGCCTGCGCCGGTTAATTTGAGTACGTCACGACGTCCTTCATTTGGCGCTTTTTCTGCGTTGGCAGCAGCGGTCATTTCGTGTTGTGTTGTCATGATTAACGTCTCCGTAAAACAGTGAATTGGCGTTTCGATAGCGCTATTGTGTCAAAGGAATCCCCTGAACCTGTAGCAAGATTGTCTCGACTTATTGCCTATTCTTCCAAACTTGCTTTATGGTTTATTGCCCACTCAAATACTGCTCGTCAGTGACTTTCTCTTTCCACACCACATTTTTCCCGTCCGCAGAAGCGGTCACCACCAGGTGCGTCATAGCCGCATTCGGTGTTGCGCCGTGCCAATGTTCAACATTCGGCGGACACCACACGCTTTCACCTTGATGAAAATGAATAACTTTGCCATCGCGTGTTCCCGTTAAGGCTTCGCCTTGCGTCACAATCATGTGCTGACCGGCCGGGTGCGAGTGCCAAGCGGTTCGAGCGCCGGGTTGAAACGTCACGTATGCCGCGCTGTAATGAGCGGTTTCATTCTCAGGAAACAGCATGTCGACACGGACTTTGCCAGTGAATAAGTTCTCTGGCCCTTCAAACGATTGCAAATCTTGCCCGCGATACGCGTGCTGCGCATTGTCATCTGCAGCATACGCGTTGTTGAACGTGAAACTTCCGACGGTCGTTGCTGCCACAAGCATCAGCGAGGTTGTTTTGTTCATCATCTGCTCCTTTGGGGATATCATTGAATTGGGGATGTCATTCGATTGGGATTGATTCGATTAAGGTGTGTTTTTTAAGACGTGTTCCAGAACCTGTTGAGCGTTTGCGGCAATCTCAGCACCACACAACACATCCAGCACGGCGATAAAATCCGTCAATTCGGCTGGTGACACGCCGTTATTCATGCTGATGGCGTAGTGCGCAGCGAGCTGGCTGTTGACGCCGCTCATATTGGCCAACGCAGCAATGGTGGCCAGTTCACGCTGTTTCCAGCTCAACCCATCGCGCTCGAAAATGTCGCCAAACAAATGCGCTTTGAGGTAGTCATCCACTTGCGGCGCGAAATCAAACAACGGGCCTTTGACTTCGGCACCCACTAATCGAGTTTGGTTGGCGGCGCCAAATGCCAAGGACGTGACATCGGTTGGCAACGGGGACGACGCCTTGCCTTGCACATCGGTAATGCCTTGGCTTTGACGCTCATCGAGCACCGTCATAAAGGCAGCTAAGCCATTCAAACTGCGAGGAAAGCCCGCATACGCGTATAACTGAACCAACACTTCTTTGAGTTCGTTCACCGTTAAACCTGTATTTAACGCATCATTCAAACTGACTTTGAACTGTTCGATATCACCGCTAGCGGTAAATGCTGCAACAGGGATCAAGGCGCGATCTTTGGGACTCAACGCATCTGCGGCCGAGGCGTTTGTGGTAGCGGACCACGAGGCCAATGTCAGCATGAGGAGCGAGCAGAACTTTCGAAAACCGGTGAGCTTCAACATTCTAAGTACCTTCCATGAGTAAATGTGGATCGGGAAATGAGTGATCCAATTTACCAAGGCAGGTCGCGCTACCGATTGCCTAGAAACTTCTATTTATTGCCTATTCTTCCTGAGCAAATCTTTTTTTGAGAATCATGAATTCAACGCAAACACAAAGTGACATTCAGAAACATCCTGCATATTGAAAAACTATCGAACGAGAAACGATGCAGATACGAGCCCGCTGAGCAAAACTCCAAACTGAATGAAGCATAGAATCAGTCTTTCTTTCAAAGTGCTCGGCCTAACGACCGAACACTTTGGCTAAGAAATCATGTTCCATGATCTACAGACAGACCTTAGAGATCTCTTAGTTTAGGGAGCGTTGAATAGTATTGCTCCACTTCTCATTAGCTAATGGTGATTTACCCACTTATCGAACTCGTTATGACTCATACAGTAGTACGGGCCGACCATTGAATACTTACGCTTAACTAATAAGCGGTAACGTCGGTTAATCCTATAGCTCAACCACCTTTTATTTCGTTGTAGCACTTTAGTTCTGGTGCCTTGACGAACCTCACCTTTAAATATTTTCATGATCAATAACTTTGCCATTTCCATGGTAACTGGAGATGCCTTAGAAGCAACGAGCTCTATTTCAACGTCGCCATTAACGTTTACATATTTCGAGATCATATCACCTCCTACTTATAACGTTGCGCAAACTTGGTAACGTCAAAGCCCGTCTCCGCTAAGGCTGTTTCTATTTCTGTAAAAATCAAAGGACGACTCTTAAAATAGCCATCTGAACCGTTACCATTCTGGAAAAAAGAGCCGTCCGGGCTAAGCATTAGGTAGGAGTTCGTCATTGAGTCATTACTCTCAACTGACATCAAATGCGATATAGATTGGTGACGTTCAACGAAAGCATCAAACTGCTCGTCGCGAATGGTTTGGATAGAATCAAAAACAGGTAAAACACGCAAAACTTTCCACTTATTAGGCTGAATAGTTTCCATTAAAGTGTTGAAGTCTTCCTTAGTATTAAATTGATTGACGACCGTATTAATTTTTAGTTCTGTCTGAGGGGAAACCGCTCTTACTTGCTGAAAAATTGATCCTAGACGTTCTGCAGATAATATCTTACCTGATGATGTCGAACGCCCTATTTGCTGCTGAACCTCTGGGTTACAAGCATCGTAACTAATACCCAACATTTGAAGTTTATGAGAATGCTGAGCAATAAATTCGTCAGTAATTAAATGAGCGTTAGTAATTATCGACACATCAAAACCTAGCTCTCTTGCATAGTCTAACGCCTCAATAAAACGTTGCTTTAGCAGTAATGGCTCACCACCCGCAAAGTTCAATCTAACGCGTTGGTAACCCAATTGTTGCTGAATGGAATTGGGGGAAAGAAAGTAGTCGGCTAATCTGCTTAGCATTAACTTCATGTCAGCCATGTTTCGATGAAGCTCGTTTGGTTTTGCCCACTTTGCGTAACAGTAATGACAGTCGTAATTACATTTTTCTGTGATGTGATAGTTGATAACTAATTGTTTTGCATGATTCATAATCACTACTCCTTCTGGTTGTCAGGAGTAGTGTTGATTTGTGCACTGCACAAAAAAGCGTTTATTTAGTCAGGCAGGATACTTAATAAAGAATGAAAAGATTCGGCTTCCTGAAAGTCTTGGCGAACTCGTATAACGAGCGTAGCTAACAGATGGTCCTCAGCCATTAGTCTCGAATCTATTTGGTCAGCAACATTCACTGCCCCAACAAAATCGTTTTCCAATAGGCAAAGAAGCAATGACTCTTTATAGGTAAGGGCTAAACGCTGAGAACGAAGTAACCGGTACAATAGCCCCGTATTTGCGATATCCATCTGCGGTAATCGCTGCTCTGTAAACGGGCTAGTGATTCTTTTCTCACGTAATTCAAATTTTTCATCACTAAGTTGAATTAGAAAAAGCTGTGATTCATTGATCAACTTTGCTCTTTCATTCACAGATTGCGCTTCAAATAAGATTTCTTCACACAGTTTAGCGGCTTTGGTTCTCGTTTTTTCGTTTTCAAAGATATCTTTTACATACTTGGTATCATTGAAAAAAGCATCCAACACTAAGGCATTAAACAAACAATCAACTGCTTGTGATTTGAGCAGATTTTTACCTCTCTTCCCCAGATCAGAATCAGAAAATCCATCATCAACCACTGCCGATGATGGAATCGTACCATTGCGTAAATAACTGTTCGCTTTGGAACGGAGATGCTTACCATCAACCCCAAATAGCTGTTGAACCGCCTGATTGGTATTGACTAACGGCATACAATATCTTTCAATAATTTTGTTTCTGAATAGTAACTATCTTTAATCGAAGCAATCACTTCTGCTGAGCGATAGACTGAATTAGTACTATGCCCATAACGACAAGTATTATTGGCATGCATTACAGCTCCTAGGCAGTAGCCAGCACGAAAGCTTTCCTCTTTTGAGGTAGTTAGGTAAGCTGCAAAACGTGGTTCATCTTTCTTTTTATATAACTCTATGTATTCCTGGCATGACGATACTAAAAACGCAACATCTCCTGGCTTAGCAGAAGAGTGTTCAAAGGCATAGCTCATTTGCCCTACCGATAACAAAGAAAGTCCAGCTAAAAGATGGATACGTTTCATTCCGCTGCCCCTTCATTAACAACGGGCGCTACTTTCATAACGGCCTTTTGTGGATATTTTCTCAAACGACTATAGCTGTATAGGAGTGCCGTATACATGAGCACATAACTGACTAAATCAATCAATGGCATTTTATTAAAATCATCAATGTTGAACTCAAAAAGCAGAACTGCGCCCCCCCCTACAAGAAAAAAAACTAATATCACATGAGCTTGATGCACCCAGGGGCTGATGAGTTTACGAATAAAAGGAGCATCGGTGCAGCAACAAAGTTTTATATAGTGATATACAAACATCACCAATGAAATAATAAATAGAGTTTCGATCAAATCCAATTCTGACACTGAATATGAATATTCAAACATTGCTGGTGGCAAAAATTTATATATCGATACCCCCAGAGCAAACATACTTAATAACCAAACCCATTTAACGGTGAATTTTAACCATTTCCAAATTAACGCACCTATGTATTTATTGTTTTTCATATCATCTATCCAACTATTTTATTAGTAATACACCCTACATTTTCCTCTCCATTCTTCTTTGCAAAATTAGCCAATCGACAGCCTCTTAACGAACCTAAACAATTGGTTCTAGCAAAGTTTCGGCAGAATCATCGTATCATTCTACGAGAAAGTTCATCACGTAGGCTTTGTTACTTACCTCTGAGAGGATGCATGGCTGAAATATGTTGATTAAACCTGAAACAAAAGATAGTCCAAGTGTTGTAAATTTATTCCGAGGCTTAGGCATATCAACTTCCCTGGATTAGTTTTCCACCTAGTAGCTGTTTTGCTAGATACATTTCCGTCTCTGATAGAGAGTGATTAAAATAATAATCCCGTATGGAGTCGTTATGAGGATTCTCTAGCTCCCCAAATGCTGTTCTTTCGCGAAATACTCGAACAGCTCACTTAAACCAAATGGTATCATGACAATTCTTTGTATAATAAGCGCCATCAACTTATATCTTCATGATTTTGCGACGTATCTCTTTTACTTAGGCATCTATACTACAACTATTTGTGGGTACTAGTATCGACTGCGATATGTAGCTCGCGCCAACCTTTATGTTTCCAGTCAGTATCCCTTGACCTTCCATCAACGTTGAGACCAATCACATCAATGACTAGACGCAGTATCGCGCCTAATTCTAGTTTTAAGTAAAACCTCAACATCTTTATCTTGACGGTTCATAAAACTATAGTTTGGACAAACTAGCAGAGTGTTGGCCAGGTTAAATCGTAGATTTTGGCTTAGTTCAATCGAGTTAAGTAGCCAAAGCATTCGTTTATCGGCATCTAACCCCTAAACGCCACTTAGCCATCAACAAAATAAGCGATGTCCCATAGCTTGAACTCTAAACACGACAAAGCACGCCATGAAGCGTGAGGGGACTGATTAAAACTTAGGGATGTTGTATCAAGGAGAGCACTTGGAGCGGGCAGCGGGAATCGAACCCGCATCATCAGCTTGGAAGGCTGAGGTAATAGCCATTATACGATGCCCGCGCATCGAAGCGATGGGTCTAATATGCCACAGGCTCAGAAAAAGAAAACCGTTTTTTTACTAAATTGCGTTCGTTTGCATAGTTAATAAACAATTGTACATCAGCGAGTTAGGAATTGGACGTTTTCTCGGAAGCGTTGGTGTTTTATCGACCGACATCCACCAACGTCAACTAATGGCGGCCACATTCACCAACAGGACAAATTGTTTATTTCTTCAAAAAATATCAAAGCCTCCACAGGGAGGCTTTAGGTTCTCAGCATGAGCTGCGTTGTTTATTGCAGACGCGTCGTCGCGACGTAGTTCTCTAGCTCTTGATTGGAAACCGTCGTGACGTATTCGTTATTCACATAAAACGCCACGCCCGCTTCCATTTTCTGACCGCGCAGTGTTTCTTGTGTGCCATCGAGGTAGGTCACATCCATCTCAATGGTGTGTTCGTCAATCTGTTTCCATTGGGTGTCTTTGATGGTGGAGTGATTACCGAGTGGCGTCTCCGTCAACGAGCTATCCAATTTGTCGTTCACTTTTAACATGGTATCAGCCGGTTTATCCACCACTGCAGGTGATTTGCCTGAGATGGGGTTGGTACCGGTCCAGAACTCCACGGCATTGACGATAAAGAGGTCGACAATTGAGGCAATACCGTACACAGGCGAGAGTAACAAGAACAGGCCTTCACGACCGTAGCGGTTATCCACCACTTCTAAGTTAAACTTGGTCACAAGACCCGTTGTTGCCATTTGTCCCATACAACCGGTTAAAGAGCTAATGCCTAAGCCGACAGCCATTGCCATCACTAACGATTTACGTTTCATATCCTTCACCACTGATTTTGTTGTTGTGTCCCTTATTCAAGGTAGACCATCGGCATACATGTGTTTGGTTTTTCCACGAAAATCGTGTTTTTTTGAACCGTGGTTCGGCTTTGAGAACAAATGCAACGTGTTGGTGATGAAAAGTGCGGCGTTCACCGCCCTCACCTTCAATCGTTCAAATCAAAGACCATCGACTCATTTCACGCTGAACTTCTTCTTCTGACGCGCTATGATGACTGACCCCTTAAGCGCAATGCCGAACAACAGAGACTTCATGCCCACACTGCCCGTTTTGCCCGACGACTATTACCTGACGAACTTTAAGAAGCTGACCGCTCATGCGACAGAGTGGTATTTTGATTTATTGCACAGTGATGAGCAGCGCTGGTTGCACGATTTTGATCGCCTGTCCCACGATGCGCAGTGTCTGCTGGTTCGCTTGTTATCACGCAAAGGCAATTGGTTTCGCAGTGACAAAACTGAATATCGGGAAATCCGCCATCAAGCCCAAGCGTGCCAAGAGTTGTCCGAGAGCGGTTTTGTGGTGTTGAACCCAGACATCGATGCGGCAACGTTAGCCCGTGAGCTACTGACCAAAGCTGAGCTCCTAACCAGTTATCCCCACCTGCCCAAGCAGTTGAAAAAAGAGGCCCTGATTGCCGCGCTGCAAGACGAGCCACCCACTCAGCCGGTATCACTGCCGTTTACAGTCATCTATCTCAATCAAGGCGAAATGATTGCACTGTTGTTGATCCTATTTTTTGCCAACACACATCAAGATTTTTCACAGTTTGTACTCGACGACCTTGGCCTGAATCAATTCGAAGACTATCAACTCAGCCGCGAACGCCGCTTCTTTCAGCATCGCGACCAAGTGGATGTCCTGCGACGCTTAACCCACATTCAAGCGCATTACGAAACCTGTCCCAAACCGACGCCCTCCGAGCTAGACGATTGGGTGACGTTGCTACCAAGCGCTTGTGACCACCCTTATGTGGAGCGAAAGCGTCAGCATGTCATGAATCAGTTAGCGCGCGATTACGAACGGCACAATGCGTTTGACGCTGCCTTGGCGCTCTATCGCCAAACCGAAGTCATGCCCACTCGTGAACGACAAGCGCGAATTCTGGATAAGCTGCAACGTGTGGATGCCATGAGTGACATTGTCACGAATATGTTGTCGCAGCCACGTAACCATTCCGAATTTGAAGTGGCCGAAAAGCTCAAGCAGCGCGTGTTGCGTTTACAAGGTCAAACCGTGCCTCGCAGCGCCAAGCCGAACCATCAAACGCGGCATCTTACGCTGGATTTATCTCAGCAGCGGGTCGAACTTGCGGTGAAATCTCACTTCGAGCAACAGGGGTATCAGGTCTATTACTTGGAAAATCAGTTTCTCAATACCCTCTTCGGCCTCTGTTTTTGGGACGCGATATTCGCACCAGTGGAAGGCGCTTTTCTCAACCGCTATCAACACGCACCGCTGGATTTGTATCACGACGATTTCATCGCCAAACGCGAACCATGGATTCAAGCCGCCTTTGAACAATTGGCGCGCAGTGGCGTTGCACCGTTATGGGCACGCTGGCAAGAAAAATACGCCTTCGCAAACCCATTCGTGTTGTGGGCCGACTGTGATGAAACCTTGTTTACGTTAACCGACCAAGCGCTGCCAAGGTTACTGCTCGCCGAGCTGTTTCGCGTTCAATTGAGCGACCTCAAACTCTATCGCAACGGCATGCCCGATTTGATTGTGTTCAAAGACGGGCAATTTGAATGGATAGAAGTCAAAGGCCCGGGCGATAAATTACAAGACAATCAGTGGCGTTGGATGGCGCAATTTACCCGCTTAAACGTGCCTTTTTCCGTCTGTTACGTGAATCATTCCACCTAAAAGATGGTGATCTGCGATGCTCTTTGCTTTAATTAGGGCAAATTTAATCAATAAGATAACTGAATGAAGTTCCGTAAATTATTCGTTGTTGGTTTGGTCACCCTCTTCTCGGGTTGTGCCGTTCTCGCGGGTCTGAACTATGACCAGATCTTTGGTAAAGCTGAGGTTCGCGATCGTCAAGCGCCGATCGCATCTGCACAAGCCCACTTCTTTCTCGACCAAGTCAAACCCATTATCGACAAACGCTGCGTGGTGTGTCACGCCTGTTATGATGCGCCGTGTCAGTTAAAAATGTCCTCGGTGGAAGGCATCGATCGGGGCGGTAGCAAAGACATGGTCTACCAAGGTACCCGTTTGACCGCGGCAACGCCCACTCGCCTGTTTGAAGACGCCCAGCTGACTGAAGAGTGGCGCGAGTTCAATTTTCATCCGGTACTGAATGAACGCGACCAAACGCCAGAAGCCAACCTGCAAGCAGGGTTAATGGCGCGCTTGTTAGCACAGAAAGAAGCGCATCCATTGCCGCAACAAGATCAATTGGAAGGCTTTGATTTCTCGACGGATCGTGAGCAACAGTGCATCACGATTGAAGAGTACGAATCATACAAACATAACTACCCGAACTGGGGCATGCCCTTTGGTATGCCAAACTTAGCGAAAGGCGAATACAACACGCTGATGACGTGGCTTGAAAATGGTGCCGTGATGAACGAACACGTACCGTTAACACTAGAAGAGCAGTCGTTGGTGAATCGATATGAAGCGCTGTTTAATGCCGATGCATTGAAAAACCGCCTCGCATCGCGCTACATCTATGAGCATTTATTCCTGTCGCACCTCTATTTTTCGGACATCAAGACCGACGATGGTCGACCACGCTTCTTTAGCATGGTGCGCTCGGCAACGCCACCCGGCGAGCCTGTGCAACGCATTACCACGCGCCGTCCATACGATGATCCTGGCGTTGATCGCGTGTACTATCGCCTGATTCCAGAACAAGGCACAATCGTCGATAAGACGCACATGCCGTTTGCGCTCAACATGAAGCGGATGCACGATTGGAAAGCGTGGTTTATCGATGCCCCATACGCGGTTGATGCATTACCAAGCTACGATCCACAAGTGTCAGCCAACCCGATGACCGCTTTCATTGAGCTGCCGGTCAAAGCCCGCTTTAAGTTCATGCTCGATAACGCACAAAACACCATCATGGCGTACATCAAAGGGCCAGTCTGTCGTGGCCAGTTGGCGTTGAATGTGATCAACGATCGCTTCTGGGTGTTCTTCCTTGATCCCGATAAAGCTGATTTGCCCGAAGTGAACGAGTTCTATCATTCACAGGCCGAAAACCTCAAACTGCCCGGCGAACTGGAGAGCAATACGCTGCCGCTGAGCAACTGGGTACGCTTTTCGAAGCAGCAGGCGCGCTATCTAGAGGCCAAATCTGAATTCACCAACCGCTGGTTCAAAAACGGAACGCATCTTTCCACAGACGTGATTTGGGATGGTAATGGCACCAATCACAGCGCGGCACTGACGATTTTCCGCCATTTCGACAGTGCCTCCGTGGTACAAGGCTTAGTGGGCGAAAAGCCGAAAACCGCTTGGGTGATCGATTACGCGCTCCTAGAGCGCATTCATTACCTGCTGGTGGCCGGATTCGATGTATACGGTAACTTCGGTCATCAGCTGATTACCCGCATGTTCATGGACTTCTTGCGTATGGAAGGTGAAAGTAACTTTGTCGCCTTGCTGCCGCGCGATGTGCGCCACAAAGAGATGTCGAGCTGGTATGCGGATCAAAGCCCGCAGTTTTCTGATTATCTGCTGCGTAACGTGAAACCGTTCGACCAACCCACGCAAGTGCACTATCAAACCACCGATTACAAATCAGAGCTGTTTGATAAACTGCGTGAGCATGTTTCCCCCATTCTGACGCCGCGCTACGACATCGTGGATACCGGTTTCACGCCAGCACATGAGCAGGCGCTGGCCAGTATCAGCCGAATCAAAGGCGAGGGCCTGCGTGCGATTCCGCAAATCCTCATGATCATGATCGAATCGGATCAAGGACAACCTCAACTGTTCACGTTGCTGCACAAAAATGCGCACACCAATATCTCGAGTTTGTTTGATGAAGAGAACAATCGGGACTATAAAAACGATGATCTCACGATCGTTCGCGGGGTGATCGGAAGCTATCCGGCTGCGTACCTAAATCTCAAAGAGCAGGACATTCCGGAATTGGTTGAACGTTTGCAAACCCTCGACAGTGAAGACGATTACGTCAAGCTATTGGATCGATTCGCGATTCGCCGCAGTTCACCGCAATTCTGGCCGTTCAGCGATCAGGTTCACGCTTGGTATCGACACGATCAACCTATCGAATTTGGTCTGCTTGACTACAATAGATTTGAGAATCGATAAAAACGAGATTTGAGAATCGATAAAAACGCTCAACTTCACGTTTAGTCATCAGGAGGTGCGAGATGAACATTCGAGAAAACATTGATGCATTGGAGCAACAAATTTACATCGCTTGCTCTGAAGGGGACTACGAGACCGTCAACATGCTGGAGCAAAAGCTCGAACGCCTACGAGGCAAAATAGAGCATCCGTTTGACGAAGACCCCTATTCACTTGAAGGTCGCACCTTTATGGATGACGACTGGCGTTAACGAAGGGAGCCTGATGGCTCCCTTTTTCATCCCTCGCGGCTCTGCGCGCCGACATAACAACGAAATCACCTGACCAAAAAACACACTGTATTGCAATAATGTTAAGTGGTTCATTTTGTTTCAAAGTTTGTTTTCTAGATGATCACTCCATTGAAATACTCAAAAACAGAAATATCCACCATTCACTGATTAAAGGGTTGCCATGTTATAGGGCATCCGTTTATAACAGTTTCACACAGGGCGGATTCACCTCCCGATTTTTTCTGTCAGTCAGGATTTTGTATGTCAGTCATCGCATCCACAATTTGTTCGCAGCACCGTCGCCGACAAGTGATCGCAGCCGACCTACTCCTCCTGCTCTCTCTGGAACTCAACCGGGGCTGACAGGCTATTTTATTTTTCTGTCAGTGAGAAGTAACTGGCAGAGTCTTCAACTACTCACTTGCTGGAAACTTCAAAGCTGACATCTTTGAGGAAGACTATGTTAAGTGCACGCAACATCGCCGCTTTGGGCTTTATGACCTTCGCCATGTATTTAGGCGCCGGCAACCTTATCTTTCCCCCGTTTTTGGGCTATCAAGCCGGTGAACATCTGTTTCAAGGCATGGCTGGCTTCCTATTAGCCGGTGTCGGTTTACCCGCCTTCGCGTTGGTGATCGTCGCTCTGGTCGGCGGATCAGATAACCTCACAGCCGTGCTGCCGCGCCGCTTAGCCACTGCATTCTGGATCATGGTGTTCATCGTCATTGGTCCTGCGTTTGTGATTCCCCGTGCAATTACCGTGGCGTACCAATTCGGTTTCAGCCCATTTTTTGGCGACCACGCGCTCGTGCCATTTTCGATTGTCTTTTGCGTGGTTGCGGTGCTGTTCTCGCTGTATCCGGGGAAATTGGTCGACAACTTGGGTAAGTTCTTAACGCCTGCACTGTTAACGATTCTGATTGTAATGGCGATGGCTGCCCTATTCTTCCCTAATGAAGGTGTGTCGGCCGCGACAGGCGCTTATGTCAAAGGGGCGTTTGCTGAAGGGGTGACGCAAGGGTACATGACCATGGATGCATTGGGTTCCATCGGTTTTGGTTGGGTGATCTTCCGCGCCATTAAAAGCATGGGCGTGAACAACCCTAAAGCCATCACCAAGTACACCTTAATTGCCGCGTTGATGTACGCCGTTGCGATGGCGCTGGTTTATATTGCCTTGGCTTACATCGGCGCAACCAGCAGCGGTGAATTCACCAATGGCGGTGACATTTTAACCACGTTTACCACTGAGCACTTCGGCGTCTTTGGCACACTGTTACTCGGCGCCGTGATGGTCTTGGCTTGTTTGACAACAGTCATCGGTGTAACGACAGCGGGCAGTGAATTCTACAGCCGTACGTTTACGAACGTGTCGTACCGCAACAGCGTTTTGGTGACGATGGTCATCTCAGCTTTGGTCGCCAACATCGGCTTGGAACAACTATTGGCGATTACGTTGCCAGCAGTTGTCGCACTGCACCCGATTGCGATTGCCCTGCTGTTTATTGCGCCATTGCAACGCATGGTGTCGATGTCAGGCGTGTTGGCAACGGTCGCAACCGCCTTGGTTTTTGGTGGTTTAGACGCACTGCATATTTTGGGAAGTATGCCTGCCAACGTTGACGCGGTGTTGAGCCAATACTTACCGCTGTACACCTACTACGCGGGGTGGATTGTTCCGACTGCCGTGGTTCTCGCACTGGCAAGCGGCCTGTGTGCATTGGCTCGCCCTGCCATGGCCCGCGCAGTCACCGACAACTAATCGTTGAGTGAAACGCTCGCTATCAAAACGCAAAAAGCCCCGAATTTCGGGGCTTTTTTTCTGTTCAGCGCAGCACTCAAACTTTGAATTTGCTCAGAATGTCTTCTTGTTGATGGATGCTTTCCATCTGCGACTTCATTGCGGTGCGCACATCTTGCGAACCGACCACAATCTGCGACGACAAATCTTTAATTCGGTAAGTGTTGTTATTGATCTCTTCCGCCACCGAGCTTTGCTCTTCCGCCGCCGCGGCGATTTGGGTGTTCATGTCGTTGATTTGCATGATCGCCCCCTGAATGCGTTTGATTTCCGCATTGGCTTCATGCGCATGTTTCACCGCAGATTCCGCCGTCACTTTGCTCAATCGCATCGCATCAGACACCGCGCTGCTGCCTGATTGCAGTTGCGAGATCATGTCTTGAATTTCCAGCGTTGAGTGCTGTGTCCGTTGCGCCAGCGAACGGACTTCATCGGCAACCACCGCAAAGCCGCGGCCAGATTCACCGGCACGTGCCGCTTCAATCGCCGCATTCAGTGCCAGCAAGTTGGTTTGGTCAGAAATATCGCTGATCACTTTCAAAATCGATTCAATGTTATTGGCGGCAATCGCCAATTGCTGCGCTTCGTTCACTGCAGAATCAATACGGCAAGATAACTCATCAATCGATTCAGTGGTGGCGACCACGACACTTGATCCGTGTTCCGCCGCTTGTTTCGCTTCTCGGGCAGATGTTGCTGCGTTCTGGGCGTTGCTCGCTACATCCTGCGCGGTCGACGTCATTTGATTCATCGCCGTCGCCAGTTGTTCCAGTTCGATCAATTGCGAATGAATGGACGTTTCGGTTTTCTCGCTGTTTTCCGAAGAGATACGTGCGCCACTCAGAATGTCTTGCGCAATCAACTGTGTATCTTGAATGCGTTTTTGCAGATCCGCGGTAAACAAGTTGAAGCTGTTTGCCAGTTCAGCAAATTCCTGATCAGTATCGGTAGGAAGACGTTGCGTCAAGTCCCCTTCGCCCGATGCGACGTTCTCAATCGCATCATTCACTTGAGCAAGCGGCTTCATCAGCGCACGCAACACCATCATCAAACATCCCATGCTGACGACAACCGCCAACACGGCAAACCAAAGTGAGCGGCTCAATAATGCACGCACGGGTTGATAAGCAATTTGCTCATTCAGAATCGCACCGACGTACCAATCATGGCCTTCAATTTTGCTGAAATCTAGCGTGTGACTGACGTGGTCAAGCATGACGTGACGCACATTTTGCGTGACATCGACGCCACCCAGAAATTCAGACATCGGACGCCCAGTGTACTGCTGCTCAGGATGAGTCACGGTCATCCCATTCGACGACACAAGGAACACGTAACCGGCTCCGAACAGATCCACGTTGTTGATCATCTCAGCCAAGCTCGACAAATTCATGTCAAACACGGCTACGCCGACAAAATGGCCTTGCTGGCGCAACGGCACAGCAATGGATGCCACCATGTCTTGGGTTTCTAAATTCAAGTACGGTTCTGTAAAAACCAAGCGGTTTTCACGTTTCGCCAAGCGATACCAAGGACGCGTTCTCGGATCCCATGCCGCTGGCAATTTAAGACTGTTGTTATTAAAAATATAACTGCCGTCAGCTTCAAATGCAGCGCCCGCAATACCGAACGTGCGAGTGATTTGCGGTTGCATCAGCACATTGAGGATCGCGTCTTTGTCGAAGTTTTGCTCCATCAACGAGACGCTGTAATTAACTAACAATTGTTTGGCATCCAAGATTTCCTGGGTTGTGTTTTTCACCCCCCCCACAATTTCATTCACACTACGTTCGTATTGCGAAGTCATTTCCTTTTTGACTAAAAAGTACTGTTGGGTACTCATCAGTCCGACGGTCACCAGCAGCAACAAAGAAGAAGCGGCTACAATTTTGTGTTGAAATTTCATTCGATGCCTTAAGTTGAGATCATACAAAACGGCCACAACGTACGGGCAGACCGTTTAAGAGGGCGCAGCTTAAAGCTTCGCCACATTCAATTATTGTTCTCAATCAAGTGTTACCAAATTATCAGAATTACCCTACAAGCAAGGTAATACGCATTACCTCAAATCCTTCATCTTGGCGAAAAAAAAGAGCCTTTCAGCTCTTTTCTGCGTTTACACGTTTCTATCGTTCACCATCAAATATTGATCGTCACAATATCGATCGTCACGGGCATGCAGCTTAGAAGAAGCTGATTGCGTTGCGACCGCCCTTCTCGTGCTTTGGCGTGTCATCTTGTCCATTCGATTGCGACGCCCCTTTCGCTTTGGGGTCTTTGCGAGCGGACTGGGACAATTTGTGGTTCGATTGTTTCCCGGTTGACGATTGGCTCTTGGACTTTTTGCTCGGCGCGTTTTTCTTAGATGCCGATGCTTTCTGTGATGCCGCTTTCTTTGGTGCGGAAGCTTTCTTTGCTGCAGGCGGCGTGGCCGCTTTGGGCTTCTCTGCCACTTCAGTGACGGGCGCATCGCAGATAATCAAGTAGTACTCTTCGTTGAATTCCACTAAATCGCCATCATAAAGCTTACGGCGCTTGCGCATTTCAAGCTCACCATTGACAGCAACGTAGCCTTCCGCAATGGCATACTTCGCCTCACCGCCACCGCTGACCACGTTCGCAATCTTTAATACTTTGTACAATTCAACCGGCTGAGCATCAACTTCGATGCCAATCGCTTCAATTTCAACTTCTTCATCGTCCCACTGTGGGGTTTCAAATTCATTCATTTCGGTGTCTCAACAACATTTGGCGCTAGTGTAACGTGCAGTCGATGATTAATAAACGTAATCCTTTGCGTTGAACGATTTGCGTTCAGACAAACGTTTTCGCTAATTTGTAGCTAAATTACATAATTCTTATATACAAGACTTTTCATTTATCAATTCACCAATTACTATGCATGCACACGGATAATATTTTGTTTAATGGAAGGAGTGCCATATCAATCATAATCAGAAAACATAACTAGGATAGTCTAATATGCCTAACGTTATAAACCGCGCACTTATCGTCAATCCGTATCCCCTAGAGCAGCACGCTCTTGAAGATATCGTGAAATCCACGAACTTGTTCCAACACATTCACTTTGCGACGTCCGCTGCAGAAGCGTATCGCGTGGTGAGCCAAGTCCCAGTAAACTTTGTTCTACTTGAAGTCGAAGCATATGATGCCAGCGGGCTCGACATTTTGCGTCGCCTGCGAGCAAAAGGCTTTACCGGAAAAATTTTGTTTATCAGCGCAATCGATAAAGCCATGTATTCGAACGCAACCCATAAGCTGGGTGCGAATGGCTATCTGTTGAAAAGTGAAGAACTGCCCGTGATTCAGGAAGCAATCACCAGCGTGATGCGCGGCTACAATGTGTTTAAACATGAAAGCCGCAACAAAGAAAGAGATGGCACAGAGCTGTCTAAGCGAGAAACCGTGGTGTACCACTATTTGCTGGCCGGGATGACCAACAAAAAGATCTCGGAACTGCTGTCGATCAGCAGCAAAACGGTCAGCACGTATAAAACACGCATTCTTACTAAATACGGTGTGAAATCAGTCATCGAGCTGATTAATCAAGCCAAAATTGCAGCTTAATCGCGAACATGCTAGAGCGCAGCGTTCGCCAAACGATCATTAAACAGCTTCTTGACGGTATTTGCGGATTGATACACATCCGCACGTTCTTCTCGACTAAACACAAATGACTCTTGCACAACCTGCTCACATTCAAAGATCAACTTACGAATGCTCACTGCCGATAGAGACACCGGAAAACCAAACTCCATCGCTTTGAGCATCGTTACCGCCATTCTTGGGCACTGTCGGCGCTCTTGATACTGCGTAAACGCCATCTCAATGCCCTGAATCCGGTTGTCTTCGTTCAGCGTGCTCCAGGAGTGTCGCACGTTATCCAAACGATTGGTTTCCGCCTGGCACTGCTCGTTTAAAACTTGGAGCTGCGTGCGAGTGACCAGATAGGCAAACTCCGTTTGATCAATCGGCTGAACCGGAATTTTTGCCAATAATGATCGACATAAATCCACCTGTTGCCCCAGCAATGCGAGCTGCGCGCAGTACAGTTGCAACTCAAGACTAAAACTCGGAAAGCGCTTGGCCGTGTGATACAGCTTGGTGCGAAACAGTTTATAACTGCCAGAATTCAGGTCGTAATGCATGTCAAACAAGTTCAGATATTCCGGCAATTCAGGCAGCACCTCTTCATGCCCTTCTAAGCGTTTCATGTCCTGCTTGATGTTACGCAGAGTGCGTAGCGATTGTTCGTTGAGTTCTTGAATGCTCAATAACGCATTACGAATCACCGGCACATGGTTCACCAGACTATCCCGATACGTACGCTGAGCCATCATGCGATACTGCGAAAACAGCTCGTGCGCCTTATCGAATTGACCATTTAACTCACACACGCGCGCAAAGTTCTGAAGCCTGTCCATGTTCTGCGCTTTATCATACGCCGATTTGATTTCATTCAGCGCATTGACTTTCTGCCCTTTGAGCAAACACAACTTGGCCATGCATTCATGCAGAACGGGGCTGCGATTGAATTTGTAGCGATCCCACAAGGCGATGTATTTGGCAGCGTTGTCGTAGTCACCTAAAATCAGGCAGGCAGAAACAAAGCCCGAAATCGCCCACATGGTGAGTTGCTCATTCAAACTTTGCTCATATAAGGTTTTGGCCTCTTCGACAAAGCCATTCTTGATGTAAGTGCTGCCCTGCAGGCGTTTCAAAAATGAGCTGTATTGTGGGTGCGTTTGTTCTGCAAACTCAAATGCGCGCTGAATATCATCATAATCTTTCGAGCCATCCAACTCGTAGAGTTCACGTAGCACCAGTTTGCGCGCGAACGCGCGTAAGATTCGATTTTTAACCAGAAACACCGAATACGGTTTAACGATGTATTCGTCGGGTTCCAAATCAACAATCGAACGGACGCGTTCCATTTGCTTTTCCCCGGTCAACATAATAAATGTGCACCAAGGTGGAACAAGGTCGAGGTATTCAATCTCCTCAAAAATCTGCTTCCCATTCAGGTCATCACCAAAATTGTAGTCGCAAATAATGAGCTCGATCGTCTCCTCACCCAATAACTTAATTAATGTTTTTGAATCTTTGGCAGTAAATATGTTCTCAGAAACAAAACCCATCTCTCTCAGTAATAGTCGAATATTAGACAATACCAAAGGGGAATCATCGGCCACGAGTACTTTAATATCTTTTAATAATTGCGGTGTCAGATTCATAGCTTCCCTTACACAACGCTCACTTGTGCATGTATTGGATTAGATTGTTTTTCAGAGTACAAATTAGAGTCAGCGCGTTTTAACGCTTCTTCAAATGTTTCAGAGTTCATTAATAGTGTGATGCCTACAGAAATACTGACATTTAATTTATATGACGAAAACGTGGTGCCCATGACCGCTTCTTTCAAACGTTCAGCCAGAATAATTGCGTTATCCAGATTACATCCGGGCAGCACTGCCACAAACTCATCCCCACCCGTTCGAATCAGATAATCGTTCTCGCGAAAGACTTGGCGCATACCATAAGCAATCTGCTTGATCGCGTCGTCTCCCACATGGTGGCCGTATGTGTCGTTGATTTGTTTGAGTTTATTCCCATCAATGGCCATGATCGCGGCGCCAAAAGATTTGAGATCTTCCGCAAATTTCTGATCTTTGAGCACATTTCGGTTGAGCAGACCGGTCAAATCATCCAGTTTCACGTTTGACTCTACTTCAAACAGTTTGCTCCTGTTCATTTTGAGTGTTCGGAACAGGTAGATGACGTAAGCAACGCCCACCCACATCACAACAAACAACCACATGAGTCGGAAAACGATCCAGACAAATGGCACTTTATACACATAAACCGTTGAATTGTCCGCGATATATTCTTTGGTCGACGCAATATGGTCCATCAACGAGTTGCCGTAAGTCAACTCGTTGAAAGTGACCGCATTTAAAACATGCGAACTGATTCCTAACTGGCTCAAATCGAAAAATCGGGTAAGGCCCACGTCAATATTTAAATCACCCACAATTAAATTGTGTAAAAACACTGGGCTAGAAATCGTGACATAGAGATTATCCGAATCCTTTTTGTGATAAACACGTGAGACCAAAATCCGGTCTGATAACCGGCGTTCAGGCGCATTGATCGTGCACACGTAATCGCTACCACACTCTTTGACGATCGACACTTCGTCTTTGTCCGACGATGTCATATCGCTCAAATAGGACCGGTAATACATGACATCCACCTGAGGCAAAATGGCCGGCATCGTGGAGACAAGAAATTGAAATTCGTTTGCTAATTCAATATCAATGTTGGTCGGTTTAAGATTCTTATGAAGATTGTATTTGCGGTTTTCAATATCTTTCAATGCACTTAAATCGGTTTTTTTAATCGAGTCGGTTTCTTGGATTTTATTTTCCAATATACGGCTGGTTAGGAACAGCGTTTGTTTGTACTGTTCCATCACATTGACAAAATTTTCAAACTCATGATTACGACGGTCTAAATAGGACTCTGAAAATATAATCAGAGTCACTAAATAAGCCACCAGGCTAATCGTAAAGCTATGAATTATAATATCTGAAAGATACTTACGGTTGATGTCTTTCATGACTAAACTCAGTTAATAACGCTATCATTCAAACTCATCAGTTCAACAATCGAATTCACCTGATATTTATCAAGAATACGGCTTTTATACGTACTGATCGTTTTGGGGCTGAGCGATAATATTTCTGCGATCTCTTTATTACTTTTACCATCGACAAGAAAACGGAACACCGCGAGTTCTTGTTTCGACAGTTCAACATCCATGGATTTCGTATCGGTGGTCACTTTGAAAAAGCTATAACCATTTAGAATGCACTCCACGGCATCTTGTAAGATCGATAAATCCTCAGATTTACTGATGTAGCCATCCGCGCCGACGCGCATTGCGGTTTCAGAATACAAACGGCTTTCACTCGCTGATACAAATAATGTCTTACCTGTGAATCCTTGCAGTTTCAGCCGGCGTAGCACTTCGAAACCGTCCAGCTTAACCAGATTGACATCCAAAATCAGAAAATCTACTTGTGTTTGGCGCAGTTTTTTAACTCCAACGAAAGGATCACTTTCCACCAGCACTTCCGTAAAACGGGGATTGCGGTCTAGAATCTGCTTCATCGCCATACATACCAAAGGGTGGTCATCAAGAACCAAACCAGTAAGACCAGATTTTGTTGTTTTATACATGACTTAATTCACTACCATTAAAATGCTCAATGGGACGCGGCTTCCCAGTGTAATAGCCCTGACATAGGTCGATGCCCAGCAGGTTCAAAAACCTCCATGTATCACTATCCTCAACGCCTTCCGCAACAAGACGCATGTTTAGTTGTTTTGCCATTCTCACGATGACATTCAGTATCGCGCGTTTCCGTGTGTCTTTATGGCTAGACACAATCAGTGCGCGGTCAATCTTCATCTCGGTAAACGGTAAATCCGCCAATTTCAGCAGCGATGAATAACCGGCACCGAAATCGTCAATGGCCAGCTCTACACCGTTGAGTCTCAAACGGGCAAAGTTCTCCACCATGACCGAGTCATATTGATAAACTTCCATTTCTGTTAGTTCGATAATCAGGCGACTGGGATTAAATCCACGCTCGCGACAGCATTCCAACACGCGTTTTGCAAATTGGGGGTCAGCAAAATTTGTATGGGTTGCGTTCACCGATACCGTTCCGAGAAACTTCGCTTTCGAAAAATCATTCAGCGCTTGCTGCAACACATAAAAGAACAAGCGGTTATGCCAATTGGCTTGCTCGATCAGTGGCAACAGCAAATACGGTGTTAACACGCCATATTCCGGGTGATACCAACGAATAAGCGCTTCATAGCCACCAGCCACACCATTTTTGAAACGGCATTGCGGCTGATACACATTGCGCAAATGCCCGAGCTCAAATGCCTCATCCAAATCGTCAACAAATAGCGAGGGCAGCGTTTTGGGGCAATATTTTTCGGTGTTTGGGGAGCCTACGGTTTGTAACACCGATTTCAGGCACTCCGATGTGACCGGTTTGGGTAGCGATGCCACCAGATCCAGTCCCAGTTGCTGGCACATCATCGCTGCCAGTTTAAGGATGTTTTCGTCATGTCCGCTCAGCAAACACAACCGTCCGGTATACTGACGCTCCGCTAATTCACTCAGCAGCGCCAAGCCATCCATTTCCGGCATTTCCAGATCACAAATGATCAAGTCGAAATTGAATTTTTCGCACAGCGTCAGCGCGTCACGGCCATTGTGAGTCACATGAATTTGAGTGACGCCAAGTTGGCTAATCACCACCTTGAGGACACCACAATGAAGTTGGCAATCATCAACGACTAAAACCAGTTGAGATGCAGAATCAATGTTCATGAAGCCACTCCTCCGCGCGATGAATCGCCGATGTCATAATCTGAACCAGTTGGTCCAATTCAGTCTCGTACGCTTGAGCACCACGGCTCGCGCACTGTTCTAAGTGCTCTGCAGCCAAACGAATGTCGTGCTCCCCAACGGTGCCCGCGCCACCTTTAATGCGGTGGGCTAAGCTTTTGACTTGTTTGGGATCCATGCGTTGGGACAGCAATGAACCCAAGTCGTCTTGCATACTGCTAATAAAAACCTCAACTAACATTTTCGCGTCTTGAGGCTCATAGGCTTGCCACCAGCTTGATTCGCTCTCGTCACTGCGATTGGGCAGAAATTCCGCCAAAATTTGATATAAGCGATTTAGCCCGTACGGCTTGTAAAGCACCGTGTCGAAGCCGGAAAGCAATGCACGTTCGTTGGCGACACGGGAGTCTTCCGCAGTACAGCCAATAATGGCTTTGTTGGAAAACTGCGGGAAATGGTCGCGCACTAAACTTGCCAATTGATACCCGTCCATCACCGGCATGTGACAATCCGTCAGGAGTAAATCGAAGTGGTCAGGGTGATTTTTGATTTGGTCATACGCTTCTTGACCATTGCTCACCACCTCCACACTCAGGCCAAAAGACGCCAATTGACGGCTAATCACCAGTTGGTTAATCGGGTTGTCCTCGGCGACAAGGATATGGCCGACCAATTGGCCGGTTACGACCTCTTCGTCGGGTTCATTGTCAGAGACATTTTTGAGGACATTCCGTAGTAAATCGGGGAAGAATGGGCTCACGCTCAGTTCGACCACATTGTTGGCACGTAAACTGAATCCATTCATGTTGTTGCGCAGGATCACCGTCATATCACGAGGACGATCGTTCGACACGGTTTGTCCGTCGTCATACACATCAATACCGCCTGATGACGCATTGTTCTCTGCTTTCACACCCCACGCGTGAAGCCACTGTTCAATCAAAGGATGGCTTCCGTGGTAGTGCACAGGCGTCTCTGACAACGGTGCTTTAAAATAGCTTTCCACTTGAATCGGAATGGTCACCTGAATACTGGTGCCTTTTCCTTGTTCACTGTCGATGGTGATGTCCCCTTTCATGACTTTCACGAGGTCATGCACAATCGCCAGCCCCAAGCCTGTGCCACCGTATCGGCGTGCAATCGTGGAGTCAGCCTGAACAAAGGGATC
Organism: Vibrio sp. CJQ_6; assembly: GCF_043106745.1. Taxonomy (NCBI): domain Bacteria; kingdom Pseudomonadati; phylum Pseudomonadota; class Gammaproteobacteria; order Vibrionales; family Vibrionaceae; genus Vibrio; species Vibrio sp. CJQ_6. The sequence goes on along the minus strand of NZ_JBICMV010000007.1, from coordinate 95,221 downwards.
GAAGACAGTTTTTAGAAATTCAGGAGACATGCCCTCGCCGGAGTCACTGATATTCATCACCATGTCACGCTCTGTCACATCGATATCGACACTGACAAAACCTGACTGGGTAAATTTGATCGCATTTGAGAGCAAATTATTAATGATCTGACGCAGGCGGAGCGAATCGACGATAACGGTCTTCACTCGGCCCGGTGTCCAGTTCACGTGAAAATCCAGTGATTTTTCGCGCGCCGCCGTACAGTGCACACGCAATAACTCGCCAATCTCATGCAGCAAGTAACACTTCACCGAATCAAGTTCGAGTTGCTGCGCTTCGAGTTTCGAGAAATCGAGAATATCGTTGACCAACAGGTGCAAGTGATGCGCCGATGACATGACGTTATTAAGAATCAGTCGTGTGTCTTCATTGGTTTCACGAATTTTCAGCATCTCCAGCAAGCCCACCATGCCTGCAATCGGCGTTCTCAATTCGTGGCTCATGCTGGCCAAGAACCGTTCGCGAGACAGCACTGCTTTTTGCGCCACATTCTTTGCCTGACGCAGATGACGCTCTTGCTCTTTTTGCGCCGAAATGTCGTTCACCACGGTCAGAATGAATTTCTCATCATTCTCCCCGCCTCGTAGCTGCGTGCGACGATAATTCACGGTGTTCATACCGCTTGGACAATCTGTCACATCGACGTCATGTCGTGTCACCGTTTGCCCTTGTAGAACCGTATTAAACTCGGCCACGTTTTCAACCAAACACGCCGCATTCGCTGCATCGGCGCGCATGCTGCACGGTGAACATGCTCCCGGCCCTGCGCCCTGACAATTGGTCAGCAGCAATTGATAGTTTGCGTCATGAATAAAAATTCGATTAGGTAACCCATTAATGACGTGTTGCAACAGTGCCAACTGCTCTTTGCTGTGCAGTGCATCGCGCTCTTGAATCGACACTTTCAGTTTCAGGTTTTTGCTCCAAAGAAACCCGATGAACCCTAGCAGCATCAAAACAGATGTCAGAATGGCTGAGCCGGTTACCACCAGCGATTTATCCACTCCATACACGATGTTGAATGGGCTGTAGCTGTTTTGCAGACGCATGATGTCGTTGGCATCCACCGAGGCCAGCATGCCTGCCAAAATGCCTTTGAGTTCAGTGTTGTCGCCGCGAATCGCCATCGCGATTTCGATCACCTTGTCTTTGCCTTTGTGCACCACGAAGCGGTCTTCCCCGCGCTGCGACAGCAGGTATTCAAGGATGTCGTGGCGAATGTACGCGCCAGTAAGCTTGCCATCTTCCAGATCGTGAATCAGCGAGATCACGCTGGTGTACGTCGCCAAATGCGCACCAAATACTTGATCTTTCACATATTGATACGTCGGGCTGTCTGAAAACAGCACGCCGACCTCTGCGTCGTCCGCTTTCTTCACGCCCGGTAGTTCGATGAGGTTATACGTGATCGACATCATGGTGTCGGTCACATACATCCAGCTCGGATTGTTTACGCCTTTGACCACCATCGGTAACACGTCAATCTCGCCATATTTCAGCATCTCGACAGGGCCTAACCCCTCGGTTGCTGGTACGTAATCGAAGTTGAACGCGGTTCTTGCTTCAATCAGTTTCAACATGTCGTTCAGGTAGCCACCGTAATGGCCATCACGATTGCGATAAAACAGCGGGTACGCGTCGTTCCACGCGGAATAACGAATGGGTTTCAGGCCGGCGTCTTTGTAATTCAGCGCCATCCACTTGGTGATAAGGGTTCGACGAACGTATTAGCGACTGATCGCCCTGACGACTGAGAACGTTGTCGATTTCTTCAACCAACGCTTTGAAATGAGAAGACGCCGCGATACGCACCTGCTGTGGTTTGCCCCACGCAGGCAGGTCAATCTGACCCAAGGTATTCAGCGGATGTTTGACCGATGTCAGCAACGAGCTGTAGCTTTCTAGCACCGCATCAATTTTGCCATCTTCTAGGTCATTCGACAGGCTAATGAAATCTGGCACTTCGATGACGTGTGAAAAGCCCATGTCGGCCAGTTGGTCGCAATACACCGCACCTTTGATGCAGCCCCAGGTCAATGAATCGGGCGCCCAATGGCTAAGGTTCTGGTTGCGATACCACACGGCGGTCGAGCTGGCATAGAGCGGCTCACTGTAAACCAAATGACTGCGATCACCTGCAAAAACGCCGACGGCGACATCCGCTTTTTGGCTCTCGATAGCTCGCTCAAGCGACGCCATGTCCGAAAACAGCTTGTACTTGGGCGTAAACCCGATCTCGCGCGCTAATGCTTCAATGTAATCGGTATTGATGTCTTTTAAGGGGTCTTGTCCATCCAATTGATGTTGTAACATCGCCACGGTCAGTGAATTCGCTCCCGTCTGCCCAGCAGAAAACGCAAGCGCAGGCATACTCAAACAATATGCTGAACTTGAAAAAGCAGAGATGATTAAGGAGATAAGTAGTTGTTTCACTTCCGTCTCGATGTTGTAACTGGCAGACGGCGCAAGAATAGAATTTACGGAAAGAATGTCAAATGTGGGCACCCATAAACAAAAAGACTAATGCACTGTATTTACAGGATATTTTCTTTGAATGTAGGACTATTCTGATATAAAGTTCAGACTTAAAACGGTGTTTCATTGATCAAGGTCATAAGCCGTAGGACACGACTTACAACCTCTGACAGAAGATTACTGAAAGGCTGGACGTTGTTGAATTTGCTCAAACCAGCGCGCGATATTTGGGTATTGCGCTAACGGATTGAGTTCCAACGCCTTTTCGGCAAAACCGATAAAGATAAATGCCGTGATATCTACAGTCGTGAAGTATTCAGTTGCCACATAGGTTGATACCGCGAGACGCGCATCCAATTGCGGCAGAAAACTGGCGACACGCGCTTTGCTCTCTTCGCCCCACGCAAACACACACTGTTCTCGGTCTTTGTAGATGCCAGACAGATTACGAAACGCCTGAAAACCCGCATACAACCCTTGGAATTCGGTCACGCGATGCCACATTTCGACTTGCGCTTTATCCAATGCGCTACGGCCAAATAAATGCAGTTCATTGGGCGTCGATTCATCGAAGTATCGGCAGATGGCGACACTTTCGCACAAGGTCGTGCCATCATCCAGTTCTAACATCGGAACTTTGCCATTTACGCTCTTATTTTTGAACGCATCCGTCAAATTTTCCCCGTCGCGTACATTCATTGCAACGCGATCAACTTCCACACCCAGCTCTTTAAGAAAAATGCTGACGCGACGGCAACTTGGCGTGACGGCAGTTTCGTATAGCTTCATAAAACTTCCCTTTTATCTCTTTTTCAGAACGATCGTTTAGGTTAGACTCTACCTGTTAACTAAACGATCAGTCAAGAATGAATTTGTAGGGAATAATCCATGGCTCGAAAATGTAATTTTGACCGCGATGAGAAACTGACTCAGGCCATGGAGTTGTTCTGGCAGCGCGGCTACGCCAATACGGCGATTTCCGATTTGGTGGATGCACTGCAAATCAACCGCTTCAGCCTCTACAACACCTTTGGCGATAAACAGAACCTTTACTACGAAGCGTTGGATCAATACCTCAACACCGTGTCCTTGCCGGGATTGAGCGCGTTACGAGAAGATGGTGCGTCGCTAAGCGCCATTGAGGCATTCCTCAATCAGTTCGCCGCGCTACAACGCAAACGCAGTTGCGGCTGCTTCATTCAAAACGCGCTGGTTGAACACGCAGGCCATGACGACAAGGTGTTGGATAAAGGACAAATGCTGTTTGATGAGCTGCTTGCACTACTCGCTCATGCCATCGACAATGCGCAGCGCGACCAACAGATCTCCCCTGCTATCGCGCCTAAGGCGCTTGCCCAATTGATCCTAACCCAACTACAAGGCATCCGCGTGCTGGGTAAAGCCAAACGCTTTGACGACTTGGATCAAGCGGCTGCCGCGCTACTTCAATTAATTCGACTCAACTGATTCAATCTCATCAATCCAAGGGGCATTCAGATGGTAAAAGTGCGGGCCACACGCCTCACACAAGGCGCAGATTTAAAACAATCGATCATGGCATTGGTGCAGGCGCACGGTATAACAGCGGGTTCGATTGCCTCATGCGTGGGCTGTTTATCGCACCTGAACATTCGCCTCGCCGACAGCACCTCAATATTATCGCTGCAAGCGCCGTTTGAAATTGTCTCGCTGATGGGCACCTTAACGCCGCAACATCTGCACCTGCACATTGCAGTCGCTGATTCACAAGGCAAGGTTTTGGGCGGTCATTTGCTGGACGGCAATCTCGTCAACACCACAGCGGAGTTGATTGTGCACGACTATCCGGATTTGGCGTTTGATCGCGAGTACGATGCGCACACCGGTTTTACCGAGTTGACCATTCACTCCAAGTCAACCTGATGTCACATGCAGCAAAAAGCCCGGATTAACCGGGCTTTTCTTTGGCTGAACACAAGGGTCCGGAACAACGAAGCATTAGAACGACGAGAGTCGCACCAACTCTTGGGTATAAGGGTGATTAGGATGCTGGAACAGGGTTTGCGTCGCGCCCTGCTCGACAATCTGCCCTTGCTTCATCACGATGGTGTAATGGCACAGTGATTTCACCACATTCAGATCGTGGCTGATAAACAGATAGGTCAGGCCATATTTCTCTTGCAGTGATTTTAAAAGATCCAACACTTGCGCTTGCACCGTGCGATCCAGCGACGAGGTCGGCTCATCCAGCAAAATAAATTCGGGTTTGAGCACTAATGCGCGGGCAATTGCAATGCGCTGGCGCTGGCCACCAGAAAACTCATTCGGATAGCGATGACGCGTCTCGGGATCCAAATCCACTTCGCGCATCGCCTCACAAATCGCGTCATCAATCTGTTCATCGCTGAAATCGGTGTGCACATGCAGCCCTTCACCAATCACCTGAGCAACCGACATTCTTGGATTCAACGCTGAGAATGGGTCTTGAAACACCACCTGCATTTTGCTGCGATACGGTAACATGCCTTTGCGATCAAGTTGCTGAATGTCCTGCCCTGCGTAATCAATCACGCCTTCTGAGTGCACCAGTTTCAGAATCGCCATGCCAGTGGTGGATTTCCCCGAACCACTCTCGCCAACCAAACCAATAGAGTGACCTTGGCGCAGCTCAAACTGCATGTCGGTCACGGCTTTGATGTGACTCACGGTACGCTTAAATAAGCCGCCAGTGATGGGAAACCACACTTTTAATCGATCAGTTTTCAGTAACACTGGGCTTTGATGATCGGCAGCAACAGGCAAACCCCGCGGGTCCGATTCAATCAGCAGTTTGGTATAAGGATGCTGCGGCGACGCAAACAACGCTTTGCATTCGTTCTCTTCAATCAAACGCCCATCTTGCATCACCGCGACACGGTCAGCAATCCGGCGCACAATACTGAGATCGTGCGTGATAAACAGCATTGCCATGCCCAATTCGTGTTGCAGTGATTTGAGCAAATCGAGAATTTGCGCCTGCACCGACACGTCGAGCGCGGTGGTCGGCTCGTCAGCAATCAGCAGCTCAGGTTCGTTGATCAGCGCCATCGCAATCATCACACGCTGCCGCTCACCGCCAGAAAGTTCATGCGGATAGGCGTTAATCTTGATGTGGGCGTTACGAATGCCCACCTTTTCCAACCAACTGATGGCCAGCGATTCTGCTTTTTTCTGGCGCATACCGCGATGAATTGCCAAGGTTTCCACCAACTGTTTGCCAATTTTGTGCAGCGGATTGAGTGACACCATCGGCTCTTGGAAGATCATGCCAATTCGGCCACCGCGAATGCCGCGCAGTTGACGCTCAGAGCATGCCAGCGTGTCAGTGCCTGCAAAATCGATTTTCCCGGTCAGATAATGCGCCGAACCTTTAGGTAGCAATTTCAATATCGCGTTCGCCGTCACCGATTTTCCTGAACCACTTTCGCCCACCAGCGCCAATGTTTCCCCTTTTCGAATCGATAACGACACTTGATGCGTCACCGGTTCAATCGCGCCAGCGCGCCCAAAACCGACCGAGAGGTTGTCAATCGTGAGTAATGTGTCGCTCATTAGCCTCTCCTTTGCAAATGTGGGTCAAACGCATCGCGAACCGCTTCACCAACGAAAACCAACAACGTCAACATCAACGACAAAACGACAAAAGCCGAGATGCCAAGCCAAGGCGCCTGCAAATTCGCCTTCCCTTGTGCCAACAGTTCCCCCAGCGACGGTGACCCCACGGGCAAACCGAAACCGAGGAAATCAAGCGAGGTCAGCGTGGTCACCGAACCGGACAGAATAAACGGCATCATCGTCAATGAGGCGACCATCGCGTTCGGCAACATGTGGCGCAGAATGATGCGGGAATCACTCACGCCCATCGCTTGCGCAGCGCGAACATAATCAAAGTTACGACAACGCAGAAACTCGGCGCGCACCACGCCCACCAAGCTCATCCAACTAAAGAGCACCATGATGCCCAGCAACCACCAAAAATTGGGCTCAACAAAGCTCGACAAAATGATCAACAAGAACAGCGTTGGCATGCCAGACCAAACCTCGATAAAGCGTTGGCCAAACAGATCCAGCCAACCGCCGTAATAGCCTTGCGTCGCACCGACCACCACACCAATGAACGACGAGACGATGGTCAACACAAAACCAAACAACACCGAAATACGAAAACCATAGATGATGCGTGCTAGCACATCGCGCCCTTTGTCATCGGTCCCTAACCAGTTCACGGCATCGGGGGGCGAAGGAACAGAACCAACGATGTCATAGTTAATGGTGTCGTAGCTAAACCGGATTGGCGCCCAAATGATGTACCCTTTCTCTTCAATCAGGTCGACGACGTATGGATCGGTGTAATCGGCTTCGGTTTCAAACTCGCCGCCAAAACGGGTTTCCGCGTACTGCTCCATCACCGGGAAATACCAGTGATGGTCATAGGAAATAAACAGCGGTTTGTCATTGGCGATGCCTTCGGCAAACAAGCTGATGAAAAACAGCAGGGCAAAAATCCACAACGAATAAAAGCCGCGCCGATTCGATTTAAACCGCTGCCAGCGCGCGGCATTCAGCGGATTCACTTTCTTCTTTAACAGCGCCATTTAACGGGCCTCAAAATCAATGCGCGGATCAACCCAGGTGTAGGTGAGATCCGAAATAATGCCGAGCAACAAGCCCAATAACGTCATGATATACAGCGAACTAAACACCACCGGATAATCACGTTGAATGGTCGATTCAAAGCCAAGCAGGCCAATGCCTTCGAGCGAAAACATCACTTCAATCAACATCGAACCGGTGAAGAAGATGCTGATAAACGCACTCGGAAAACCAGCAATGATGATTAACATGGCGTTACGAAACACGTGCTTATACAGAATTTGACGCTCGTCGAGCCCTTTGGCGCGCGCGGTCACAACGTATTGCTTGTTGATTTCATCCAGAAACGAGTTCTTTGTCAGCATACTCAAGGTCGCAAAACCGCCAATCACCATGGCGAAAATCGGCAGCGCCAGATGCCAGAAATAATCGATGATCTGTTGATACCAGTTCAGCTGCGCGAAGTTGTCCGACACCAAACCGCGCAGCGGAAACCAACTGAAGTAGTTCCCGCTGGCAAACACAATGATCAGAATGATGGCAAACAAGAAACCGGGAATCGCATACCCGACAATCACCATCGCACTCGACCACACATCAAAGCGCGAGCCGTGATGAATCGCCTTCATGATGCCGAGTGGAATCGAAATCAGGTAAATGATGAGCGTGCTCCACAACCCAAGGGAAATAGAGACCGGCAGGCGCTCGACAATCAAATCAATGACGTTCCCACCGCGAAACAAGCTTTCACCGAAGTTAAACGTCACGTAGTTTTTGAGCATGTCGAAGTAGCGTTCATGCAGTGGCTTATCAAACCCGAACTGACGTTTGATCGCCTCGACCACTTCGGGATCCAACCCACGCGAACCTTTGTAACCCGACGGGCTGCCGTTGTCGATTTTCGACATATCGACTTCCTGACCACCGCCCGAAAAGCGTTCCATGATGCCGTTGGAATGCCCTTCCAGATTGGCGATGGCCTGTTCAACCGGGCCACCAGGCGCAATCTGAATGATAAAGAAGTTAATGGTGATGATCGCCCACAGCGTTGGGATCACCAACAACAAACGGCGAAGAATATACGCTGCCATAACTGCCTCTTAGCGACGTTTTTCTGGTAACTTCTGGGCTTTCTCTTGTGAGATCCACCAGGTATCAATGCCCAAATCGTAGGTTGGCATTTCAGCCGGGCGTTCAAACTTATCCCATGTGGCAACGCGGTACATGCTGGTATACCACTGCGGGATGATGTAGAAATTCCATTGCAGAATGCGGTCCAACGCTTTACCGAGCGATTTTAGTTGCTCTGGATCCTCTTGATGCTGCGCAATCTGCAAGGTCAATTCATCAATGACGGGGTCGGTCACGCCAGCCGTGTTGTACGTCGAATCGATGTAGTGTGAGTTCCACACAATCATCAGGTTCGGGCTTGGGAACGGATTAGCAGAATAAGCCGACGACACCATGTCGAAATCGCGATCACGCAGGCGCTTGATGTATTGAGTGGTGTCGACGGTACGAATCTTCATGTCGATCCCCATCAACTTGAGGTTCTTTTGCAGTGGAATTGCAATACGCTCGGAGGTTGGGCTGTAAATCAGCAGTTCAAACGTCATCGGCTCACCGGTTTGGACGTTGGTCATCACTTTATTTTTCAGCTCCCAACCCGCCTCTTTCAGCAGCTTAAACGCTTCACGCATCTGCGGACGAATACGCCCGCTGCCATCGGTCACCGGTGGCTGGAACTCGGTGGTAAATACGCGCGGCGGAATCTTATCTTTGACCGGATCCAGCACCGCAAGCTCTGCTTTATCAGGTAATCCTTTGGCTTCGTATTCGGTGTTTTGGAAATAGCTGCGCGTGCGCGTGTACTGGCTGTAGAACATGTTTTTGTTCATCCATTCAAAGTCCATCGCGTAGTTCAGCGCTTCACGCACGCGTACATCACTAAACACCGGACGTTGAATATTGAACACAAACCCTTGCGTGGCGGCAGGTGCGTTGTGAGGGATCTCTTCTTTTTTGATAAAGCCATTGTTAAAGTTGACCCCCGTATAAGACGTTGCCCAGAACTTGGCCTGACTCTCTTGGCGAATATCAAACTCGCCCGCCTTAAACGCTTCAAGCATGACGGTGTCGTCGCGGTAATAATCGTATTGCACTTGTTTGAAGTTATTGCGCCCCACATTGACAGGCAGCGATTTTGCCCAATAGTTATCATCAAGTGTGTAGGTGATACTCTGCCCCGGTTTGAAATCCGCGACTCGGTATGGACCGCTGCCGACCGGTGGTTGATTCAGCGGCTCAGACAAGCTTTTGTCTTTCCAGAAATGCTCGGGCAGCACACGCGTTTGCTGCGCAAAGCTAAAGAGTTTATCTCGGTTCGGCTCACTCATTTCGATGCGCACGGTTTTATCGTTCAGCGCCTTCACCGATTTGATCTCTTTGTAATACACGCGATATTGCGGTACGCCTTCGGTCATGAACTTGTTGAAGGTAAATTCCACATCGTGCGCCGTAATAGGGACACCATCTTGAAAACGGGCTTTCGGGTTGATGTCTAGCTCAAGCCAAGTGTAATCGTCGGAATAGCGTACTTTTTCTGCAATCAGCGGGTAGTAAGAGTCAATTTCATCAGAGGGCGAAAACATCAATGAATCGTAGAGTTCGCCGCTGGCTGCGGCCGCCACACCACGTGAGGCGTAACGGTTAAAGTTATCGTACGTGCCCACCTGACCGTAGGTGACTTTGCCGTATTTCGGCGCATCGGGATTCACGTAGTCAAAGTGAGTGAAGTTATCGGGGTACTTGGCTTGACCAAAACCGACCAGACTGGTGGTTTCGATGACGTTGGCGAGAGAAACGTGGCTAAAGACAGAGAGTGCCACACCCAACGCGATTGGTTTGATTTTGCCCATGAAAGAATCCTTCTACTTAACGTCGTGCTGCTCCACCGTGCGGCCAATTCAAGACTCAGCGACAAATCTGGCAAGATGGAGAAGTCATCGGTTTTGTTCCCGTCACTGAACCGACAGCGCAACGCATCGTCACCTCGGTTCTACGGGTACATTTCTTATTAATAATTCAGCTACTTGGGTAAGTATAGAGAAATTTATCGATTACGAAACTGCTGAAACCTTATAGACACGCCAAGCGGCGGCATAGTTCAAAGATTTCAGCAGTTGATGGGGGTAAAGCGGGGAAAATCAGAGCAGTTCTTTGGCAATTAAACGCAGCAAGAAGGTTTCGCGTTCAATGCTCATGCCTTTTTTGTCACTGTTTGCCATGGTCTGTTCGTTGTGCGCAATCGCGTCACGAATGTTGATCCAAACCGGTTTCATGCCGTTATTGATCTCATAAGTTTCGTAATTGGTCTCCCCCAATTCACGGTCCACTTTGCAGGTAAAACAGTACGACACCATGTGTAGGATGTCCGCATCATCCTTGTACCAAGGACGAAACTCATCATAGAGGCCAAAGGCTTTGATGTTGTGAATGTTTTGCGCGCCCGTCTCTTCTCGTAGTTCGCGCACCAACCCTTGCAGGATGTCTTCGTGCTCATCCACGCCGCCGCCCGGCAAGGTGTAATCGTGATAGCGCTCGGTATAGAGCATCAGAATCTCTTCGCCATCCAGAACAATGGCCCGTGCGGCTTTGCGTTGCAGAATATGGTGTTGACTCAGTGGCCCCACTTCCGGATGCGTAGCAATATGTAAATGTCTCATATGGCGTCCCTCTAGAAATTTCGGCGCTTACTTTATCAAAGTGAGGCATAAAAAAACCTGCCGCAGCAGGCTTTTTTCATCATTCGCATTCATGCCAATGATGGATTGATGATCGCTTAACCATCTTTGGTGATCTGCAAAATCAATTCGCGCTCCACCTGTTCGGCTTTCTCGACCGGAATTTGACACGTTCCCGCCGCTGCATGACCACCGCCGCCGTATTGCAGCATCAATTCACCAATATTGGTGCGCGAGCTGCGATCAAAAATTGATTTTCCGGTGGCAAACACGATGTTCTGCTTTTGAAAGCCCCACATCTTATGGATCGAAATATTGCATTGCGGAAACAGCGCATACACCATAAAGCGGTTGCCCGCGTAAATCACCTCTTCATAGGTCAAATCAAGCAGCACCAAGTTATCGTGAATGCGCGCGCAGCGTTGAATTTGCTCTTTGAACAAGTTTTCATGGTCGCGATACAAGCCAATGCGCTCTTGCACATCCGGCAGCGACAAGATCTGGTCAATCGTGTGATTGGCGCAATAGTCGATCAAGTCCATCATCAGGTTGTAATTGGAGATGCGGAAATCGCGGAACCGCCCCAGCCCGGTACGTGCATCCATCAAAAAATTGAGCAGGTTCCAGCCTGTCGAATCCAACACTTCATCGCGGCTAAACTGCGCAGAATCCCCTTTGTCGACCGCTTCCATCATTTCCAACCATTGGTCGGGAAACACGTCCAGCCCCCCATAATATTCCCACACCACCCGTGCCGCCGATGGCGCGTCAGGGTCGATAATGTGATTATGGCGTTCACCGGCATTGCGCAGTGTTTCAGAATGATGGTGATCAAACACCAAGAAAGCATCGCCGACATACGGCAAATTCGTGACAATGTCACTCTGCGTCACCTCCACCTTCCCGTCTTGCATGTCTTTGGGGTGGACGAACTTGATGTCGTTGATGAGTTGAAGTTTTTTAAGTAATACGGCGCACACAAGCCCGTCGAAATCGCTGCGTGTCACCAATCGATACTGTTTCTCTGTCATGGGCTGATCCCCTAAAATGCATGCACCACTGCCGCGTGAAAACAATGCGGAAACCAAAAACAAGGTCAAAATTTGGCACCAAGATCAAAGTGCCTCATGAAATAATTCTAGACAGCATCCCGCTTTTGACAAATTTGAAAATAGTCACAAAAGGGGTAATTTCGACAAGCTGAAACCTTGATCACACCTTAAACAGTTGTTCGAGGCAACTGCTCGGGGTCAAAGTGACGATTGAGAGCGGTTAAGTTGTGATGCAACGTGCTTAAGGCATCCTGCACCACATCTGCCGATGCATCGGGGGTGGTGGCTAACATCGCGCGCTCGATATCAAACAGCGCAGTTAATACCTCAGGGCGTTCGCCACGTTGCTGGCACACCGTTTGTGCCAAGCTGATGGCGTTCTCCGCAATGCTGAACGGCACCTCACGAACCTGGGCGAGTGGGCGCTGAAACACACCACGAACCACCCCTTCGAGATACACACGATAGGTGGTGATTTCGTCCATCAATAAAAACAGCGCCGCGCGATCGCTGCAGTGGGGATACGGTGCCAAAATGTGATGCTCAAGCTGCGGATCGATATGAAGCGTCAATCCTTGTGCCGCACAGCGCTGCTTGAGCACACGCAGTAACCCTTGCTCATCCATTAAACGTTGAATTTCAAAAATGCGTTTGAGGTGATAATCGTTCGAGGCAAAAATGACATCAATCTCACTGCCTGCGGCAAAGATCCCTTGTTCCCTCAGGGTTTGCGCCATACATTCGATGTTCTCAATGGTATTGGTTGATGCTTGCTCCAACACCAGCGTCATCTCATTCGGGTTCAAACCGTGTTTTTGGCTTTGCTGAATAAAGGCTTCAGCCATAGCAGACGCTTCTGACACCTGCTGCCCGTCGGTACATCCCCCGCAAAACCCAATGATTGGATGAGCGAACTGCTTCGCGGCAAGCCATGCCACCAGCGCTTGGACGCGGCTTTCTCCTTCCGCAGTTAACTGGTTGTTCACCAAACGTTTTCCGAGCACCAGAATCAGCGAGTGTTGCATAGCTTCGATTTCCTTCCTTTCAGGCGTTGAGGGCGTAGAGACCTTGAGATAGTGCAACATATTCAGCGTGTTGGCGAGCGCACAGTGAGATAATTCTTGTTGAGTCGCTGTGTCATTGTATTCAATGATGGAAACGATATGGGTCATATATCGATTGTTAATGGGTCATTTGGTGTTAAGTGTAAATTTAGGTAAATGACAACAATTATCATTGCCGAAGTCAGCAATTAACGTTAAGGTTACAGCCAATATAAAGTCGTTACATTGATGAGCTACTATGCAAAATAAACCACAAAAACGAAGCTTCCATGCTCTAACCGTCACAGATTCCCAAACCATTTCTAAGCATTTCCAACGCATCACGTTGCAAGGCGATACCATCGCTCACTTTGGTAAAGAGAGTGAAGGCGGCTACATCAAACTGCTGTTTACGCCGGATGGCGGCACGGATATCAGCACACTCGGCGATGAGGCTCGCCCCCTGATGCGCACCTACACCATTCGTCAGTTTGACCCACAAACCAACAGCATTGTGGTCGACTTTGTGCGCCACATTACAGAAGACCAATCGTGCGGCTTTGCAGCGCGCTGGGCCGAGCAAGTTCAAGTGGGCGATACCATTTCGATCGGTGGCCCAGGGAAGAGCCAAGGCCTCAATACCGAAGCAGATTGGATCTTTATGGCAGCCGACATGACTGCCCTGCCTGCACTGTCCGTCACGCTTGAAAACTTAAGCGCCGACACGCAAGGTTACGCAGTGATTGAAATCGACGATGAAGACGACAAGCAAGTACTCAACGCACCGGCTGGCGTCAAGGTCATTTGGAGTGTTGGCACGCCGTTAGTTGAAGCGGTGAAAGCGCAGCCTTGGCTTGATGGACAATGTTCGGTGTGGTGTGCGTGTGAATTTGAATCGATGCGCGCGCTGCGTCAATACTTCCGCAATGAGAAAGAGATTGACCGCGAACACATCTACATCAGCAGCTACTGGAAAAACGGCGTCAGCGAAGATGGTCACAAAGTAATTAAACGCGAAGACGCAGAAGCCAACAGCTAGGCAACCGAACCTTAAGAAGTGTCACAACACTTCCCCCCTCAATGGCCTTCGGGCCATTTTTTATGTCTGCTACCGATTAATTTTTATGTCTGCTTCCTGTTGATGTCAGCAACAAAGACAAAAAAGCCAGCAACATGGCGCTGGCTTTCGATATCAACATTTGGCTTGAATTAGATCTTATCTGATACAGCGAGAACGGCTGCCAGCATGTCCTGACCAAATAGCACACTGCGTTCTGGCGACCATCCGTACAGCGGATCCGGATGATTGTTGTGATCTTTAAATGGCATTTCGACGGTGTAAGACAGGCAGTGAAATTGCTCAGCAACCCAATTCGAGCCCACCGTCAAGTTCGCTTTGCCCGCTTCGTCTTTGTCGTAGCCGATGTCATCTTGAAACTCTGGCGTAATCGTCAGTAGTGCTTGTTTGAATGCCGTTTCTAGTGCCGCCAGTTCTTCATTGTAAGCAGGAATGCCTTCAGAACCAGCCACAAAGTTGTATGGAATCGCTTCATCCCCATGGATATCAAGGAACATGTCGACGCCAGTTTGCAGCATGCGCTCACGCACCAAGTAAACTTCCGGGCTCTTTTCCATCGATGGCGTTTGCCATTCGCGGTTGAGGTTCACGCCGACCGCATTGGTGCGCAGGTGACCACGCACCCCGCCATCCGGGTTCATGTTCGGCACCACGTACAGCACCGCTTTTTCCAACAATGCGCGCGCCACGGTGTCGTTGTCGTCCAACAGACGCTGAATCATCCCTTCCACAAACCATTCGGCCATGGTTTCACCTGGGTGCTGGCGTGCAATCACCCAGATTTTCTTTTTGCCTTCATCTGGCTCACCAAACGTCAGCAAGCTCATGTCGTTGCCGTCGAGTGTATGACCCAGCGTTTCCAACTGGCAATAGTGCGCGCTTTGCGCCATGTGCAGCAGATCAAGGTGACGATCGTAGCTGTACGGCGCAAAATACGCGAAATAGATAGAGCTGCGCTCAGGGATCACCGTGAATGTCAGGGTGTCACCATCAAATTCAGACGGAATGCGGAACCATTCTTCACGGTCGTAAGATGCCACCACATCGTAGCCTTGCCAGCCTTCCGGATACGCCGATTTGGCCAAGTCGAGCAGTTTGATGGTGTGCGATGCTTCGGCTTGTGTTTCGAGACGGAAGTGGAACCACTGATAAAACTCCGACATGTTGTCATTCGGGATCTTCAGTTGAATATCGTCTTTGTTGTCCGCGCTGACAACGTGAATGCTGCCGCTGTCGAAGTTGCTGAATATTTTCATGAGGGATTCACCTATTGAATCTGAGCTGAAGCGCAGAGGCTATCACAAATGAGAATACGTCCCTATTACTTTGCGCACATTTCCAATCGGTGGCTGGCAGGAATCACTGTTTGAATACGCGCTTTGAGGACGTTTATACTTTGCCCAGTGTCAAAACGATCCCGGAGAGGATCAACACCACGCCCGCGCCGCGCGTGTAGTGCCATTTCTCTGCCAGAAACCACACGCCCATAAACAAGCCCATCACGATACTGATTTGGCGCAGCGCCACGACTAAGCTGACATTGTCGGTCATGGTCATGGCAAACAGCACCAATCCGTAGGTCGACGCCATCATCACTCCGGCCATACTCGCTGCTTTACGGATTTGCCACGCGCGCTGCAGCTCTTTACGGTTGCCCGTCACCACACACCACAAAATCACCGGCAGCACCATGGCCCAGAATTGAACCCCCAGATAGAAAACCGCGCTGTAGGAGTTGCCCAGCACTTCGCCTGCGGCTTGAGTCAGTAAAAGCAGTGCCTCTTTATCAATCACGGAATAGCCCGTCGTGCCAAGTGCCGCCACCAAGGCCCACAACACCCCGACATTGAAGTACGAGCGCGGCGTAAACTGACGAAACCCCGTGAGCGGCACCAGCATGCATCCCAACGTGATGAGTACAAAACCAAGCCATTGGAATTGCGTTAAGGTGTGGCCAAGCCACATGCTGAGCGCGCCGACCATCATCACCGGCAGTGCGCGTGCAATGGGGTAAATCACGCCCACATCGGCGTGTTTATACGCCACGATCAGCCCCACCAGATAGACCATCTGCGCCAAGCCGCTGATGAGCAGCAAGCCCCAAAATGCCGGGGGTAGCGTTGTCCAGCCAACGGTCACGAGATACCAAATGAGATACGGCGTCAGCAACAAACACGCCGAGAGGCTGGCCGCCATGGTAAAGGCGACACCTGAACCGGCGTGACTTTTACCCAGAATGTTCCAGCCTGCGTGCAGCACGGCTGAAAAAACCACTAACCCTATCGCCAAGACGTCCATGGCAGCTTCCTTACTTCGAAGAAAAAGGCTCCGTGCGGAGCCTTCAGACTTGTTCGTTTTGTTTTTAACGGCTCAACTGCGCGACCGATTCAATGCTGATCGCATCATGACGCCAATACTCAATGTCGCAGTCAATCAAGTCGCCATTTTGGTTGTAGTTCACACGCTCCACCACCATGGCGGGGGTGCCCGCGGTGGCCCGCAGCGCCTGCGCAGTTTCGCCCAATAAGGAACTGGTCGTGATGCGATAACGAATGGTTTGATACTGGGTGCCAAAGTGCTCGCGATAGATATCCGTCAGTGAATTCGACAAATCGAAATCAAGCAAATTGGGAAACAGTTCCGGACGAATGTAGTTGGTCACATACACCACAGGACGATTTTCCAGATACCGCACTCGATCGACGCGATACACATCTGAAAATGGTTTGAGGTTCAGTAACTTGGTCGCCTGCTTGTTGGCAATCACCGCTTTGGCGCTCAAGAGTTCCGTGTTCGGTTGGCGATTTTGCGCCAATGCCATGTTGGTGAAATTGAGCGTTTGGGACGGATCGTAACGCAGCGTCTCTGGTGAGATAAACCAGCCGCGGCGATCTTCTCGGTAAATTTTCCCTTCCGCTTCCAACAGCGACAGCGCTTCGCGCAGCGTGACGCGCGTGGTATCGAACGACTCAGCCAACTTTCGCTCAGCGGGTAATTTCTGTCTTGGGGTGAGCATGCCCGCGTCGATTTGCTCCACGATGGCATCTTTAATTTTTACGTATTGCACGTGATTCCTTATTACTCGTTTATCACTCAATCGCGGTCATTGGGCTTTGAACCTTGAACTTTGGGCTTAGCGCTTAGCGTTTGCGCCAAGCTTGGGTGCGCTTGCTCAGCAGCCTTTCGGTCACCAGATGCACGACTTTCGCCCCTGCCGCTGAGCCCATGATCATCACGGCCATTGCCGCTGCAGCGCCCGTTTGCCCTGCATCGTCCATATTCAATACCGAGACCGATGCCGGGATGGTGTCTGTTGAGTAAAGAAATACTACCGCAGAAGTGGTGGTCAATGCATTAATAAACAGATAGCTAGCGATATCCAGTACCGCAGGCAAGCACACCGGTAGCGTCACTTTAAACAGCAAGTGATATTGTGGCAGTTTAATCGATGCCGCCGTCGCTTCAATTTCCCCTGGCAGTTGTTTAAGGGCGGTCAGCGCCGTCATGTGCCCCACGGTGTAGTAATGCACGATGGTGTTCACCACCAAAAATGCCATGGTGCCGTACAGCACACTGAGCGGATTGGCCGCATCGTTAAAATAAAAAATGTACCCCAACCCCAGCACCATGCCCGGCACCGCCATCGGCACCACACTCAGCATCTGCATCAGTTGGCGCACTGGCGCAAAGGCGCGGCCTTTTTCGATGCCATACGCACCAAGAAAAATCACCACCGTACCAATCAATGCGGTAAAGGTCGCCAGAATCAGTGAATTGAAATATGGGCTCCAGCCGTAGGTGCTCATCTCCGCAAAGTTGTAGTTATTAAGCGTCAGCGCTTTGTTCCAAGGCCAGAACGTCACCAATGAACCGTATACCGCCATGCCCAACACCAGCACAATCGCGCCGCACACCGTCAGACAATAGAGAAAGCACAGTGAATCACGCACGCGATTTGGGCTCGGAACATACGCGACGGAGCGGGTATCAAACAAGTTCTTTTGCTTTTTTTGCACCCAACGATCGGCGATAAACGCCAACGCCGCAGGAAGCAACAGCAACAAGCTGGTGACTGCACCCATGGCAAAATTTTGTTGCCCCACCACCTGTTTGAAGATGTCGGTGGCCAACACGTTGTAACTCCCGCCGATGACTTTCGGCACCCCAAAGTCACACACCACCAGTGTAAACACCACGATGAGCGTGCTGATCAAACCGTACTTGGCGGCGGGCAACGTCACAACCAGAAAGGTTTTCCAACCGGGCGTTTTCAGCGCGCGCGCCGCTTCGTATAAACGCGCGTCAGACGTGCGCAGCGAGGTATTTAAAATCATCAAAGCATGGGGAAAGGTCCAGAAGATCAACCCAAGGCTAATCCCCATCAGTCCATACACCGATTCACCGCCCAGCCAAGACTTGAAGATGCCCTGATTGCCAAACAGAAAAATCAGGCTGATCGCGGGCAATAACGAAGGCGCCAAAATCGGCGCGCTGCCCAGCACTTGAAACAGCCCCTTCATCGGCATACACGAACGGCTTAACGCGTAGGCATAACCAAATGCCAACGTCGACACCACCACCGTTACCAGCACACCGACGGTGAACGTATTGCCCATCGACTGCCACAAAGCGTTGGAGGAGAAATACGTCGCAAAGTTTGCCAAGCCGACATACTCACCGGCGCGGTTTTGTACCGATTTGACCAACATGGCCCACAACGGCATCAAAATGAATAGCCACATAAACAACAAGAGCGCGGTCAGTGTCACGCCCAAAATCAAGTTGTCGCGACTGATGCGTTGCCACCAGCGACTTGATGTGGCTGTGGTTGCGTTGGATAAAATCATAGCTTTCACTTTCTCACCTTAGGCAGCATCGCGCGTTGTCATGCGGGTTGGATAGACCTGAACCACGGTGTCGCGAATCGCCAAATGACGCACATCACCGGCTTGGATCGCGCTATCGACGACTTGTTGCACCGAGAGATCCACATGCACCGCAGGCAACGACGGTTCATCCTGAAAACGGCACTCAATACGATAAAATGCACCCAGAAATTCCAGCGATATAATCTTCACCGGCATGGCATTGCTATTGCGTTCCACAAACGCCAACTGCTCTGGCCGCACAGCCAGTTCAAAGTGATCGCCCTGCTGCACACTGGCATTGCCAATCGCAGGCAAGCTGATCAGCGACTCGGCAACGCGCATTTGTAGCGGCGTGGTCATCGACGCGGGAATGAAATTCATGTGACCAACAAACTGCGCCACAAATCGGCTGGCCGGTTGCTGGTAGATCTCTTGAGGCGAGCCAACCTGCTCAATAACGCCGTGGTTCATCACCACAATTCGGTCGGCCATGGTTAACGCTTCGTCCTGATCGTGCGTCACCATAATGGTGGTGATCCCAAGCTTACGTTGCAGGCGGCAAATTTCATCGCGCAGATGGGCGCGAACTTTGGCATCCAGCGCCGACAAAGGTTCATCCAGTAGCAATAAGCCGGGCGACAGCGCCAATGCTCGCGCCAGCGCGACACGTTGTTGCTGGCCGCCGGACAGTTGATTGGGGAATTTTTGCCCTGAAGTTGGTAAACCGATGGTGTCCAGCCACTCATCGACTTTTTCTAATGCCTCGCGCGTCGAGAGTCCCTGATTTTTCAGGCCGATAGCAATGTTTTCTTGCACAGTTAAATTTGGAAACAGCGCGTAAGATTGGAAGACGATGCCGAAATCACGCTTTTCAGGCGGCAAAAAGGTCATCTCGTGCTGGTTTTGGAAAATGGCGCCCGACGTGGGTAAGTCTAATCCGGCAATGGCACGCAGCAATGTGGTTTTGCCACAGCCCGAGGGGCCAAGAAAGCAGACAAACTCTCCTTGCTGAATGTGAAGGTCGATACCTTTGAGCGCCGTAAACTGGCCAAACTGTTTGATGACGTTGTGAATTTCTAAATAAGGCTGTGAGGTCATAACAAGATCCTTAATTTGGTATAGTCCAAATATAGAATCCCTATGTGACACTGTGGTGACGATTTTATAGACGTGAGATGACAGGAATGTGTCAGTTGATTATTCAGCCAAAAGATTGCCGTACAACATGACGCAAAAAACGAAAAAAGGAGGCCAAAGCCTCCTCAATCATGCGTTGACGAACCCATTAAGATTTGGGTTCAGACTTCGCATCAAACTTCTCAGACCAAGTTTTCAGCACGCGTGCGCGCTCGTTGCCCATCTGCGCAAAGTCCATCTTCGCCATCGCTTTTTCAACGTTCGGGTAGTTCGCCACGGTTTTGCTGACATCTTTATGGCCCACGACCGGATACATATCAATGTACAGTTCGTTGGCTGCTTTGGAGATAGACCAGTCCACCACGCGTTTTGCTGCGTCCGATGCTTTCACCAAACCCACCGCTTCCGATTCCCAGCCGATGCCTTGAGGAATGATGACATCCAGTGGCGCGCCTTGCGTTTTCAACTTCGCGCCGCGACTTGCCATGGAAATGCCAATCGCCACTTCACCCATGCCCGCTTGAACGCACGGTTTTGAACCCGAATGGGTGTAATGCGCGATGTTTTGATCCAGACGCTGCATGTAGTTCCAGCCTTTATCTTCACCCATGTTTTGCAGCCAAGCCGACACCTGCATATAACCTGTGCCCGAAGACGCAGGGTTTGGCATCGCGATGTGGCCCTTATAAACAGGCTTGGTCAGATCTTCCCAACTTTGTGGTTTTGGCAGATTCAACTGTTTGGCAACCGCTTCGTTGAAACACACTGCATTGAAGAACGCGTCATTGCCGTACCACGCCTGCTGACCTTGCGGATCGTTCAGGTTAGCGCGCAGTTCATTCGCACCTTTCGGCGTGTATGGCTTCAAAATGCCTTCGTTTTTCAGCAGTGCCATCGACGAACCCGCCAGCCCCCAAACCACTTCGGCGCGTGGGTTTGATTTTTCAGCTAATAGCTTGGCCGTCATGATACCGGTCGAATCACGCACCCACTTAATTTCGATATCTGGGTTCTCTTTTTCAAACGCAGTTTTGTATTTCGCCAAAATGTCGGTTTCGAACGCGGTATACACCGTCACCTCTTGCGCTGCGTATGCTTGCGCCGCAAATAACGCGACCAGTGAAGCCAGAGTTCCTTTCATAAAACGGGTTTTCATCGTTATCTCCAAGTTGTAGTTAATTTGGTATGTACCAGATTTATTTTCTACGCTAATCCTGTTATGTGACGATTCAATGACGTTCATTTGGCATTTTTGTGAGCATTTCATACTTACATTCGTGGTATGGCGATCCGTATAGTCGTGACGGAAGATGTGAAAGTTTTATGAAATCCGCGTTGGTTGCCTTTACCGAAGCGATTTTTCCTTGCTAGAGTAGCGTTAAATTATTGGTATAGTCCAAAACGGAGTTCACATGAAAAACGACTACTTGCTGCTCACCCCTGGTCCCCTTTCAACCACAGAAACTGTGCGCGAAGCCATGTTAAAAGACTGGTGTACGTGGGATGACGAATACAACAAAGACATTGTGGAAGTGATTCGCCAAAAATTGGTGGCGTTGGCAACCCGTCACAGCGGATACACCTCAGTGTTAATGCAAGGCAGCGGCACCGCGTCGGTCGAAGCCACCATCGGCAGCACCTTAGGCCAACACGGCAAGCTGCTGGTCGTTGATAATGGTGCGTACGGCGCCCGAATCGCGCAGATTGCAGCATACCTGCACAT
Organism: Vibrio sp. CJQ_6; assembly: GCF_043106745.1. Classification (NCBI taxonomy): domain Bacteria; kingdom Pseudomonadati; phylum Pseudomonadota; class Gammaproteobacteria; order Vibrionales; family Vibrionaceae; genus Vibrio; species Vibrio sp. CJQ_6. The sequence continues at coordinate 73,451 of NZ_JBICMV010000007.1, read as the reverse complement.
TGATTGTGCCATCGTCTCACCCGGTGAAACTGCGCAACCGTCTCTTGAACACATCGAAACGTGCCTTCAGCAAGATACCACCATTACCCATGTGGCCATCGTGCATTGTGAAACCACCACCGGCATGTTGAATCCCATCGCGGAGGTCGTCGCGCTGGCAAAAAGATACGGCAAAACCGTGATTGTGGATGCGATGTCGAGCTTTGGTGGCATTCCGATGGATATCGGCGATCTCGGAATCGACTTTATGATCAGCTCGGCCAACAAATGCATTCAAGGCGTGCCGGGGTTTGGATTTGTGATTGCCAAGCAGAGTGAACTGGAACAATGCCAAGGCCAAGCCCGTTCGCTGAGCCTCGATCTGTACGACCAATGGCAATGCATGGAGAAAAACCACGGCAAATGGCGCTTTACATCGCCAACTCACACCGTGCGCGCGTTTTATCAGGCACTACTTGAACTAGAACAAGAAGGCGGCATCGCTGCGCGTCATCAGCGTTATCAAACCAACCAAACCACGCTGGTGCGCGGCATGCAATCTCTTGGCTTTACGCCTCTACTCGATGTGTCGCTGCACTCACCCATCATCACCTCATTCTATTCCCCCACGCATCCGGACTACCAATTTGCCGAATTCTATCAGCGCTTAAAAGCACAAGGGTTTGTGATCTATCCGGGGAAAGTGAGCCATGCCGACTGTTTTCGCATTGGCAATATCGGGGATGTTCACCCGCACGACATTGAGCGCCTAATTGAAGCCGTGCAAAACGCCATGTACTGGAACGTTGCCTCATGAGCCACGCGAAACCGGAAACTCATTGGCGTAGCGAGGGCGACATCAACACCACGCCCGCACGCGAGCAATGGGGCCGCAACCTGCAACACCCCGACACGCGCTCGCTGCTTGAGCGTGATGCGAATGTGTTTCTTCATCAGGCGATGTCGACGCCGTGCCTCAACGCGCTGAGTACCGCGCGCGATGTGTACCTAGACGACTTGGCTGGCAAACGCTATCTCGATTTTCATGGCAACAACGTGCATCAATTGGGATATAGCCACCCGCATGTGGTTGAAAAAGTGACTCAGCAAATGCAAACCTTGGCCTTCTCGCCGCGCCGATTTACCAATCCGATTGCGGTGGCATGCGCCGAAAAACTGACTGAGATTTGCGGCGGTGAACTCAATCGCGTGCTATTTGCCCCCGGTGGCACCTCGGTGATTGGCATGGCGCTGAAACTCGCTCGCCATGTCACACAGAACTTTAAAGTCGTGTCGCTGTGGGATGCGTTTCACGGCGCGTCACTGGATGCCATTTCTGTTGGCGGCGAAGCCTGTTTTCGCCACAACATGGGGCCGTTGCTGGCGGGCGTCGAGCGCATTCCCCCAGCGGTGAGCTACCGTGGCGCTTTCCCTCGCGAAGACGGCAGCGACGTTCACTACGCCGACTACTTGGAATATGTGATTGAAAAAGAAGGCGGCGTTGGCGCGTTTATCGCTGAAGCGGTACGCAATACCGACGTGCAAGTGCCCAGCCGCGCGTACTGGAAGCGCGTGCGTGAAATCTGCGACAAACACGGCGTGTTGCTCATCATTGACGACATTCCCAACGGCATGGGACGCAGCGGCCACTGGTTCACCCATCAGGCATTTGATATCGAACCGGACATCCTGTGCATCGGCAAAGGTTTGGGCGGCGGCATCATGCCCATGGCGGCGCTGATCACCAAAGACCAATACAACACCGCTGCTGCGGTGTCATTGGGGCACTACACACACGAAAAAAGCCCGCTGGGCTGCGCCGCTGCGCTCGCCACCATCGAAGTCATCGAGCAGCAACAACTACTGAGCAAAGTACAACGCGACAGCCACTATTTGCACCAACGCCTACACGCGATGAAGCAACGTTATGCGTTGATCGGCGATGTCCGCGGCATCGGCTTATTGTGGGGCGTGGAGCTGGTACAAGACCCAACCAGCAAACAGCGTGCGTACGATGAAGCCGAAGCGGTGCTCTATCACTGCCTCAACCACGGATTGAGTTTTAAGGTGTCGCAGGGGAATGTGATTCAACTCAGCCCTCCGCTGGTCATCGAGCGTGCTGAACTTGATGACGCACTCGCGATCTTCGAATCCGCACTCCAAGAAATCAGCGCCACATTTGGCTACGCCATCAAGCATTCGTAAAGCAAACCGTTCATAAAGCAAACCGTTTAAGGAAACCATCATGCATTCACCAATTCAAGCCGTTATTTTTGACTGGGCTGGCACCATTGTCGACTTCGGATCTTTCGCCCCGACAACGATTTTCGTCGAAGCCTTTCAGCAAGGTTTTGATTTTGAAATTTCACTCGATGAAGCCCGCGTGCCCATGGGATTGGGCAAATGGGATCACATTCAGGCCGTTGGCCGGTTGCCAGACGTCGCGCAACGCTGGGAGCAGCAAATGGGCCGCGCCATGAGCAGCGCGGACATCGATGCCATTTACGCCGCGTTTATGCCGCTGCAAATTGCCAAAGTGGCGGATCACGCCGCGCCGATTCCACACGCGATTGAAGTGGTGAACGCGCTTAAGCAACGTGGCATCAAAATCGGCTCTTGCTCCGGCTATCCGCGTCAGGTGATGGATGTGTTGATCCCAGCAGCAGAGGCACACGGTTATCAGCCAGATTATGTGGTCGCAACCGATGATCTACCGCAAGGGGGCCGGCCGGCGCCGTTCATGGCACTCAAAAATGTGATTGAACTTGGCGTGACGGATGTGCGCGCCTGCATCAAAGTCGATGATGCGGTGCCCGGCATTGATGAAGGCCACAACGCCGGTATGTGGACGGTCGGATTGCTGCTGTCGGGCAACGAAGCGGGACTCACCGAACAAGCGTATCTGTCTGCCGACGAAGCCACACTCAACGCCGCCCGCGTTCGCGCTCGCGACAAACTCTCACAAGCCAACCCCCATTACTTGATTGACACCATCGCCGATTTTCCGGCCGTGGTTGCGGATATCGAACGCCGATTACTCGCGGGTGAACGCCCCTAAAAAAACGGGCCTTGGCCCGTTTTTTGTTTCCATAACCGCGTTGATGTGAAGCGCAGACTTTATGCTTAGAACACTTGCAAACGCACGATCAGCTGCGCGAGCGTGTCGGCACCGTGCCCAGTTAAGGTGTACAAAAACACGGAAAAGTTCGCCAGTGCCGTCAGCCAAAAAATCATTCGAAATGGCTGTTCTAACGTTTTGAAACGCAAAAAGGCCTGTGCCATCAACGCGCCCGGCCAGCCTCCCAGTAACGACAACGCGTGCAACAACCATTCCGAAATGCGCCATTCATTGTTGAGCATGGCGCTTTTATCAAACGCATACACGACATAGGTGATGGCGCTGATCAGAATGTAAAACAGCACAATGATTGGCGGGTAGTTCACCAGATAAATACTGGCAAAAAGGACGGTGATGAACCACACTGACAAAGCGAGAGATAACCCGTAAACCATCGGTCGTTCAATGTCGATCGCACGCAAAGAGCCGTTGGACTCTTTTGCCAATTTGAAGTGAACCGCTTCGTTGATTTTTGGCCGCCGGCCGTGACCTTGCACATCGGAAATGTGAAAGAAGATTTTGCCGCGATAGTTATCGACGGTGATAAAGCCGTACCCTTTTGCGTCATTCCATTCTGAAATTTTGCCTGAAATAGCCATGTTAAACCCATACTCATCCTGCCCTGTCCACCGAGCAGCACGTATTTCGCCTAGCCGTCACTTTGCTGAATAGTCATTGGTTTGATGCAAAGCTCCTGAGGGCGCTCACACGACCTCAAGTAAAGCGTAGTCAGTACTCAGAACGAAGATCAAGCCAAGGATCACCTTTTTCTTCACTCTGCTCGGGGGGGGCTGAAGGGGTGGATAAAAGAACATCACTATTTACAAACATACACAATTTATTACTTAAAAACTGTGTGCATATCGATTGAATTCTTAAATTACAAAGACTAAGGTTTGAGCTACCACCTTATGAATTCGATAACCCTTGTTGGTTTTATGCCGCCCTGACCTGTCAGGGCGGTATTTCTTTTTGGAGAAAATAAATGCCGAATCACCATACCATCGTGGTTTCAACTCTGGACATGGACCGCATCAGCGCTCTGCTGGAGAAGATGCCCAAACTGTCACCCGAATTGGAAAAGCTGGAAGATGAACTCGACCGAGCAACCATCAACGAACCGCAGGACATGCCAGACAATGTCGTGAGCATGAACTCAACGGTGCGTTTTAAGTTCACCGGAAAAGACGAGATCATTCAGAAGAATTTGGTCTACCCACACGAAGTGAAAAATAGTGACGATATTTCGATTTTTGCCCCTGTCGGCAGCGCATTGCTGGGGTTGGCGGCAGGTCAAACGTTAACATGGCCAATGCCTGGCGGCGCTGAGAAGACCATTGAGATTATCGAAGTGGTGTATCAGCCTGAACGTGAAGGCGATTTCAACCGTTAACAGCGGGAATCCGGTGCAAAGTGTTCGCTTTGCACCAGGAGCGATTTAAGCAATCAAAATCTCTTTCAATTCATGCAGTGAACGCACTTCATAATGCGCATCGATACCTTCGGGTTTTGGCTGCTGATGTACATTCAACCAGCATGTTTCAATCCCAAAATTCAGCCCACCCAAAATGTCTGAATGCGGGTTGTCCCCCACCATCAACACACGCGCTTTTTCCGGGTTGCCCATCACCGCCATCGCATGAGCGAAAATCCCTGCGTCCGGTTTCGCAATGCCGACTTCTTCCGAGATCACAATGTGGTCGAAATAGTCTTTCATGCCCGTTTTGGTCAAACGCACATCCTGCAATTCCGTAAACCCATTGGTGATAATGCCCAATTTGGCTTTGCCTTTGAGGGCTTCCATCAGCTCTTTGGCACCGGGCAGCAAGGTGCAAATGTCCGCCATTGCGCTCAAAAACGCGCTGTTGAGCTCTGCAGTGGTCGTTTCCAGTTTTTGTGCCCAAGACTCAAAGCGAATGTGCTTGAGCTCGGCCGCGGTAATGGTGCCGTTTTGATAATCCACCCACAACGGCTTGTTGACCTGTTGGTAGTGGTGAAAGTCTTGTTCAGTAAAATCCACGCCTTTGCGCGCGAACATCAGCTGCATCCCTTGAAAGGCATCGAAATGAAACAGGGTCTCGTCAGCGTCAAATAAGATCCAATCGTACTTCATGTTGGTTTCCTCAAAATGTCGCGCTCAGTCTAGATTGTTTTCCGTGAGATGTTAATCTCTGTGAATGGAAACTTTTTGTTAAGAATATCTCAACAATGATGGATAACACATTTGCCGCCATTCCGATTTTCGTTGCCGTCGTAGAATGCGGCAGCTTCTCCAGCGCCGCCGAGAAACTCAGCATCACCAAGTCTGCCGTGAGCAAACGCGTGACGCAACTTGAAGATGAGTTGGGCATTCGCCTGCTCAACCGCACCACGCGTAAACTGAGCCTCACTGAAGCGGGTGAACGCTATTATTACCATGTGTCCCAAGCGCTGAGCTTTGCACAGCAAGGCAGTGACGCGGTCACTGAACTACAAGGTGAACCCCAAGGTAAACTGAAGATCACAGCGCCCATGTCGTTTGGCGTGTTGCATGTCGCGACGCTGATTGCCGAGTTTCTCACCCGCTACCCGAAAGTCGAAATCGATCTGCAATTGGAAGATCAGATGGTCGATTTAGTGCAAGGCGGCTTTGACCTCGCCATTCGTATCGGCCATTTGCCGGTCTCTAACCTCGTTGCCAAACGATTAGTGCGCTGTCGTAGCGTGTTGTGCTGCTCACCTGATTATCTCAGCCGGCACCCTGCACCGCAGAAACCTGCGGATTTACTGCAACACAACTGCTTGGTGTACTCCTACTTTCGAGGGGGCAGCGAATGGACCTTCACCCAAAACGGGTCGGATTTCAAAGTGATTCCAACCGGGAACCTCAGCGTCAACAACAGCGAAGCGATTCGCCGCGCCCTGCTTGATGGATTGGGCATCGGCCAACTGCCAACTTTTTTGGTGAGCAAAGACATTCGCGCTGGTAAGCTGCACGCCATCATGACCGATTACCCGCTGCCCGAGCACGCAATTTACGCCGTGTTTCCCGAACGCAAACATCTGCCGCATAAAGTGCGCGCTTTTATGGAGTTCATTAGCGAAAAACTGGGCACCGATCAGCCGTATTGGGATCAAGGCATCTTCTGAGCCGTCAATCTCAGAAAACCCGAAAGGACAGTGATTTAGCGCAAAGACCGAGGCTCATGCTGGGCTTATAACGGGTGTTTTCCCCAACGTCGGAGTCATCGATGAAACACTTCTTGCCTTCCTCAGTCATGCTGATGCCTTTCGTGGTGAAGCATTATCCCGAAACGGATGATGAAATTCGCGACGACGAACAACAACATGAATCATCACCTCAACTAGACTTAGAAGATAAGCAAACATCACCTGCAGAATCAGGCCGAAAGCGCAAGAAAGACGCCGCCGTTTAGACGATTAAGGAACCGACCGATGAAAAAAGTAGCTGTGATATTGAGTGGATGTGGTGTATTCGATGGCGCCGAAATTCATGAATCGGTGCTTGCCCTCCACGCGATTGAAAAACACGGTGCCACTTGGCACTGTTTCGCGCCCAACATTGATCAAATGCACGTGGTCAACCACCTCACCGGCGAAGCCACGGATGAGAAACGCAACGTGTTGGTAGAAGCCGCTCGGATTGCCCGTGGTCACATTGAAGATGTGGCTAAACTCAAAGTGGACGATTACGATGCGCTGCTGCTACCGGGTGGTTTTGGCGCAGCGAAAAACCTCACCGATTTTGCGCTCAAAGGGTCTGAATGCAGTATCAACACCCACGTTGCCACGGCGTGTCGTGCCTTCGCACAAGCGGGTAAACCTGCGGCATACCTTTGCATTGCGCCCACCATCATTCCCATGATTTACGAACATGGTGTGGAAGGCACCATCGGCAGCGATCCAGACACCGCCAGCGCTTTCCGTAAAATGGGCGGCGAACACGTCACCTGCCCGGTCGACGACTTTGTGTTCGACCAAAAACACAACGTCCTGTCCACTCCCGCGTACATGCTGGCTGAAAACATCTCTCAAGCCGCAGCGGGCATTGATCGCCTTGTCGCAGCGTTAATCAAGCTTGCCTAATCCCACACAGGCGCTGACGCTCAGCGCCTGTTTTCTTTACACCCTTCCCCAGCAAATTCCGTTGCAGACGTTTGATCAACATCAGGAATGGTTTAGAATTCCGGCCTTGCAAAACAATCGTCTCGATAATTCCCCTTTACAAGCTCATATTTAAAGCTATTATCGCGACGCAAACGTTTTCCCAACCAGTTTCATCGCCATGATGAGGGTTTTATGCTGCCAGATATCGAAATTTGTCGCTCCACGCCGTTGACTGCTATTGAGCAGATCGCCCACCAAGCCGGACTGCTCCCTGAAGAGTTCCAAAGCCAAGGCCGTTATAAAGCCAAAGTCTCGCTTCACTGCCTCGACCGCCTACACGATCAACCTGCCGGAAAATTCATTTTGGTCACCGCCATCACACCAACGCCGCTGGGCGAAGGTAAAACCGTCACCACGATTGGTCTGGCGCAGGGGCTGGCTCGTTTACAACATTCGGTGATGGCCTGTATTCGTCAGCCGTCGATGGGGCCGATTTTCGGCGTCAAAGGGGGCGCTGCCGGTGGCGGTTATTCGCAGGTTGCACCGATGGAAGAGCTGAATCTGCACTTAACCGGCGATATTCATGCCGTGACGGCCGCGCATAACCTCGCCGCCGCCGCGATTGATGCGCGCATCTACCACGAGCAGCGCCACGGGTATGACGATTTTGCAGCAAGAACAGGCATGCCTGCCCTGCGTCTTGACCCCAAACGCATTGTCTGGAAGCGCGTGATGGATCACAACGATCGCGCGCTGCGCATGGTCACGGTCGGACGCAATGAAGCCGGCAAAACCATCAACGGTTACGAGCGTGAAGACGGCTTTGATATCTCGGCCGCTTCGGAATTGATGGCGATTCTTGCACTGGCAAAAGATCTCACAGACTTGCGTCGCCGCATCGGCAACATCGTGGTCGGCTACAACTTAGATGGTCAACCGGTGACCACCGAAGATCTGAAAGTTGCGGGCGCCATGGCCGTCAGCATGAAAGAGGCAATTCAACCCACCTTAATGCAAACTCTGGAAGGCGTACCGACGCTGATTCACGCCGGCCCGTTTGCCAACATCGCGCACGGCAACTCTTCCATCATTGCTGATGACATCGCCACACGCCTCGCTGACTACACCGTGACAGAAGGTGGTTTCGGCTCTGATATGGGCTTTGAAAAAGCGTGTAACATCAAAGCCAGCGCGTCGGGCAAAACGCCTGATTGCGCAGTCATCGTTGCAACATTGCGCGGCTTGAAAGCCAACTCCGGCCATTATGATCTGCGCCCAGGGCAACCGGTCCCTGAAAGCCTGTTTACACCCGACCGTGACGCTTTAATCGCGGGCTTTGAAAACCTCAAATGGCACATCAACAACGTCAACAAATACGGCATTCCTGCGGTCGTGGCGATTAACCGCTTTCCGCAGGATAGTGATGAAGAGCTAGCGCAGCTCAAACAGATGATTGAAGCGCTGCCCAACGATGTGCTGGTGGCCCTGTCGGAAGGATTCGCCAAAGGTGGAGAAGGCACACGCGAACTGGCCGAACACGTGGTCACGCAGTGCAGTAAACCCGCACACTTTACGCCGCTGTATGCACCCGACGCCCCGTTGCTTGAGAAACTCAAAGCGGTCGCAATAAAGGGCTACGGCGCAGGCTCCATCACCTTGAGCGACAAAGCGCAAGCTCAGCTTGATGACCTGCAAGCAAAAGGCTTTGGTCATCTTTCGGTATGTCTGGCAAAAACGCCGCTGTCGATCACCACAGATTCGGCGCACAAGGGTGCGCCCAGCGGATTTGATGTTCCCATTCGCGAGCTGAAGCTCTGCGCAGGCGCGGAATTTGTGTATGCGTTATGCGGCAACGTGATGACCATGCCGGGGCTGCCCGAGAAACCGGCGTTTATGGGGCTGGATATCGACGATCAAGGCCGCATCATCGGGTTAAGTTAAACACTCGGGCCACATCACCCCATTGAAAAGCTTCGCCACCGCGAAGCTTTTTTCTTTGCATTCGATTTGAAATTTTTCCGACCGTGTGCCGTTCTTTTCGTATATCCGTTCAACAAAACGAGTAAGAACCGCCATGAAACGCATTACGTTATTTTTGTTTGCCTTACTGGTCGCCGTACCACTTTCTGTATCGTTTTTCTCCCAAGCAGACACGTCTGCCACCAGCAAACACGCCAGTCATGAAGAAGTCGCAACACTGGCCGGTGGCTGTTTTTGGTGTACTGAATCTGACATGGAAAAACTCGCCGGCGTGATTGCCGTTGTCTCAGGGTATTCCGGTGGCCATGTCGATAATCCGACTTATAAGCAAGTCTCGTCAGGTTCCACCGGTCACATTGAATCGATTCAGGTCACGTATGACGCCGACAAAGTCAGCTATGAACAGGTGTTGGACCATTTCTTCCGCCATATCGACCCCACCGACGATCAAGGTTCATTTGTTGATCGAGGGAACCAATATCGCCCGGCGATTTTTTATCATAACGCACAGCAAAAACAGATTTCTGAACGCTTTATGAAAGCGATCGACGAATCTGGTATTTTCAAAAAGCCACTGAAAACTGAACTCATCGCCTTTAAGCAGTTCTGGCCTGCGGAAGAGTACCATCAAGATTTCTACAAAAAGAGCGCCCTGCGCTACAAATACTATCGCTACGCCTCTGGCCGCGATCAGTACTTAGATACGATTTTTGGTGAAGATCGCGTTGAACACCCCAAAACGCTGCGCCAAATCATCGATGAAAGCAAAGGCATTCGCAATGCGAAAACTTACACTCGCCCATCGGATAAAGAGATTCGTGCCAAACTGACGGATTTACAGTACTACGTCACGCAAGAAGAAGGCACCGAGCACGCGTTCAAAAACGAGTATTGGGATAACAAAGCGGAAGGCATTTATGTCGATATCGTTTCCGGCGAGCCGCTGTTTTCGTCTACCGACAAATATAAATCCGGCACGGGTTGGCCCAGCTTTACCCAACCGATTAATCCAGCGTATATCGTGACCAAAGACGATAACACCCTGTTTTACACTCGCACCGAAGTGCGCAGCCGCTTTGGTCAATCCCACTTGGGCCATGTGTTTAATGACGGCCCTGCGCCAACGGGGTTGCGCTATTGTATGAACTCCGCTGCAATGAGATTTGTACCGAAAGCGGAGATGCAAGCCCAAGGCTATGGGGAATACTTGAAACTGTTCAAATAAATACTGAACGTGATGTGGTGACAAATGGATTGACTACCGCAGCCTGTTGATACCTAAGCGCCCGGTCGCGTGTTTGACTGGGCGTTTCACCAAATAGCAACTTGTAATAATGATTAAACGTGCCGATGTGATAGAAGCCAAAGCCTAGTGCGACGTCGCAGATCGCCCGCTGCTGCGATTGGTCCAGTAATACCCGCCGCACCGCATTCAAACGGCACTCACGCAAAAACATCGCCGGACTCACCCCAAGCTCTTGTTCAAAACAGTTCTGCAACGTGCGTTGGCTGACACAGGCGATCGCGCACATATCGCTGATACTTAACGGATAGTCGCCGTTCTGTTCAATGTATTGATACAGGCGCCGCAACGCCTGACGCCGAGTATGGTAACTGCGCGGTTCACGTTCAGTCGAGACTTGAAACACACTCAGACGATCCATCACCGCTGTAAGTAACATGCCGTGCAAATGCGCTTGGGCGGCGCTCTCTTCAAGTAGCTTTTGTCCAAGTATCGACTGCGGACTCAGCGCGTCTCGAATCAAGTCCACCAGCGACCAGCAACCGTGCTGCGGCACATTGTTTTCAACCAATGTGGCCGTTTCCCACTGGGTATTTTCCCATTGCTCCTGGCTGCCAAATTGCATTCCGTTCAACAGCAGCTCACGGTCGATCACAATGCCAAAAATATGAAAATCCTGAGGCGTCGCCAATTCGAACGACTCCTGCGCCGGACGAATCATCAATTGATGCGTTTCAGCTTGCAGACCATTTACTTTAGGCCGTTGGCTGTTCATCGAAAAACCAATCCAAACCGCATTGGGATTCACGCAACATTCCTGATGAACGGCGCGACTGGTGTACTCCTCAAACAGGTGCAAACCGGGCAACTTTATTTCATCCAGATACCCATTAAATTGCCCTGCACCGTGTTGATTATACTTTTGTTCCCAAGCACTTAGGCTTTGTGCCTGCTGGTTGACATCAAAACTGTACTGTTTGCACCTCGTTGGTGCGCATGAATTCCCTTCATGAAGCAATTGAACCAAATTCATTTTCACCCTCTTGCACCAGCATTATGCACAACCTCTTTTATCTCACTGTTTTTATTGGCTTATTTAACTTTGCCTATTTCCGTCATGCTCGCGGAACAGTTTTCGCACTGTTTTCACAATCTTGTTTGCAACAGGTATACCAAGACAAATTGCAATGTTCAGGCCGCACAGCCCTGAGCAAACCCACACCGCACAACGGTAAAGATTGAGAGGCATCATGAGTTCACGCTACCGATATCAATTAGGCAGTCAGACCTACCAGTTTGCTTCTTTGAAAGAAGTGATGGCGAAGGCATCGCCGCTGCGCTCCGGCGACCAATTGGCGGGGGTAGCCGCCACATCGGCGGAAGAGCGCGTGATCGCGCAGATGATATTGGCAGATCTCCCCCTCACAACCTTCCTCAACGACACCTTGATTCCGTACGAGGACGACGAAATTACTCGTTTGATCATCGATGAGCATGATGCTCGTGCATTCTTGGAGATTGCGCATCTCACGGTTGGCGATTTTCGTAACTGGCTGCTGCAAGAAACCACCACCCATATTGAATTGGCACGGGTTTGCGCTGGCATCACGCCCGAAATGGCCGCGGCAGTCAGCAAAATCATGCGCAATCAGGATCTAATTCTAGTGGCGAAGAAGTGTCAGGTGACCACCGCATTTCGTAACACCATCGGTCTGCCCGGCCGCTTATCCACCCGTTTGCAACCCAATCATCCGACCGATGACATGAGCGGCATTGCGGCATCGATTTTTGATGGCCTGATGTATGGCAACGGCGATGCTGTGATTGGCATCAACCCGGCTACCGACAGCGTAAGCCAGGCGATTCAGCTCATGAAACTGATGGATGACGTGATTCAGCATTATGACATTCCGACTCAATCGTGCGTCCTGACCCATGTGACGAACACGGTCGAAGCGATTGAGAAAGGCGCGCCGGTCGATTTAGTGTTTCAATCTATCGGCGGCACCGAAGCGACCAATCAAGGGTTCGGTATCAACCTGAATGTGATTGCCGAAGCCTATGATGCCGCGCTGAGCCTCAATCGCGGCACCGTCGGCAACAATGTGATGTATTTCGAAACCGGCCAAGGCAGCGCGTTGTCGGCCAACGGCCATCACAACGTCGACCAACAAACCTGCGAAGTGCGCGCCTATGCGCTGGCGCGCAAGTTCAAACCGTTACTGGTTAACACCGTGGTCGGTTTCATCGGCCCAGAATATCTGTTTGACGGCAAGCAGATCACCCGCGCCGGGCTGGAAGATCACTTCTGCGGGAAACTGCTTGGCCTGCCGATGGGGTGTGACATCTGCTACACCAACCACGCGTACGCCGATCAAAACGACATGGACAATCTGCTGACGCTGCTCGGCGTCGCCGAGTGTTCGTTCATCATGGGCATTCCGGGCTCCGATGACATCATGCTCAATTACCAGACCACCTCGTTTCATGACGCGCTCTATGCCCGCCAAGTGTTGGGTTCTCGCCCTGCGCCAGAATTTGAAAGCTGGCTGAAGAGAATGGAAATCTTCCATCAGGATGGACGCAAGCAACTCGCCGACGATTTGTCGCCACATTTTAGCCAGCCACTGCGACTCATTCAGGAGGCCGTATGAGTAAGGCGCCGACTTCCGCGTTGATCCATGAGGATCCATGGCACAAGCTGCGCCAGTTTACCCAAGCACGTATTGGGATTGGCCGCGTAGGAACCAGCATTCCGACCCAAGAGCTATTGCGTTTTCAGCTCTCGCACGCACAAGCGATGGATGCGGTGCATGTGCCGCTCGACGAAGCGGATCTAGTTGACGCCTTGGCGAAAAAATCAGCCATTGTGCCCTATCTGCCCGCATTTTCGCTACATAGCCAAGCCAGTGATCGCCTCACGTATCTGCAACGGCCCGATTTGGGCCGCAAGCTCGATGATGCCTCGATTGAACGTTTGAAGCAGCACAGCGATAGCACGCCAAGCCCGTACGATTTGGCGATTGTCATTGCCGATGGTTTGTCGTCTTACGCAATCAGTCATCACGCGGCGCCCTTTATCGACGCCTTAATCACGCAGCTCCATGCCGACCAACGACATGATTGGCGTATCGCGCCATTGAGCATCGTGCATCAAGGACGCGTGGCGGTTGGTGATGACGTGGGTGAAGCAATCAACGCACGCGAGGTACTGGTGCTGGTGGGCGAACGCCCGGGGTTAAGTTCCCCCGATAGCTTGGGGCTGTATCTGACCTGGCACCCACAGCGCGGTACCGAAGATTCACTACGCAACTGTATTTCCAATGTGCGCCCACAAGGTCTGCCTTATCACGCGGCAGCGATGAAATGCTTCTATCTGCTGGCGGAGTCACGCCGGCTCAAACTCACCGGCGTCGGACTGAAAGATCGTTCTGACGACGCACAGTTGAATCAACCGATTCAAGCAAACCAATTTTCATTAACCACTGATTAGATTTTAAGGACATTACTAAGGATTGTTATGATGGAAAATAGCAGCAAACCGGTTCTGAAACGGACCCTTGGAAAATTTCACTTATGGGGCATTGCCGTCGGGCTGGTCATTTCGGGCGAATACTTCGGCTGGAGTTACGGTTGGGCGCAGGCTGGGACGCTCGGCTTTTTGATCACCACCCTGATCATTGCCACCATGTACACCGCGTTCATTTTCAGTTTTACCGAGCTGTCGACGTCCATCCCCCACGCAGGCGGCCCATTCGCTTATGCGTATCGCGCCTTTGGTCCGTTAGGCGGCTATGTCGCAGGTTTTGCCACCTTGGTTGAATTTGTGTTTGCGCCGCCCGCCATCGCTATGGCCATCGGGGCATATCTCAATGTTCAGTTTCCGACGCTCGACCCGAAATTGGTGGCCGTGGTTGCTTACGTGGTCTTTATGGGACTCAACCTTGTTGGGGTAAGCATTGCCGCGACGTTCGAACTTTTGGTCACCATTCTTGCTATCGTCGAACTGCTGGTCTTTATGGGCGTCGTCTCCCCCGGTTTCTCTATGGCAAACTTTGCCGCGAACGGTTGGGCTGGCAGCGATGTCTTCTCTGGCGAAGCAATTTCCGGCATCTTTGCGGCGATTCCTTTTGCCATCTGGTTTTTCCTCGCCATTGAAGGCGCGTCGATGGCGGCGGAAGAAGCCAAAGATCCGAAACGCACGATTCCGGTGGCGTTTATCGCCGGTATTTTAACGCTGGTGGTGCTGGCCGTGGGCGTGATGTTCTTTGCGGGTGGCGCTGGTGATTGGCGTGAACTGTCCAACATCAACGACCCATTGCCACAAGCCATGAAAATGATTGTCGGCGAATCAAGTGGCTGGTTGCATATGCTGGTGTGGCTGGGATTGTTTGGCCTGATCGCGTCATTCCACGGCATCATCATGGGGTATTCTCGTCAGATTTACGCGTTGGCGCGTGCAGGCTTTCTGCCAAAATCACTCGCTGCCGTCAACCAACGTTATCAAACACCGCATTGGGCGATTCTGGCGGGCGGCGTGGTGGGTATCGCGGCCATCTTCTCTGACAACCTGATTGTGATTGGCGGGCAGCCACTGACTGCCAACATCGTGACGATGGCGGTGTTTGGCGCCATCGTGATGTACATCGTGTCTATGTTGGCGCTATTTAAACTGCGTCGCACCGAACCAGCACTGGAACGTCCGTTCCGCGCCCCGCTCTATCCATTTGCTCCAGCGCTTGCTCTGGGTCTAGCGGTACTTGCTCTGGTTGCGATGGTGTATTACAACTTCCTGCTGACGCTGATCTTTGTCGGGTTATTTGCCCTTGGTTTTCTCTACTTCAAAGCGACACACGATGAAAGCTCGATGCAGGAAGGTCATGACATGCTGCTGATGCCACAGGCTAGTAAAGCGTAAAAAGTGCCATTCGCTTGACTATCAGAGACAAAAAAGGACATCCGAGGATGTCCTTTTTCATTGAATATTTGTGTACTTACCGCAAGCCGTGCAGAAATTCAGCGCGGGTTGCGGGGTTGGACTTAAAAATGCCACCAAGCGCCGTGGTTGTGGTTTCGCTGGTTGCATCCATCACACCGCGTGATTTCACGCAGTAGTGAGTCGCATCGATGGTGACGGCCACGTCTTCTGATTCCAACAGGGTTTGCAGCGCAACCAGAATTTGTTGCGTCATACGCTCTTGCACCTGTGGGCGCTGCGCAAAAAAGCGCACAATGCGGTTAATTTTCGACAGGCCGATAATTTTGCCACGCGGAATATACGCCACCGCCGCTTTCCCATCGATAGTCACCAAGTGGTGCTCACAGGTACTGGTCACGGTAATGTCTTTCACACGCACCATTTCGCTCACGTTCATCTTGTTTTCGATGACCGTGATTTTCGGGAAGTTGTGGTAATCCAGACCAGAGAAGATCTCATCGACGTACATCTTCGAGATTCGGTGCGGGGTTTCTTCAAGGCTATCGTCAGTGAGGTCCAGTCCTAAGAGAGTCAGAATTTCACGCATATGGTGTTCAATGCGTTCTTTTTTCTCATCTCGACTGATCGTGTTTGGTTGCATTGGCGTTTCCAAACCACGACGTTCCAGCGCATCTTTTACTAACTTCGCGGATTCGCTCAAACCTGACATTACTTTACCTCATATTAACCCTTTCGGATGGCTGACAAGGATACTCGGATTTTTTAATAATTACACCCATATTTTATCGGTGGACATTATTGCCACTGGGCTTTGTGTGCTAAAGTATCCTCAAAAATGAAGACCATAGGATTTCATCATGGGCTGTTGTGACGCTCCCGGCTTAATGCCAATTGAAGACGCGCTAGACAAAATGCTCTCGCGCATCACTCCGATTCAAACCACACTGACGCTTCCCCTTGCCGACGCACTCGGTTTTGTCCTTGCTGAAGATATTCTCTCTCCGATTAACGTGCCGCCGTTTGATAACTCCGCGATGGATGGCTATGCCGTGCGCCGCGCCGAATTGGCAACCCAAGCGCCACTGCCGGTCGCGGGCAAATCGTTTGCTGGCCAACCCTTTGACGGTGAATGGCCAGCCATGAGCTGTGTGCGCATTATGACCGGGGCAAAAATTCCGGACGGTTGCGATGCGGTGATCATGCAAGAGCAAGCCACGGTGTCGGAACAAGGCGTCACCTTCAGCCACACCGACATCAAACCGAATGACAACATTCGTCCGACCGGTGACGACATTTACCAAGGCGATGTGGTGTTGAGTCAAGGCGCGCGCCTCACACCCCGTGACATTCCGATGATCGCCACACTTGGCGTGGCCAATGTGACCGTTTATCGCAAGCCGAAAGTGGCATTTTTCTCAACCGGTGACGAGTTGAAGCCGCTGGGTCAACCGCTGGATGCCGGTCAGATCTACGACAGCAACCGTTACGGTATTAAACCGCTGATTGAAAACTTCGGCTGCGAAGCCATTGATCTCGGCATCATTCCTGACTGCCCAGAGACGTTAAAAGCCACGTTTGAGAAAGCCCAAAGCTTGGCGGATGTGGTGGTCACTTCCGGCGGCGTGAGCGTGGGCGAAGCAGACTACACCAAAGATATTCTGGAACAACTGGGTCAAATCGGCTTCTGGAAACTGGCGATTAAACCGGGTAAACCGTTCGCATTTGGCGAACTGGAAAACGCTTGGTTCTGCGGCCTGCCGGGTAACCCAGTCTCCGCGGTTCTGACCATGTACGTTCTGGTGCAACCGATGCTTGCAAAACTGTCGGGGCACACCGAATGGACAGCGCCAGAGTCAATTCCGGCCATCACCCGCACCACCTTCAAGAAAGCCCCGGGACGCACCGATTACCAACGCGGCATTTACCGCATCGAAAACGGTCAGTTCGTGGTTGAAACCACTGGGAACCAAAGCTCTGGCGCATTCCGCTCGATGAGCTTGGCGAACTGCTTTGTGGTGCTCGAACGCGAACGCGGCCGAGTCGAAGCTGGCGAAACGGTCAACATCCAGCTTTTTAACGCAACTTTATACTAGGAGTTCGTGTGGATATTCTCAGCGACTCAGAAATGCTGCGTTACAACCGTCAAATCATTCTCAAACAGTTTGATTTTGATGGTCAGGAAGCGCTGAAACAGAGTGCCGTATTGATCCTCGGTGCAGGCGGCTTGGGCTGCGCGTCCAGCCAATATCTGGCCACAGCGGGCGTGGGTCAAATCACGCTGATTGATTATGACACCGTGGAGCTCTCCAATCTGCAGCGTCAGGTATTGCACCATGATGCCAATATCGGTCAGTTGAAAGTGGTATCAGCGGCCCAATCGCTGCAAGAACTCAACCCGCACATTACCATTGAAACCGTCGCCAAGCGCCTGAGCGACGACGAATTGGAAGCCCTGATTGAACAACATGCTTTAGTGCTGGACGCTTCGGACAACGTCGACACGCGTAATCAGTTGAACCGCTTGTGCTTTAAAACCAAAACTCCATTGGTTTCCGGCGCAGCGATTCGTATGGAAGGCCAAGTGAGCGTGTTTACTTACCAAAGCGAAGACGAACCCTGTTACCAGTGCCTGAGCGCCCTGTTTGGCAACGCTGCGTTAAGCTGCGTCGAAGCTGGCGTGATGGCGCCCGTGGTCGGCATCATTGGCGCCGTGCAAGCGATGGAAGCGATCAAAGTGCTGGCCAATTACGGCGCACCGATTCGCGGTAAAATTCTGATGTTAGATGCCATGAGCATGTCTTGGCGTGAAATGAAGCTGATGAAGCTGCCCACTTGTCCGGTGTGTCACTCCTAATCGACAGGCGCAATGAAGCGCCTGTTTTTATTTGGATTCTTTGCCAGAATTGAGTAACGTAACTCATCACACCCAATACAGGATGAAGTGGAATGTCGCCATTAGTTACCCCAGCTTGGCTCGCAGAAAAACAAAACGATCCACGCTTAGTCGTGCTCGACGCCAGCATTGATTTTCAAATTCCGAGCGAAACCGAAAAGGACAAAGTCAATAAGATTCCCGGCGCGCGCCGTTTCGATTACGACAGCGTGTTTTGCGACACTGAATGCGACCTTCCCCACATGATGCCCACGGAAGCGCGCTTTAATGAACTGGCGCAGCAACTGGGACTCCACCAAGATTCCATTATTGTGGTGTACGACAACAGCGGCACATTTGCGTCGCCTCGCGCATGGTGGATGTTCAAGGCCTTTGGACACAATGACGTCTACATTCTCGATGGCGGGCTGACTGAATGGAAAGCCCAAGGTTACACTGTCACCCAGAGTTACGATGATTCATACGCGCCCGGTCACTTTGCCGGTACGCTCGACCCGCGTTTCTTTGTCGATGCGAACTACGTGTTAAGCAAAATCGATGACGACAGCAGCCTGACTGTCGATGCGCGATCCAAAGCCCGTTTTCTGGCACAAGTGGCCGAACCTCGCCCGGGAATTCGCAGCGGTCATATTCCCGGTGCATGTTGTCTGCCGTTTGCGGAGCTGATGAACGGTCATCAGATGAAATCACCAACGGAGCTGAAACCAATTTTGCAACAAGCGCTCATTCGTCCAGCCGATGAGTATCTGTTCAGTTGCGGCTCCGGTGTCACCGCCTGCATCGTATTACTCGCTGCCACCCTCTGCGGCTACCAGAATCTGGCCGTCTACGATGGTTCTTGGACGGAATGGGGTCAGCGCCACGACTTACCGATTGAGAAGTAACTTCTCAAACAGCAAAAAGGCCACGTTCATGTGGCCTTTTCATTTCGCGACGAATATAGCAGCACACTATTGAGTATCACGCATCTGTTCATCTAAGTTGAGCACCGTCAGCGCGTTGGTCACGCTGGTCGCTATCACATCGATGGCGCCAGTGCGCAGTGCACCAAGCAGTGCCAACGGCTTACTGTTCTCGGCCGCAATCGCGATCACTTCGGCGATGCGGCGAAACTCTTCAATGCCCAAACCAATCACGCGATCGCTCATCACGGTGTTAGCAATCTCGCCATGCACATTAAAGAAATCGTACCCGGCGAAATCGCCGACCACGCCTTGCTTAAGACGCGACTGCACCACTTCATCCGGCGTAAACCAGCCCAAATCGACCATGTAGCTGTTTTCACTCATATCACCAATGCCGACCAAGGCGATGTCTGCTTTGCGCGCCAGATCGAGCGTTTGCTTGACGGTGGCGTTTTGCATGAAAGCCAGTTTCTGCGCGCGGTTCTCGGCATACGCTGGGGCGTACAAGGTTTCGGAGGTACCACCGTACTTCTTCGCCATCTGACGACAAATGTGGTCGGCGTTAAACATCCCCCCGCGAGGGTGAATGCCGCCGATGCTGCACACGAACTTACAATCACGCGGCGTAATCACGCCCACATGATGCGCCACCGAAGACACGTTGCGCCCTTGGCCGATGCTCACCACCATGCCATTCTTTAATGTGCTGGAAAGGTAATTCGACACCAATCCCGACACTTGTTGGCGCTGCAACTCTTCGTTGGGCTGGTCTAGCGCCACCAACGCCCGCTTCACACCAAAGCGCTCGATCAAACGCTGTTCAATCTTGGCACTGAACACCGGGTGGTATTTCACGGTGATCTCGACAATGCCCTCATCACGCGCCTGTTTCAGCATGCGCCCCACTTTGGCACGCGAAATCGCAAACTTCTTCGAGATCTCTTCTTGGGTTGCCCCATCTTGATAGTAGGCAACGGAAATCTCCGTCAGCAAATCGGTGTTTTCCACCGAAATATCTTGGTTCGAACCGCTCATGTCACGCTCTCAATCATTACGTTGCTCAGCATGGTATCGGATACTGAGCATCTGCTCATTGACGTAGCATATGTTATAGCGCCAAATGAATGCAACATTTGCTCACAACCAATACATTTTCTCACTACGATTCTCGCTGATATTTTTGCCTGTCAAAGTGCGGTAAGACTTAGGCAAACGTTTCTTTATTTGCCTTGGCTGGCATCAGATAAAATTAGTGGGTAAAAGTCGGCAGAAAGGGCAAATCACGATTGACTTTCAGCATAGATAGGATAAATATGGATGCATCATTTACTCAACGAACGAGCAAATGTTCGCTACAGTTGCTCGGTCGCTGAAAAACATTGTGTTAGTCATAAGTAGGCTTGCCATCTCATGGCAATTCGCTTATCTAACCTGCATGCAAATGCCCAGCGAATCGCTGGCCTAGCCCAAAGAATAGGACGATCGAAATGAGCAACAAATTAGAGCAACTACGTAAACTAACAACTGTTGTGGCTGATACTGGTGAAATTGACGCGATCAAAAAATACCAGCCAGAAGATGCAACAACCAACCCTTCTCTAATTCTTAAAGCCGCTCAAATTGCAGAATATGCCCCACTGATCGATCAAGCGATCGAATACGCGAAATCACAAACCAGCGACAAAGCAGAACAAGTTCAAGAAGCGTGTGACATGCTGGCAGTGAACATCGGTAAAGAAATTCTGACCACCATCCCAGGCCGTATCTCGACTGAAGTTGATGCACGTTTGTCTTACGATACTGAAGGCAGCATCGTTAAAGCTCGCAAACTGATCAAAATGTACAACGATGCAGGCATCTCAAACGACCGCATCCTGATCAAACTGGCTTCTACTTGGGAAGGCATCCGCGCAGCGGAAGTGCTGGAAAAAGAAGGCATCAACTGTAACCTGACTCTGCTGTTCTCTTTCGCCCAAGCGCGTGCTTGTGCTGAAGCAGGCGTGTTCCTGATTTCACCATTCGTTGGTCGTATCATGGACTGGTACAAAGCAAAAGAAGGTCGTGACTTCGAAGCGCAAGAAGATCCAGGCGTACTGTCTGTGTCTAAAATCTACAACTACTACAAACAACACGGTTACAAAACTGTAGTAATGGGCGCAAGCTTCCGTAACATCGGCGAGATCCTAGAACTGGCTGGCTGTGACCGCCTGACTATCGCGCCATCACTACTGGCTGAGCTAGAAGCGGCTGAAGGCGACGTGGTTGAGAAACTTGTTGATTCGAAAGGTACACAAGAACGTCCAGCAGCGATGACTCACTCTGAATTCCTGTGGGAACACAACCAAGATGCAATGGCGGTAGAAAAACTGGCAGAAGGTATCCGTAACTTCGCAGTAGACCAAGGCAAACTGGAAACCATGATCGCAGCGAAACTTTAATCGCTCGACAACTTCCCGTGCAGGGAAATCAAATTCAAGGGGAAGCGCCCGCTTCCCCGATTTATTTTCGACTATTCATTTTTAAATCCTAACGACTACGGAATCTATTATGAACCGCAAACAACTGGCTAACGCAATCCGTGCACTGAGCATGGACGGTGTACAAAAAGCTAACTCTGGCCACCCGGGTGCCCCAATGGGTATGGCTGACATCGCTGAAGTACTTTGGCGCAGTCACTTGAACCACAACCCACAGAACCCAAAATGGTCAGACCGCGACCGTTTCGTGCTGTCGAACGGCCACGGCTCGATGCTGATTTACTCATTGCTGCACCTGAGCGGTTACGATCTGTCGATTGACGACCTGAAAAACTTCCGTCAACTGCACTCAAAAACCCCAGGTCACCCAGAATACGGTTACGCGCCGGGCATCGAAACCACCACAGGCCCGCTGGGCCAAGGCATCACCAATGCTGTGGGTATGGCGATTGCTGAAAAAGCACTGGCAGCACAATTCAACAAACCGGGCCACGACATCGTTGACCACTTCACTTATGTGTTCATGGGTGACGGCTGTCTGATGGAAGGTATCTCACACGAAGCGTGTTCTCTGGCTGGCACACTGGGCCTTGGCAAACTGATCGCATTCTGGGATGACAACGGCATCTCGATCGACGGTCACGTAGAAGGCTGGTTCTCAGACGATACACCAAAACGCTTTGAAGCCTACGGTTGGCATGTGATTCCTGCAGTTGACGGTCACGATTCAGACGCCATCAACGCAGCGATTGAAGCAGCAAAAGCAGACCCGCGTCCAACGCTGATCTGTACCAAAACCATCATCGGTTTCGGCTCACCAAACAAAGCCGGTTCACACGATTGTCACGGTGCTCCTCTGGGCGCTGACGAAATCAAAGCCGCGCGTGAATTCTTGGGTTGGGAATACGCACCCTTTGAAATCCCTGCCGACATCTACGCAGAGTGGGATGCCAAAGAAGCTGGCGCAGCCAAAGAATCAGCATGGGATGAGAAATTTGCTGCTTACGCAGCTGCTTACCCAGCAGAAGCTGCAGAATACCAACGCCGCGTAGCCGGTGAACTGCCAGCTAACTGGGAAGAAGCCAGCAGCGCGATCATTGCTGAACTGCAAGCGAACCCAGCAAACATTGCATCACGCAAAGCATCGCAAAACGCACTGGAAGCATTTGGTAAACTGCTGCCAGAATTCATGGGTGGCTCTGCCGACCTTGCACCGTCAAACCTGACCATGTGGTCTGGCTCGAAATCGCTGGAAGCAAGCGACTTCTCAGGCAACTACATCCACTACGGCGTGCGTGAATTTGGTATGACCGCCATCATGAACGGTATCGCGCTGCACGGCGGTTTCGTGCCTTACGGTGCGACGTTCCTGATGTTCATGGAATACGCGCGTAACGCAATGCGTATGGCTGCGCTGATGAAGATTCAGAACATCCAAGTCTACACGCACGACTCGATTGGTCTGGGTGAAGATGGCCCAACGCACCAACCGGTTGAGCAAATCGCTTCTCTGCGCCTGACGCCAAACATGAACACATGGCGTCCATGTGACCAAGTTGAATCAGCCGTGGCTTGGAAACTGGCAATTGAACGTAAAGACGCGCCAACTGCGCTGATCTTCTCGCGTCAAAACCTTGCGCAGCAACCTCGTGATGCCGAGCAACTGGCGAACATCACCAAAGGTGGCTACATCCTGAAAGATTGCGCAGGCAAACCTGAACTGATCCTGATTGCCACTGGCTCTGAAGTAGAGCTGGCGGTGGAAGCTGCAGCGCAACTGACTGCCGAAGGCAAGCAAGTGCGCGTGGTGTCGATGCCATCGACCGATGCATTCGACAAACAAGACGCCGCTTACCGTGAATCCGTACTCCCAGCAGACGTAACTGCTCGTATCGCGATCGAAGCTGGCATTGCCGACTTCTGGTACAAGTACGTTGGCTTTGGTGGCCGCATCATAGGTATGACCAGCTTCGGCGAATCTGCACCGGCTGGCGAGCTGTTCAAACTGTTCGGCTTCACCACTGAAAACGTCGTGAACACAGCCAAAGAACTGCTGGCATAAGCTCAAGCATTTCGCACACCAAAAGCCCCGCTCATTGAGCGGGGCTTTTTTAGTCTGTGGATTAGTTATGTGAGGTGTGATAGCTCAGCCGATTAATGTCCGCTGTCACGAAGCGCCTCAAGCTGGTTTTTCAGCAACGCAGGCAACGTATAGAGCAACAATAAACGGATCGCGTGATTAACCATCACAAACGCAGGCTCCAGCCCTAACAGCAATGCCACAGCCGTCATGGCTTCCACGCTGCCCGGCACCCAAGATAGCAACATCACCAACCAAGGCATCCCCAGCGCAATCGACGCAATATAAGACGTAATCACAGCCACCAACATGCCAATGAATGTCACCATCACACCTGCTTTTGAATAAGAGACGGCTTCTCGCAACGTGGTTTCCGCCAAACGAGCACCGATCAACACACCCAGCAGCGCGGTAGAAAACAGCACCAACCACACTGGAACCGCTAATGTCACCGGCGCCATGATGCCATTACACGCAGCTGCAATCACCAAGGAAGCAATCATATAAGGCGCAGGCACGCCGAAACGTACCGAGAGTTTGCCACTCACCATACTGATGGCCACAATCCCGGCCAGCACGCTCCATTGTTCCAAATTCAGCGCAACACTCTCTTTGACGACCTCAGCGGTATTGCTAGAGATGACCCCGGCCAGAACAATCAAGATGATTAAACGTACCGAATGGGCATAGACCACTTTCGGTGACGGTTTACTCTCCGATTCACTGATCACCAGAATGGCTGCCATTGCGCCCGGCACTGCCGCTAATAGCGATTCAAATGGACTCCACTTTTCGCGCTTATGCAACCACCAAAAACTGCCGCCAGTTTGCAGCATGAGGCACACGATCAACCCCAAAATGACCGGCAAGCTGATGGTGTGAGCTAACTCGGCAATCGAGATCGTCGCACCAACACTGATGCCCAACACGACTTGGATAAACATCAATAAGGTTTGTGGAATACGCAACGCATGGTTAAACCGCTTTCGCAAAAGAATCACGACAAAAGCAGATAAAAATAGCCCCGTTAGCGGCAAGGTAAAGCACTGTGCAGCCAAGGAACCCATCGCAGCAACCACAAGGATCTGCCCCAGATTGGTGATAGAAGATCGTTTGAACATGATTCGCTCTTGTTAATACTACCGGCAACGATTGCGCCGCCGCTTAGACAATGGTGAGAATGGGCGTCTGTTATCCATGGCATGAACAATGGCGACGCGAGACAGCGTCGTCATTCTACGCCGAACAGCGCAACATTGCATCGCGATGGCACAACTATGCTGGCTCCGAGTCTCTCAAGCACGGTGACAGCAAGCTTTTTAACGCCTGATTAAGATACGTGGTCCGTTGCGGCAAAACGCGATGGCGTTTGTGAATCAGATACAGTGTTTCATACACCTGCGTCTCGCGCTGGATAACAGCGATACGGTCTGCATCCACAAAGCTACTCACGGCAGATTTAGGCAATAACGTAAAGCCAAGGCCTCGCGCCACTGGCACCAAAATCTGGTTAATCTGATTGACGTAGCTACTCACGTGAAGCTTGGCAGTATCGACTTGTCGCAACTGCTCGTCATCACAACGAGACAAGTACAGTGACAAATAATGCTCCGCATCGGGATGACTCACTAACCCGAGTTCCAACAGCGTTTCTGCAAGGTTCGGCGTTTGTTCATACGCTTTGGGCACCACAATGAACAGCGGCTCTTGGCCTATCTCTTCCACTTGCAACAAACTTTGATTAGGTACGTGCGTCACGATACCGACATCCGCCTCACCGCTTTCGACCTGACGCATAATGCGTTGATTCGGCGCCGCCTCCACTTCAATCGACAAGCCGCGATGACGCTGTTGAATATCGAGCAGTTGCGGGTATAGCGTTAACGCCATCGCACCGGAACACGCCAACTTGTAGCGCCCAGAAAAGGGATCATCTTCACCCAATTGAAGCAACAGATTCCGCTCGCTTTGCGCTTGCTGGCAGGCATATTCGTACACCAACCGTCCTTGCTCGGTGATTTCAAACGTCTTATTGATGCGTTTGATCAACGCGTGTCCACACGCCTCTTCCAACTTGCGAACGTGCTGACTCACGCCTGGCTGCGTCATAAACAATTTGTCAGCGGTTTGAGTAAAGTGGCCGGTTTCAATCAACGTTTTAAACGTCATCAACCAGTTAGGATTCAACATGCACTCACCATAACAATAAATTATCAAACGAAGAATATATGATAATTATTCTACGTTTTGGGCGTGAGTTAGTCATCAACCGCCTTCAATTCCCCTTGGATGACCTGCAACGGCGCAAGAAACGTCAGTCACCGGCTGGCCATACCCGGTGACTGCGCTGTTTAAGCACGGCTTTGACGGGCAGCCAACCATTTTCGGTTGCACGCTTGATTCAATTGACCGCACAGCACGATGACGACCGCGCCAATCAATACCGGTGTGATCAAAAACGACCAACTTTGCGCAGTGAGCATGATGAGCAGCGGATTCGCCCCCGCAGGCGGATGCGTCGTTTTGGTGGCGAGCATTAAACTGATGGCAAGCCCCGTCGCCAATGCCAAACTCCACGGCTCCACTGGCAATCCATGCACGAACGCCAATCCGACAGTCGCGGTAATCAAGTGACCAAAAATCACATTTTTCGGCTGCGCTAGCGGGCTGTCTGGCACGCCAAACACCAACACAGCCGTGGCTCCGAATGGCGCCATCAACCACAAACCCGCACTGCTCCATGCATCCGCATACGAAAGTAACCCGATGGCGCACGTCGCCGCACACCCTGCCAATAAAGCGGACTTCAAATGATTCATTCTGTTTCTCCTTGTTGGTAGACCACTCTGTCTACCCAATTAAAATAGACAAGTCTGTCTACCTGTGTCAACATCAATTTTGTCGACACAGGAGCAAAGCATGAGTGATAAACGTGAACAGTTAATTCAAACCGCATTGATGCTGTTTTACCAACATGGCATTCGAGCGATTGGGATTAACGAAGTATTGAAACAATCGGGCATTGCGAAAAAAACGCTCTATCACCACTTCAGCAGCAAAGACGAGTTGGTATTGGCTGCTTTGCAGTACCGAGATACTATTTTTCTTGATTGGCTACGTCACGAAGTCACCCATTTGCGCCCGGGTATCGAAGCGTTGCAAGGCTTGTTTCACGCGCTTGATCGCTGGTTTCACGACGATGTTCCAGCGCTGCAACCGTTTCGCGGCTGTTTTTTTATCAATACCGCTGTCGAATACCGCGACGACAACCCCACCCTCGCAGCGTATTGCCAAGCGCATAAAGCCAAGGTTAGAAGTATCGTGCGTCACTGCCTGACAGACGAACAAGCGTGTCAAACCGATTTGTTGGACACGGTGTGCGTATTGAAGGAAGGGGCGATCGTGACAGCGCAGGTCAATGGCGACATGAACGCCGCCAGACCGATCCTCACGATGTTGCCTAGGTTGTTAGGTTGATCACGAGTGTGCGACCAGATTGGTGGGTTGCCCTTGAGCAAACGCAATCACGTTCGCAAACGCATGCTTGAAATAGAGCTCGTAACTTTCACGCTCCACGTACCCTAAATGGGGCGTACACAGAACATTGCTGAGCGCGATCAAAGGTTGAATCGTGGCATCACATGGCTCTTGTTCGTAGACATCCACCGCGGCTTGCCGAGTTGGACACTCGGTCATTGCACGATACAACGCATCGGGTGCCACCAGCTCAGCGCGGCTGGTATTCACAAACAGTGCATTGGGTTTCATTCGCGCGAGATCCGAATACGTCACAATGCCCCGAGTTGCCTCATTGAGTCGCAAATGGAGCGAAATGACATCTGATTGCGCAAAGAACGCCGCTTGGCTCTCTGCTGCCACAAATCCGTGTTCACCCGCCAGCGCGCATGACGTCTCACTGCCCCACACCAGAACCTGCATGCCAAACACTTTGGCGTATTGTGCGATCATTTGGCCGATCTTGCCGTAGCCCCAAAGTCCAAGCGTCTGCCCTGCGAGCACCCGTCCCAATCCCAAGTTCCCATTGTGTTGCCAATGGCCTTGTTGCAACTGAGTGATGTACTGCGGCAGATGACGCGAAGCCGCCATGATCAGCGACCAACACAGCTCCGCGGGCGCCGTTGGCGAGCCAACCCCTTCCGCCACTTCAACGTTGTATCGGTGGCACAACGCAACATCAATATGATTGCTCACTTTGCCCGTTTGACTGATGAGTTTTAAGTTCGGACAACGCGCAAGCAGCGATTCAGTGATCACCGTTCGTTCGCGGATCAACACCACAGCATCAAATGGCGCTAACGCCAAAGCCAGCGCCTCTTCACTCTCAAACGTGTGATTAAACACCGTCACCTCATAACCCGCCAATTGTTGGAAGGTTTTCAGCTCACGCACGACATCTTGATAGTCGTCTAGAATCGCGATTTTCATCATCATATATCCGTTTGTGTCGCCCTACGCCCTATGATTGGAGGGTGGAGATTGGCGTTGTCATGATCAGCAGATGATCGTTATCGGATCTGCTCGTGTTCAACCTGCATCGGTTTATGCGGTGATACATCGGCCGATTTGTGGATCAGGTATTCCCCTTTGCCAACGGTAAGCAAACTGGTGGTAAATTCATTCCGTTGCTCAAAATAATCGACGAAGGATTCGATTTCGCTGGCATGTGAAATGGCATTATCCACCACAATCACGCCTCCCGGTTTTAAGCGCGCCAGCACCGGTGCAATCAATTGAAGATAGACGCTGCGCTGTGTATCCATAAACACCAAATCAAGCTCGTGTGGCACGTTGTGGATTTGCTCAAGCACATCGCCCACCAAGATGTCGATGACATGCTCAACACCAGCTCGTGCGAAATTAGCTTGTGCTTCCGCCACCTTGTGTTCGCTGCGCTCAATCGTAAAGATCTGCCCATCATTCGGCAGCGCGGCAGCCAGCCACAACGTGGAATAGCCGTTTGACGTGCCGAGTTCGAGAACACGCTTTACCCCACCGCTTTTGACCAACCAATAGAGCAATTCGCCGGTATCACGCGTGATATTGAGGTATTTGAATTGGCGATCCGTTTGAGTCGCGTCATTGTCTGCCCCTTTTTGCTCCAGCTCGCAAAGCAATGTTTGCATCGCTGGGCTGAGTTTATTTTGCATCGTGAACCTCCCTGAGTGTGCCTGACGTTATTGCAACCAATGAAATGAACGGCTTAAAAACGCGCAGCCATTCGCAGTAATCCATTCACCATGCGCCATCACAATTTGCTCCGGTTGCCACGCGAGCATGGTCTCAAGGTGCTGCTTGGCCTCACGTTTGTGGAACGTGAAACTCAAACGCCAATCGAGCGGCATTTTGCCGTATGGCGCCACCACGCCCGCTGCTTTTGCCAAGGTCATCTTCCAGCCGCCAAAGGCTTGCGGTGAAAAGTTTTCAATCAGATCGGTCACGATGAGGGTTGAACTGGCACGATGAAAAAAGACCGCTTCTTGCATTACCTTTGAACCGGTAAACAGCAGGTAATGAATGTCCGAATCCCACGGATTGTCCAACTGGGCATCCAAAACGCCATCAAAGCGTAAATCAGGACGTTTTGCGATCACCTGGTGCGTGCCGTAGGTCAACGCATGAGGATAAGCGAGCTGCCAATCCTGCACGAACAAATGATGCAGATGATTGGGCGCGATGAGGAATGCCACATCGCCCAAAGCATCAATGGCGCGTTGCAGCTCAGGCGTCAGTCGAATCGGGCTATGAATCCAGAGTTGGTCGTTGCTGAGTTTAACCACCGTCATGCGCGTGGTATAAGGCAAGGTAAAAAAAGGCACGGCATCGCCGTCCACAATCCAAATTTGTTCACCGATGGCTTGCATGCAGGCATCTCTCCGTTGGCGTGTTACGCCGTCAGTTGATTCACAATTTCTCTCACAACCGGCATCACAGAAACGACGAGCAACGCCGCCATGACCCAGTTAAACCATTGTCTTTGCTTTGGTGATTGCAACCACTTTTTCAACAGCGACCCAAACAACAACCACACCCCCACGCACGGAAAAGAGACGACAAAGAACGTCGCAGCAATCATGAGATTCTGAGTTACAAAGTTAGCGCCAACGGTGGTAAACGCCGCAATTGCACCGGTTGCAACAACCCATGCTTTGGCATTCACCCATTGAAAAAGTGCACCTTTAAGAAAGCCGAACGGCTGGGTTTGGGGAGCGGTTTGAATGGTATTCGAAGCGCGGGCAATCAACACCGCAAGATAGAGCAAGTAAGCAGTTCCAACGCATTTAATCACCACGTGCAACAGCGGAAAACGATCAAACAACTGGCCAAATCCCAACCCGACCAGCAGTAACATGACGGTAAAGCCAACACAGATGCCCGTCAGCAAAGGCAAACTCTTCTTCACCCCAAAATTGAGCCCTGATGTCATCACCATGATGTTGTTGGGACCGGGGGTCACCGACGAGGCGATCGCAAACAAAATAGTCGCCCATACATACTCCATTGCAGCCTCTCCTTCGTCGTCAATCAATCCATCAGTTGGGTGCGGAACCAGAGGTTTCAATCCAATACCGAGCCAATTCGCACTCAAAGACCTTTCCCCAAACCAAGCTTTCAAATACACCGCCATTGTTTTCGATGACGCCTCTGGAAGCCCAGTTGTCTGAATCGGCGACCAACAAGGCCCGCTCAATCCCTAAGGCGTGTGCTTGGCGAAGCGCGAGCGATAGCATATGGCTACCAACCCCTTGTCGTCGTTGTGATGGAGCAACGTCATAACCGATATGCCCGCATTCAACACGCAGAAAGTCATTTTCTATATGGTGCCGCACACGAATCGCCCCCAAGATTTGATGCGCATCATCCACCAGCCAGAAATGATTGCAAGGCACGTATCCGGTCGGCAATCCAATCCCTTGTGCTTCATCATTGAGCCGTTGAACGTATTGAGCAAATGCATGCTGACTCGGCTCATAGTAAGCCGAATTTTCCGGGTCATGATGCACAAAATCTTGATAGAAAATATGAAATGCAGATTCGTAGCACGGGTGCGGCGCAACTAACTTCAAAAGACCCCCTTGGGTGACAAAAAGAGCCCGAATTCGGGCTCCACCTTTCGCAATCGTATCGGGTTACAGTTTGACAACTTCACCCGTGAGCGCGACACCAGCAATCACAGCGCCAGCACCACATTGAAAAGTATCTTCACTGGACGTGAGATTATTTTTGTAGTTCGATTTGATGTTAACGACAGCATTACCACCTTCTTTGATGGCGCGGTCTTTCAGCGCGATCATGGCAGAGAGAAAGACCCATTGGCACGCTTCTTCATCGCTTTTGTTAAAGGCGTTGGTTTTCTTGTTGGTTTTGAACTCACCCATCGTTTTCAGTACCGCTGGATGCACTTGATCACCAAAGAAAAATTGAACGTCATCACCCAATTTGGTTTGGGCAACCTCTTGGTTTAAAGCATCTTGAATCGAGTAATTGCCCACATCATCACGAGCAACAGCAGAAGCGGAACAAAGCACTAACGTCGATAAAATCGCAGGAAGGATCTTCTTCATTTTTTATCCTGAAATGAAATATGTAGAACGGCAACAAACTTGTTGTCTTAAGAAACTTCTACCATATCGATTTAATCTCCAGCCTGCAAACAACTTATTGATGAGACAAATCATTGACAGGCTAAGCGTCTCACTTTCGTGACGCGGCGTGAGTGACGAAGACGCCTGAATTAGTCTGTACTTTGGCAAATTTCTAGGGTGGTCATCGCCTTGATCGGCACCCGGAAACTGGAAATATGAGACAGCACAAACGAATGGTGATGACGAATCAGTTCGGCAGAGGCGTGCGGCTTGTCATGCGTGGTGTGCGCATCCGTCGCCAGTTGAATCGCATAACCCAATGCCGCAGCGCGACGTGTGGTGGTGTCCACACAAAAATCAGAAGCGTACCCGCAGATCACCAACTCATCGATATCCTGCTCTTCCAGCAAGCAACGTAAATCCGTGTGGTGGAACGAATCCGGCGTGGTTTTACGCACAAACAGATCCCCCTCTTCGGTGTTCAAATCGTGTTGCAGTTGCCACCCTTCACTCTCGTATTTCAGCTCTGGGTATTCTGGCTCTTCGTGTTGAATGAAGATCACCGGATAGCCTTTCTCCCTTGCCCAATGACTCAGCGTGTTGATGTTGTGCACAACATCTTTTGCCGCGTAGGGCTTTGGCACCGGCTCAAAAAGGGATTCCTGAACATCAATAATCAGTAACGCTTTATTTTTCATACCACATCTCTCTGACTCGTTTTATCGTCATTCTAACAGCAGTTCACATGACGAAACTTTCTCTCAACAAGCATAATTCACCGAAAGCGATCCTTCATTGTTGAGTTTTGTTCCAATCGTATTCCATCTGGTTCGCCGTGCGCTCGGCCAATGCCATTGAGTCGAGCACCGAGACCAAATACAGGCTCATGTCGATCCCTGCGGAAATGCCAGCCGACGTAGTGATGTTGCCACTGCGCACCCAACGTACATGCGCCTGAACATCTAGCGCTGGAAACATCGCTTTTAAATCAGCAATATCTTCCCAATGTGTAGTGACCGATTGATCGGTCACTACACCGGCCTTGGCAAGCAGAAAGGCCCCCGTACACACCGAGGCCACTTCGCTTGCGTCACGTGCAACGGCGCGGATCCAGTCCACCACCTCGGGCTTGTTCAACTCCGCGGTGTGCACGCCACCTACCACAATCAAAACATCAATTGGCGGATGATTCTGGAAGCAGTAATGCGGATTGACGCCATAGCCACCGCGCGCGTTCACCAACGTGTCGTGCTGAGCCACGAAAAAGACACGCCAATCGTTGTCAGCCAAACGCTTCGCCGTACTCAGCACTTCAAATGGACCAGAAAAGTCGAGCACTTCCGCTTCGTCATAAATGTAAATGGCGATATTCATCCTTGAGTCCTTACTCATTCGCTATTGAACGCGTTGAGTGTAATGATCAAACGCGGTCACTTTGACATAACCATGCGATTCATACAGCGCTTTGGCCGGTTCATTCTCAACCGCAGTGGCCAATTTCACCGTCAGTGCATCGGTTTCAATCGCGTAATGACGAATATGCGTCAGCAACAACCCAGCCACGCCCCGACGGCGAGCGCCCGCTGCGACAAAAAGATCGTTCAGATACCACATGCGTTTCATCGCCACTGATGAAAAGGAAGGATACAACTGAGCAAATCCCAACAGTTCATTTCTCTCTCTCACGACAAAAATCACCGAATCTTGCGCGCTCAAGCGCTTGGCAATAAAATCACGAGCCGCATTCAGATTCGCAGATTGTTGGTAAAACTGGCGGTACGCATCAAACAACTCGGAGACTGTCTCCAAATCCGAAGATGTCGCTTGTAAAACCTGCATCATGACTCCTTGTCTGTTACAGCACGATTTGCGTGGTGACTTCGGTTTTGACCGAATTCGCGATGAAGCAGTTTTCATGCGATTGATGATGTATTTTTTCGAGCATCTCCACGCTGGGTTGCTTCTCTCCTGAGAAGATGACTTTGGGTCGCAACACCACTTGGGTGAGTGCCGTTTTGCCTTCTTGATTGGGCGCCAATGTACCGATGGCCTGATCTTCATACGATTCGACCACATAACGCTTTTTCGCCGCAATCGACAAAAATACCAACATATGACAACTCGACAATGCCGCAATCATCGCTTCTTCCGGGTCGACATTCGCTGCCACCGACAAGGGCAACGGCACAATATGAGGTGATGCCGAAGCAGGCACCGTGACGCCGCCATCAAACTGCCATTCATGGCCTCGGCTGTATTGGTTGTCATGAAACACTTCACTTGGCTGACGTTGCCATTTCACGGTTGCGCCGTACTGCGACATGCATTGCTCCTATCGATTTAGGTTCTTGAAACAGTGGAGAGCCACGCACCGGCGCCAACAAACACCCCACCCGTAAGGCGATTGAACAGTTTGGCGCGCCCTTTGGCCAGAATCCATGTGGAAGATTTTGCCCCGAGATACGCGTAAACACAGAGCCAAGATAGCTCCATCACCATGAACGTTGAGGCAAAAATAAGGTATTGAGTCAGCAACGCTGCGTGAGGGTCAATGAACTGTGGAAACAGTGCGGTGAAAAACAGAATGGCTTTAGGATTACTGGCACCGACAATAAAACCGCTGACATAATGCGCGCGGTAACCGGCAACTTGGTTCGTTTCACCATTGACCATATCGTATTGATTTTGCTTTGACGTCAGCGCTTTCACGCCAAGGTAAGCCAAGTAAGCGGCACCGAACCATTTAACAACATTGAAGATCACTTCTGACGAAGCGATGAGCACCCCAAGGCCGGTGAATGACAAGGTCATGATGCCGGTAATCGCCGTCAAACTGCCCAGCGCGGTAGCAAACGCCCGTCGCCAGCCAGACACAACACCTTTGGTCATACAGAGTAGCGAACTTGGCCCCGGCGATGCCGTGAGAATAAGCACAGCCAAGGCAAAAACCATCCAGGTTTCGAGTGACATAGGAAACTCCTTTTCCAGCCTGTTCTAACAAATGTTCATTCGGCCAGCATGGCCGATGTGATGCGGTGAATCATTCACGCGCGTACATTCAACCATACGCATAAAATGATGCCATGTTAATTCATTTATACCGCACGCTGCATCAAAGCAGCGACAACACGCCACTGGCATACAAGCGTTGGTACTCCAGAATCGCCAATCGGTCCGCATCCGTTTCAACGACGCTTGGGTCAATGTCTGCCCAAAACACCGCTTCCGCTTCATGACAGGCGATCTCGCCGCACCATTGCGGAATCACATAGTAATGCAGCAACTGCAACTCTCCGGTTGGGTGATATAACGAGCAGAGATAGACTGATTGTTGTGGCAATACCGCGAGTTCTTCATCCAGCTCGCGGAGCAAAGCATCCGTTTGGCTTTCACCAACCTCAATGTGCCCGCCCGGAATCGCCACCATATTGGGATCATGCGTTTTGCTGGCTGAACGCTTTTCCAGCAGGATTTTTCCATCGTTGACCAGCATAAACGACACACACTCAAACACGTCCATGGAGACTTCCTTCTTCGATTGACTGCGGGACAGCCCCATTCACGCCATGCTGGGATGGAAACGACTCCAGCTCAACAGCAGTAAGCCTGCGAACGCAATCCAAACCAGCGTGGCTAAGCTGAGCGTCCACACCAAATTAAATTTGTAGCTGAAATAGTACACCGAGAGCAAATAAGCGCCGTAAGGGATCAACGAATACAATCCAAACAACGCCGTAACACGCAGTTCATCCATGGTTCGCTCGGTACCGACAATGTAGTGCGCGATCAGCGCAAAGGTCGGAAACAACGGCACCAAACCGGAAATAAAAAAGCTTTTACTTTTCGACAACAGCGCAATCAGTAACACCGCGAATGCGCCAAGTAGGCATTTAAAAAATAGAGCGACCATGGTTCATCCCTGATAACCGAGTAGCGTTGAATTCGTATGACCTCACTATAGGGGGATGCGACACGATGTAAAAACAAAATTATCATCATGTGAGAATTTTGTTTTTATGTCAGATAGATTTCGACGCGTTCTTTGCCCCCACCGATGTTTTTACGTTTGAGGCGAATCGGCCCCACTTCACCGGTACTTTTGAGATGCGTCCCGCCACACGGAACTTTGGCAAAGCCTTCCACTTGCCAATAGCGACGCTCTTCAGCTTCATCGGAAAAGGCGCTGAGGATTGGCGTATCTTGTGCGATCAGGTGATTGGCTTGCTCTGTCACACTCGGCAACAGCGGCGCAATACTCTCCGGCCAATAGAAGTCGATACGGCTTTTATCTTGGGAAATATGCGCGCCAATTTTCTCAACGTTTGAAAACTGCTGGTAAAACAGCTCCAGCACCAACTCGGCGGCAAAATGCAGTTTCATGAGCTGATAGCGACGCGGCCAATCAATCTTGACCCACACTTCTTCGCCCACGGAGAAAGCTGGTGTTTGCTCGAGCGTGTAACGAATCGTGCGTCCTTGTTTTTCAGCCTTGAGTACAGTGATCCCGGCAATGGTGCCCGTATCGCTCTCTTGCCCGCCCGATTCAGCATAGAAAATGGTTTCTTCCAGCTCGACCTGATCGCCTTCGAGCCAACTCACTTTGGTCAAATGCGCCGTTTGATAGGGGTTGACCCAAAATTGCTTTTTACACATTCCTTGTGTCTCTTCGTTACGCTTCTGTGCTTATGCTTAATGAGAAGTGCCTAATGAGAAATGCTTAAAGAAACATACTTCATCAAAAAGCGTGATAAAAAATGCTTTGAAAAAATAGGGGTTAGAAAACGGTGATTCAATCATGACTCGCAACGTCTTACATTAGCGGTTTTCCACCGTCGCAGCGACGGCGGACGTTGTCTTGGCATCCCACGCATCCTGTTCCGCTTGCAGTGTTATTTTCTGCTGCGCTTTGACATCATCCCAACAAATGCCCTGTTCAATGGCTCCCACGCGCTGCTCATATTTCTGACACGCACGAGCAATCACGCTTTCCATTTGAATCTCGCTCTCCTGCTCTAGCGACAGCAACAGATTGAGATAATCCCACAAGACATCCCCCAGTTCTTCTTCCAAAAAGCAGCGCCGTTGATGCGGAATCTCATCCTGCACTTCTTGCAGTTCTGAATGTATTTCCGTCAGATACGTTTGCGCGCCATGAAACCAATCACTGGATTGATCGATGCGGTTTTTACGCTGCGCAATCGCCAATAACGCTTCAACATTCAAGCCCAGCGTCTGTGTTAGTGTTGCCATTGACCTCTCTCTTCAAGAATCACTTTGGCATTTTGTACCACGCGTAAAATACCGTTTTCCAACACTTGGTATTCGGTATTGCCGTTCACAAAGTGATAGCCGAGAAAACGACACGGCGTTTTGCCATCTTGACACATCATGTGCAGCGTCTCGCCTTTCAGAGCAATCAGCTTACCACTCTCTTTTGCACGCCCAACGTAAGTGACATTGTCACAAGAAACATTACCTTCTTCACATTGTGGCGTCACTTCGATGACATAATGCGGCGTTTCTAACGTGGCGCTGAATGCTGGCATCGCCATCAGCGCCAGAAAAGCACACCCTAAAAAATGTTGAAATTTCACTCAATATTTACCCTTTGCTTGGGGTTGAACATGGCTAATTTGCATTCACAACGCCAACCATGCAAGTGCTTGCGCCTCATCTTCAAAAAAACGAATGTCGCCTGAGATAAACCAACTGCCAATCTTGGCCGCTAACTCTTGCCAACCGGGCTTACCATACAGCGCGATCTTATCGAAGTCAGAACCGTATTTGAGGCCGAGCTTAAAATCATCCCACGCTGCACGCAGTTCCCAGCCGTGCAGCGCTGTGGCATCAAACAGTACTTTCACCTTCGGTTCATTCACTTTGACCAGCGCCGCCTCAAGCATCGGCGTCATAATTTCATAGTCTTGATGCGTCAGGGTTCCCACCGCTTTGATGACCACGAAAAACTGATCGTCGATTCTGTCTAACCCAATCGAAATGCCGTGTCGTTGCACACTCATCACGCCTCCTCTTGCTGAATATGGGGCGACTTGGCCAGTTCGACCCAAGTCCCTTGAGTGAGCTGTTCCAACTCGTTTGAGTGTAGTTCAAACAAGGAGTTCGGCGTGCCAGCGGCCGCCCAAATTGCATCATACTGTTTGAGTGATGGGTCAAGAATGGTCGTCACTTGCGCATGATGGGCGACCGGTGGCACACCACCAATGGCGTACCCGACTTTCTCGCGAACAAAATCCGCGTCCGCTTTGCTCAATTTGATGCCCGTCGCTTGTTCAACTTTGCGTGTACACACCATGTTTGCACCCGAGGCGACGATCAACACCGGTTCACCGGTCGCTTTGTTTTTAAAAATGAGCGATTTGGCAATTTGCCCGATGTTGCATCCAACGGCTTCAGCCGCTTCGGCTGCGGTGCGGGTGGATGCCGGCATTTGCCTGACCACAAATTGTTGACCGTGGCGAGAGAGAAAATCCTGCACACGTTGCGACGAGGATTTGAGTTCCTGACTCATGACGTTGACTTCCTTGTTTAGCATTGAATGACCAACATAACGTGCCACTCACTCGGCCGCAACCCGTTTAACGTACGCTTCGCGTTGATTAATGCGCATCGGTCACTGAGCGTTTACCGCACTGGCTTCACTTGTTTCAACATAGGGTTTGAGCTCCACGACGTTGCCTTCAGGGTCATCAAGGTACACCGAGCGACCAAAACCTTGCGCGCCATAACGTTCGGCGAAATCCGAATGGGGAATGTGGTGACGGTCGAGAAATGCCGTCAGTTCAGTTTCATCGACGGACGTGATCTGCAAACAGAAATGATCGACGTTGCGTCCATTTTGCTGTGGCGCTTGGCCGCCCAATTGCCCGAGTTCACTGTCCACCGTCACAATGTCGATCAACGCGTTGCCTGCGCGAAGCTGAGTAAGCCCCTGCGCCAATTCGCGCTCCAACTGGCAGCCAAGTAAGGTTTGATAAAAGTGCAGCATTTGGTCCAGCTTGGTGGTACGCAGCACCACATGATCCAAGCCACGAATGTTGATCATCATTTGCCTCCTGAACTTCCGCTTCCCATGTTCACGATAACCGCTTGTACGAGCGCAGCGGACCAATTCGCTCAGTTATCGCCACGACGTAGGCCTCCTTTGTCACCATCCTTTTGATTTGAGCAGAAATGACTTCGCCAACGTCACACTAATCTCTACAATAGCGCCTCTTGAACGACTTTGCTGTGAATGAATGAAACTGAGTAAACGCCTGCAGACCATTGAAAAGCTTGTGACGCAACAGTATGACCACATTTGGGATTGTTGCTGTGACCACGGATTTTTGGGAATGACATTGCTACAACGCATGACAGAGACTCATGTGCATTTTGTGGATATCGTGCCCGATCTTATGGCATTGGTGCAGCAGCGGCTGGAGCACTATTTTCCACTAGATAGCGGTTTTCACTGGCAAACCCACTGCCAAAATGTCGGCGCCTTGCCGTTGTCTGATTATGCCGGAACCCATTTAGTGATCATTGCCGGTGTCGGCGGTGATTTGATGTCGGAGCTGGTCAGTCGCGTGACAACCGACCACCCCAACACGGCCATCGAGTTTTTGCTGTGTCCGGTGCATCATGTTTACACGTTGCGTCAGCAGTTACATCAACTCGGCGCGCAGTGCATCACAGAAACGCTGCTGGAAGATAACCGACGCTACTACGAAGTGCTGCACGTGGCCGTCAACAGCGCCAGCCCAGTAGATGACCCAATCTCGATGGTCGGCTCGCAAATTTGGCGACCCAACAACGAATATCGCGACGTTGCTCAACGCTATCATGCCAAGTTGCTGGCGCATTACGCGCGCATGCAGCAGAGCACGCCTGAAAAAGTGGCGCCAATTTTGGCCGCCTATCAGGCCGTTCAACTCGGCAACTAACGTCCACCCGCCAGATCAATAAAGGAGCCGGTCACGTACGAGGCTTCATCCGACAACAACCATGCGATGGCGTTGGCAACTTCTTCCGGCGTACCACCACGCTGAAGCGGAATGTTGGGCGCTAAGCGATCCACGCGTCCCGGTTCACCGCCATCGGCGTGCATCTCGGTATAGATAAAG
Source organism: Vibrio sp. CJQ_6 (assembly GCF_043106745.1). Classification (NCBI taxonomy): domain Bacteria; kingdom Pseudomonadati; phylum Pseudomonadota; class Gammaproteobacteria; order Vibrionales; family Vibrionaceae; genus Vibrio; species Vibrio sp. CJQ_6. The sequence goes on along the minus strand of NZ_JBICMV010000007.1, from coordinate 34,003 downwards.
CCCGGCCGCACCGCGTTCACGCGAATGCCCTGCGCTGCAACTTCGAGCGACAACCCTTTGGTCAAAGCATCCATCGCCCCTTTTGAGGCTGCGTAGTCGATGTATTCAAACGGCGCACCGCTGCGGGAGGCCGCAGACGACACATTGACAATTGCACCACCGGATGGCATTTGCTTGAGCGCTTCTCTGCAACAGAGAAAACAGCCGATGACATTGGTGTCTAGCACATGACGAAACCGCGCGACGCTCATCTCCACCAAACGGCTCTGTTTGTCCAAGATGCCAGCGTTATTGACCAAATGGGTCACAGGCCCAAAACGCTGCTGTGTCGCCGTAAACAAGGCGACAACATCCTCTTCTTTGGCAATATCCGCTTGCATGGCAAAAGCGCGGCCACCCGCGTGCGTAATGGCTTCGACCACCTTGTCGGCACTGGCGCGATTGGCGCGATAGTTCACGCATACCGCGTATCCTTGTTGTGCCAGCAACAGCGACGTTGCGGCACCAATTCCTCGGCTTCCGCCGGTGACAATAACGACTTGATTCATACTCGTCCTTGAAACTCGTCCCTCTATTTTTGCTAGGACATGTGGGTTTGATGCTGTTCAAACAGCGTGCGATACGCGCGATGTTCTCGATCCTGTTCTGCTAAACCAAACCGCGCAGCCAGCTCAACCAATTGCGCGCGATACATCGAAAGTGCGCTTTCGTCGTCGGTCATGATTGCAAACTCAGCAAACTCGCCAATTCCCGGCAACACATCCACGGTGATATGGAACTCGCCGACAAAATAGATACTGCGCGTCTTTTGCATTGTCAGAACGCACTCATACCCCATGGTCATGAGCATATTTTTCGCCGTATCCACATCGGTGATATTGGTCGCCTGGCAACAATCATCCCCCGGGCCTTTGACGATCCACAAACGGATGCCTGATGGCTGCATGTCACGAATGCACAACGCTTTGTGTTGCTCACGCAACGTGCGCTGCGGCGTATCGAAATAATCATCACGTTCGAGATTGTCTTCCAACATCACGTCATGAGGCATCTGGCTGAGCTGATGAAGAAACTGTGTTTTGGAAGCGATGCGATATTTCAGCTCCACTTCATAACGACCGGAAAAATGGGATTGACTCATCAATGAAAACTCCTATCACACTCGGGCAAGCCGGCGCGGCTGAGTGCGTACAACGAGAGAATTGAGGAAACGCGCGTCCGAGGAATACAGCACCTTAACAAAAAGGCCGCATGAGTTGCAGCCTTCTTATCCTTATTGCTCGGTCAGATCACGGGTCATAAATTTGCTGTTGGGATCGGGTTGGTAATTGGCAAAAGGCTCGCAATAGCGAAAACCGTTTTTCTCATACAGCGTGCGCGCTGGCAGAAAAAACGTTTCAGAACCAGTTTCCAGACTCAACGTTTGATATCCACGCGCCTTGGCTTCGTTGATCAAGTGTAACAACAGCTGCGAGGCCACGCCGCGATGACGCGCCGCAGATGCCGTTCGCATCGATTTGATTTCTCCATGCTGTGCGTCCAACTCTTTCAGCGCGACGCAACCAAGCACTTCGCCATCATCTTTCGCGGCCCAAAATGTAATCGATGGGTGCTTCAGTGCCTCAACATCCAGCGCGTGTACACTTTCTGGAGGCGATGTGGCGTACATGTCCGCCAGATGCTCTTCCAACAAACGAATAACGCCAGATTCTTGTAGATTATCGACTGCAATGTCCATTGCTGATGTGTCCTTGATGACTTCGAAAAGAAGGTCACATTCTTTATCGCAACATCCATCCCGTCAAGCATCATGTTCACCAGCGCGCTTCACTTAATCAATTGTAAAATCGGTTTAAATTCTGCGGCGCGGCAATCCTCCACCAGCTCATACAAACACATTTCCACCGACGTTAACTGCGCGCCTTGGTGAACCATTTTCTTCAGCCCCAAGGCAAGATTCGCCTCACTTCGCGAAGAAACAGCATCCTGTACCACTTCAACATGCAACCCTTCTGCGAGTAGCCCCGACACCGTTTGATACACACAAATGTGCGTTTCGATGCCGCACACCAACCAGTTTGTCGCGCCAGCCTGTTGAATCGCTTCCACAAAAAGGCGCTCTTTACCCGCGCCGAAATGAAACTTCTCAATCGGTTGGGCGCTGCGCGACAGCAATTCGGCCAAGTCAGGATGCGTTTGCCCCAATTTGGCCGCGTTTTGCTCAAGCCAAATGATGGGGAGTTCCAACACCTGCGCGCCTTGAATCAGCGCGCGAACATTGCGGATCAATGCCTCGCTTTGATGAACGATTTGCGCCAACTTGCCCTGAATGTCGACCACAATCAATCCCGTATTGTCTTTCCCTAGCATCGCGAATCCCTACTCTTCAATGAGTTCTGCCAATGAGTGGATGACCGCCCCTGAATAGGGCTTGCTGGCCATTTGATGTGACGGGTTGTACCAAACCGCCTGCATGCCAGCGTCTAACGCAGGCAAAATGTCTTTTTCGAGTGTATCGCCGACCATGGTGATCGCGTCAGCACGCACATTGAGATGATGAAGAATGGTGGCAAAAAATTCGGGCGTTCCTTTCGCAAAACCCAACGTCTGTTTGCAAAAATAACCTTGTATGAAGTCATCTAACCCCACCCGTGCAAACGCCTGTTGAATATCCGCTTCGGTCGAATCATCAGCATTGGTCGCGACATAAACCTGCGCGTGTTGGCTAAGCATTCTTAAGGTTTCAAGCGCCTGTGGCATAGCTTCCACACTCGGCCAATCACACATTTTTCCCTGATATGATGGCATGTTCACCATCAAGGTATCACCCCAATCAAATAGATAAATGGAGGTCATGTTTGCCTTTCCTTAATTGAGCGCCGAACCCAACGCATCCCTTACTCGCTCAGCGTCTGTAATTTTTTATGATCGAGAGACTTCTCGAACGAACCCATATCGCTTTGTACGTTCCGCGCCCCCATCAGTTCAGCAAAAGCCACTTCCTCAACCACACTGAACGCTTGTTAAATTGCCGCAGGGCTATATTCTCTGTACGCCAGCTTCGTTTGTGCGTAGCAATCTTCTGTTTTCCTAGAACCGATTGCGATCGCGGTGTCACCTAAAATGCGGAGTTGGGCTGTTTGAGAAACGCCAGCTCTTCTTCAGTCGATGGCCTGCCTAAAATGGCGTTTCGATGGGGATAACGGCCAAAACGCTCAATGATCGCTTTGTGCTGCATTTCAAAATCGAGATTCACTTGCTCGCCCAATTCACTGTAAAGATCCATCGCGGCGGCGTGGATCAACCGCGATTCACTGTGCATGAATGGCAAATAGAGGAAAACTTGCTCCGTTTTGTTGAGCTGCTTGTGAAAACCCTTTTCAATCGCAAACTGCGCCAAAGTGAGCGCTTGTGGATCCTGAGCGAATGCTCTCGGCGTGTCTCGAAACATGTTGCGAGAGAATTGGTCGAGAACAATGACTTCCGCCAAAGCCCCCTGTGGACATTGTCGCCAATGAAATAGCTCCCCTTTTACCGCCTGCTCATGCAGCGGCGTAAAGCGACCGCGCACTTGATCATCAAGCGACACCTCTTTTTTCCACCACATCTCTGGGGTTAGTTCGTTGAACCAAAACGTCAGAACACTTTGATACATGCCACGCTCCTTATGGTTGAATTAAAAGTATATACGCAGACGACGGAAGTGATTGAAGAAACGCGAAAAATCGGTGGAGATTCTCATGATAGATCAAGATGCATGATGTGTTGTGGGCCAGCAGCGCCGCCGAGATACAATTCGCCGTCATCGACAAAACCACCGTGAAGATAACAGTGACGGGCTCCTGGATTTTTGCAATTGACGGTCAGATAAACGCGCGAAAATTGCGGATAGCTGCTGTGCAGATACGTTTTCATGCATGCCGCCGCTTGCTTGCCATAGCCCTTCCCTTGCGCCTGTTGCGACACAAAAAACGCACGCAGTCCAAGATTGTGCGCACCAGCAAAGTCGTATTGCAGGCTGTACGTCGTATCAATAAGGAAAAAACCGACCACGTTGCCATTGGCAACCAAGACGTGAGGATGAATTTGGTCGTCGATATTAACGAGAATCTCGTCAATGGTACCGACAAATTTGAGTTGGTCATCGGCCACCTTCAACTCGGCAACTTGTTCAAGGTGTTGTGGCAACATGGGCTGGAGCGTCAACATATTCGCGTCCTTTCGCGGTGAATCATGGCGAATATCCTAACGTAAGCAAGATGTTAAATTAACCCCGAATGCTCAGGTTGCGGCAAACGATGCGGGGAATTTACGACGCTCCAACAGATTGAGAGCGAATAAACAACACTTTCATCAGAATGATCTTTACCTTAGCCTCCCGAGACTGTGTGCGGGAAAAGGCGAAGCCACGGACACTTTAGGCCGCCCCATGCCTACCGAACAATCAAGGCGTGGCTGGTTTTTGCAACACGACGCCCAGTCGCCCTTTATCGCGGCCGCCATCGGGTTCATTGACCAATTCATGGCGCAAAATACGAAATCCTATTTTGCGGCAGTGATGCAGCAGCACGGCAACAGGAAATGCATCGTAAAAAAACTCATGGCCGAGCATGACATCCGTAAACGGTGGTAGATCATCGTCGCTGCCACCGCTCGATAGAATCAACACACCATCCGGCTCAAGCGCTTGAAACGCTTTGCGCAGCAGTGGCACGTGTTCCTGACGCGAAAGATGAAACAAGCTGTCCCAGATAATCACACCATGATAGCGTTCGGTCGGTTCAAAGGATTCCAACTCGCTGCAAATCCATTGGTGTTGCGGCATGGCTGAACGCGCAAGATCGAGCAACCGTTCGGAGCGATCCACGCCAGTTACCTCAAAACCACGCGCGCTCATCATGGTATCAATCGGCACGCCATGGCCACACCCTAAATCCAAGATGCAGCCATGTGGCGGAATATAGCAGCGAAATAACTCAAACAGTGCGAGATCAGGCGGAGGCAGTTGAGTGCGGAGTCGGTGCCACGCTTCAGCAATTGGGTCATAATTCGCTTTTGGGGTTGGTACGTACATGTTCTTCACAGACCGTTCGTTGATGAACGTTGTCCCTCCGTTTTATTTCAGTTCTTGAGCAGACGACATCACCCATGCACTGTGATGTTGAGTGAAACCAATCTTGGGGTAATACTCAACCGCTTGAGGCGCCGCCAGCAAAATCAGTTTGCAACCGGGCTTTAGCGCGGCAAACGTATGCTCAATCAACTGCTTGCCGATACCCTGCGCTTGAATGTGCTCCGACACGGCAAGATCCGACAAATAGCAGCAATAGCAAAAATCCGTCACCGAACGAGCAACACCCACTAATCGTTCACCTATCCACGCCGTGACAAGCAAATCCGCATGCGCCAACATGCCTTCAATGCACGCGCGATCGTCCGTTGGTCGGCGTGGCCCTAATGTGGTTTCATTGAGCAGTGTAATAAATTGATCAGCGCTGATTGGACGCCCGGTTTGATAGTCGACGTGCATGGGTCACTCCTTGTGATAAGTCGCGTTATGTCAGTGAGTTACCAACATAGCGCCGCTTCCATGCGCATACAACCAAGGATCGAAGAAATATCACAATATCCCCAATGTTTCTCTGTTTTTAGATTGATGAATTCAGACTAGACTGTAAGAAGACTTCCATCTCTCCCCCAACACATCGGCATGGTGCGGCACGTCGTCGCACTGCCAGTGGCTATATCATTTAGAACGGGGAAACACTTCCATCCAAATGAAGGAAATATCATGATCAAGCAAGGACAACACCTGCCAGAAGCAACACTCAGCCAACTGACAAAAGACGGTATGGTTCACCACAACGTGAACGAACTGTTTGCAGGTAAAAAAGTGGTGCTGTTTGCCGTACCTGGTGCTTTCACCCCAACGTGCTCAGAAGAGCACTTGCCAGGTTACGTCGTTCAAGCCGATAAACTGAAAGCCAAAGGCGTCGACATCATCGCATGTGTTGCAGTCAACGACGCGTTTGTCATGAAATCTTGGGGCGAAGCACAGAATGCCTCTGAGTTGATGATGCTGGCGGACGGCGATGCAAGCTTTACCAAAGCACTGGGTCTGGAAATGGACACCGCTGGATTTGGCGGCGTGCGTTCACAGCGTTACGCCATGATCATCGACAACGGCGTCGTCACCACATTGAACGTCGAAGCACCAAAATCATTTGAAGTCAGCAAAGCAGAAACTATTCTTGCAGCGCTGTAATCGTTGAAACAAAAAATTGAGACAAAAAAGGAAGGCTGACTGCCTTCCTTTTTTTATTAGCTGAATAAATAACTCATGCTAAACAATACACCGAGATAGTAAATTAAATGTATATCTCGTTCAATTCCTATTATTCATAATCGATTGTGACAATGTGTTTTCCATCATAACTGACGACCATTCCGGTTCCGGCAACATACCCAAGATTATTGGATTGAGATTGCCGCGCAGTTATTGTTAACGCATCAGCACCTTCTGAATTTCTTTTATATCCGTGACAATCCGATACCCCCATTGTTAATTGGGTTATATCATGATTGTTCAAGCGATATGCAACTTCACCTTTCGTCGTAATACCATTCGGCGTCACGGTTAAGTCACGTATTCCATTCGTCGTTACATTGCAAGTGGGCTCATTCACTGCGCCACGAAATTGAATCGTTCCAGCGGTGTTACCAGTAAAACTAGCAGCCCAAGCCATTGAAGAAGAAAGTAAAAGTACCACTAAGAGCAAAGTTGATTTAATGTTCATGCTATCTCCTAGGATATCTCTGTAAGACATGGTTAAAGAGTAGTCCAATAGCGTAGATAGACTTTGATTTGAAACAATAAATATCATTTTGAATTGACATCCTTATCAGAAAGTTTGACTCATGTTGTTTTTAAGACAAGAGATAATAAAAATAACGCCGTCCTATTATTATTTTGGCAGAAAAAACGTGCCTCTATTTCATATTTCCTATACGAAACAAGACATCGTTTTAAGTCTAGTAAAAAATAAGAAAGTGTACTTTAAATCTCCCAATATTTAATTATTTTCGCTCGATAACGATTGAGCGTTTGCACGTTTAACGGCTTTCAGTACGATGCCACCCAGCACCGACACCGATAACCCGCATAAGATGAGTAACGCCCCTAAAACTTCTAAATGGCTCATGGTTTCATTTAGTAGCACGCTAGAACTGACCATGCCAACGACCGGGATCAGCAACGCAAAAGGCGTCACCGAAGCCGAAGGATAATGGTTGAGAAGCCATCCCCAAATCGCAAAGGCCACCAAGGTGGAAATGTAGCCGACATAGATCACCGACCACCAGGATTGCGCCGTGGTTGCCGCCAATACTGCCAACGGGTCACGTGTTTCCACAAGATACGAAATAGCAAACAGCGGCAAAGGCGGTACAAGGCTCGCCCACACCATAAAATGCAGCAGATTGACGTTTTTAATTCGCTTCATGATCACGTTGGAAATCGACCAAAACAGCGCTGCGCACAAAATCATGGTCACGCCGGTCATCGTCACGTTGCCGTTTGCAGCGAAGAAAAACAGGCTAAATCCGATTGCCGCAATCGCGATCCCCAAACACTGCGCCTTGGTGATTTTTTCTTTGAGCAGCAAGACACTCAGGAGGACGGTAAAGATCACTTGCGCCTGCAGTAGCAAAGATGAAATGCCAGCAGAAGCATCACTTTTCATCGCGACGAACAAAAAACTGAATTTAAGGACGCCGAGAAATACACCCACGCCAATGACATTCCATACCGAGGTTTTCGGAAACGGAATAAAAAACACCGCTGGAATCGCGACAATGAGAAAGCGTAACCCCGAAAACATAATCGGCGGCAACTCGTCTAGGCCAAATTTAATGACAGAGAAATTGAGTCCCCAAATCAGCACCACCAGCAGTGATGCGAAAACACTTCGACTATCCATAGTTGTGTCGTCCCTTTACAACAGATGCGTGTGACGCTTAATGTGGGTCACCGCGATGACTTAGCGATCAGCAGGATGGTTGACACCATCATTGGTGACAACATCCCCTAAATCGAATGGATTGACGCCGTCCAAACAACCGACATTGTACCCATATTGGTGAGGATTAGACCGGCGCTGATGATGCGTATAGATACCACACACCGAGCAAAAATAGTGTTTGGCCGTGTTCGTATTGAACTGGTACAAACGCAGCGCTTCCTGCCCTTTCACAATGCGTATTGCATCCAAAGTGACGGACGCGACAATCGCGCCTTTGCGTCGACAAATCGAACAATCACAGCGACGTGGATCCACGATGCCATTCGGTAAGCTAAGTTCCAATTCTACCGTCCCACAATGGCACGTCGCGCGGTGCTTTTCCTGAATCGTTGCTGGGCCAACTTGTTTAATCATTGTTCCTTCCTTAGAACCAAAATATTGCTTATTGGGACGAAGGCGATGCTCGCTCCGCCAGTACGTCCTTGAACGCAAACATGCCGTTGAGCGCCGCCGGGAAACCCGCGTAAACCGACATCTGGACAATCACTTCCTTGAGCTCATCTTCGGTACATCCGACATTTAATGCAGCATTCAGATGAACCTTTAATTGCGGCGTGCAATGCCCAAGGGCGGTGAGTGCCGCCACTGTGGCAATTTCACGCGACCGCAGATCCAAACCGTCACGACGATAAATATCACCAAACGGATACTCAACCGTGTAGCGCGCCAAATCCGGGCAGATGTCCTGCAAGCTTTCCATCACCTTCTGACCAGCTTCACCATCGATCTCTTTGAGCTTGGCCAAACCGGCCGCAAAGCGTGTATGTTCCATGTTGATTCTCCTGTGTAGACAACAAAAGAACCTTACATGTTAGAGTCAACTCTAAGTCAATGGCCATCCTGCGTTTTGTACCATTCAATTTTGGTATCCAGCGCTTTCAGGTGATTCAGCTGCACATCAAGATGCGCTTTAAGCTGTTTTCGATGCTCTTCCAACAGGTGTTGGCGCTCAAAGTGGCTTACTGTGCCACAAGCGCGTAGCTCTGCATACCGTAAAATGTCACTCAATGGCATTCCAGTTTCTTTCAAACGCACAATAAAGCGCACCCATTCAACCTCTTTCGTGGTGTAGACACGTCGGCCACTTGGTGTGCGCTGGACATTTTTTAGTAGTCCGATTTTTTCGTAATAGCGCAGCGTGTAGGCGCTCAAACCCGTGAGTTCGGAAAATGCTTTGATATTCATGGGAGCCTCGTTCAATCGGATCGTGGGCGCAGTGTCACTGCTCATAGATGAGGTGAGAAAAACAACGAGGTCTGGTGAATGCACGGTATCGAGAGCGCGATGCCTGACAGAAACGCAAACGTTGTTTATCGTCGGATTGGTGGTCATGATTTTGAATCGACATACATTGGGGTGAACCGACCGGTTCACCTCGCCGTTGTCAACCAACCAACCTGCTTCATACTTGCTTGTCGAACGCAGGAACCCCTTCGGGGAGCACGACCCAACTGAGCTTCTCACTCACCCAAACATGAGCTTGGGGTTCAAACAACGCATCGTTTTTGAGACCCACCGGTTTGAGCTTGAGTTTGATAAGGTCAGGTTGCGCCGGGTTGATTTGATAAATGCGATTCCCACAGGTGCGGCACGAATAGCCGTCATTTTGATTTCCGCTGGCCGCAACTCGCCCCCATTTGTTCATCTCGCCACTAAATTCAATGGCATCTGCAGGAACCATCGCGGTCACGCTAAAAGGTGCCGTCGAGAGTTTCTGACACTCCTGACAATGACACGCGATCACTTTTTTGGGCGCAGTAAAGAGTTTGTAGCTTACCTGTCCACACTGACAAGACGCTTCAATTGGGTAGTCCATACGTATTTCCTATCGATAAAGGTTAAAGCGCATTTTCGATGTTTAAGCGGAGCTCAAACACCAAAGAAAGTGTGTAGCACGTCATCATTACTCACCCTACAAAAATGAGCGACGGCCAATTGGTAAAAATAATGTTTCATTTTTAACAGATGCACAACTTAAATTCTCGCCATATTTTAAAAATGCGAATAATGATAATTATGTAAGGAAGTTCCATGAAAGTATTGATTCAGTACACACAAACCGGCATGTACAAAGATGATGCTTGGGAATCACCAGCACTTCATATGAAAGGCCAGCTACACGCTGTGTCGCCTTCGTATGCCGTTCAGTTGATCCAACGTAATCAGGCATGCCTGTACACAGATGAGAACAACAATCTCGTCATCGACTCATGATGACGTGGGTTTATTGCCTTCGGGGAATGATTGCAAATCTCGATGTACAGAGTACCAAGTTCTACGCTCAACGAACTTGTTACTCTCTAGAGAATCCATGGTATCAGCGCTAAACCGGAACACACCAGCAGGAGTAAGGTTTTCATGGATAATTCAATAGCAGCGACTCATTACACTGCATGAGTCGCTGTTTTTTTCAGGCTTCCGCACTGGTAGGGTCAATTACCGCATTCACCGGGTAGATTGCACTGACCGGGAACTCTCCCATCTCCGCATGCTTGCGAATCAGCGCTTCATCAGGTGCAATATACACACAATACACTTTATCCGGCGTCACGTAGCTCTCAACCCACTGAATTCTCGGGCCCAAAACTTCCAATACGTTACATGATTTCTGTGAAATGGCTCTGAGATCGTCCTGCGTCAGGCTACCCGCCCCCGCAAGATCCCGTTCAATAACATATTTAGGCATACTTACCTCCTGTTTGTACCCGGTAAGTATAGACCAGCGATCCCGCGTTCATCAGTTGACAGACCAGTCACGGCAAGGCTTGAGCGCATAGTGGCATAGTTCAACGGCGGTTGAATTTGGCGCGTTTCCTGGCAGCACAGCGCAATAAAATCTCCGCCTTTTCAGGCTCGCTTGATCGGTTCCAGGCCAAAATTTCTTCTAGTGTACGAAAACAGCCCAGACAGACATCGTTATCATCTAGGCAACAGTTACGGATACAGGGAGACGGAACAGCCGATTCGGGCTCAGTGTTTGCCATGGCGATTAAACCAGCGATTTGGTCAGATAATAGCGTTCAGTGGACACCGGATGATCGTGTAGGATCATCTGCACTTCGTAACCCAGCTTTTCATAAAACGGTTTGGCTTGAAAACTGAATGTATCCAGCAGACAAGCGTGGCACCCTTTCTCACGGGCAAACGCTTCTGCTTGCAACAACAATTGGCTACCCAGTCCGCGACCTTTGCCGTTTTTGTCGACCCAAAGAAACTTCACCATCAGCCAATGGCCAAAAATTTCACCATAAAGCCCTCCCGTTTTGACACCGTGTTCATCTTCTGTGAAACAGGCAATATCGGTACGGTACACATCGCCTAAATGAGGAAAATTGTGTTCACGTAAGCCATTTCGGATGATCTCTATTTCGGCTTCCGTTGGTGTCGTGGTGATGGTCACTGGCATATTCACTTCCTGATCACGTTATATTCGCGTTGCAATTCATCGAGATACCATGCCACCTGCGCATAAAAAAAGCCAGACGATCAACGCTGGCTTTTTGAGAGTAAATCAATTTAGCAGTTGCCTTTTTTGGCCTGACCTGGCGGGCAAAAATGACCACGATCCTTGCTGTGTGAATCACCAGAATGGACTTTCACGTCGACGTCATCAACGCGCCCTTCAACACGCGTGAGTTGGCAGCCAAACAGGGTGAAAGACACAGCAGCAATTAAAAGATAGTTTTTCATCGGACCTGACTCGCTAGTGAGTTTTATATCGATATTTGATATTGAAAACTATAACCAATGAAAGTCCGGTGAATGTTCACGTGACGTTAGCGCTTTGGTAAACATGCTCCTCAAGTCCGGGCATTTACACGCTCAACCACGCTGGTAACTCGCGTTTGGTCCAACGTGCAAAGCCCATTTTCTCTCCCGCATAGAATCGTCGATACGCATGAACGGCATCACCCGGTATTTTGTATTCATCCGGCATGGCTTGAGCAAACTCAGTCAAGCCCAACGCCGGATAGGTGTGCTGCTGTATCTGCGCTAATACTGCCATGGATTTGTGGTCTGCTGACTTATCATACCGGAACTGATATTCCGCGTTCAGCTCGCGCACTAACTCCGTTAACCATAAGAAATTGTCGTAAGACTCTTCAACCCACAATACACACGGATGTTTCATATGGGTCGATTTATAAGGCGTTTCAAATCCCTTCTTGTTCAAAGCGGTACATAGCAATTGCACGCTCTCAAGAATCATTTTCACCACATGTTGGTCGCAATGATATTGCGCGCACAATTTGATGTCGTTATCCAAAATAAAGATATTCACGCTTGGGCTCCCGTGTTGGCCGATGCTACAAACGTTCTTAATACGTCATTCCAGCGTATGGGATCGCTCCGTCAGTTTGATTGCTCTATTTTTCGGCGCCAACGGGAGCCAGCAACACGCACTGCGCGAGTGATTGCGTGACGGAGCGCTGTTGATACCAATTGTTAAACACCAATTCACACGCAGACAGTGTCATTCGGCCGAACACATGGTGACGATAGCGCTGGCAAAGTTGAAGCAACGCCTCGGTATCGTTGAGAGGCGCGCGAAAACGCACAGCAGACGCATGGGCCGTCACAAGTTTGTAGCGGCTGTCAGCCGTCGTTGGTAACCCTGAACGCTGGAGTTCATCTTTAAGGCGTTCGCGCAAGGCGTTCAGCCCGTTTCCTTGCGGAAACCCTTGAATCACAATGCATTCAGGCGAGGCGGTCACCCCACGAAATTCAATGTCGATGGGTTCGATATCACGTAAGGCGTGTTGAAAAACCGCAGCGTAACGGGCAACGTCAATATCGGCGAGCTGAAAGCCCGCTGCACAAGAGATCACCGACAACAGCGTGATATGAAGTTCATTTTGAGGATAATAATACTGCTCAGGTTCCAGCGTTCTGACTTGGTCAAGAAACGCCTCGATATTTGCCGTTAAAGACAGGTACTCAAGTGGCGACACGTTTCGTAATCGATTCTGCCGTAACTGATAATGTCGTGACTCATCATGTGATACCCGCCGGTGATGAAACTGACTGTTGGAGTGCAAATACGCCAACGCCGTTATGCCTCGGCGCGTATCGCTTTGATGAGTCAGATAAGGGTCTTGGACATAGCGGTTATGACGCATCGCGTCACAAAAGTTGTCCCACATGTGTTGGTAGATAGATTCAATCATGACAAACCAATAGATTGGGTCGCGGGGCGTCATCATAACAAAGCAAACGAGCCAACAACGTTAACTGTGCGGCAAAGTGTCATCGTTTTCAGCCACCCCATCACCAAGTGCGTATTCAGACCACAACGCGCCTGAACCAATCAGGTCAGGGGCGTGATCAGGAGAACGTATTGATGTACAACGCTTCAACTTTGTCTCTGGCCCATTGCGTTTTACGTAGAAACTTCAAGGACGACTTGATTGATGGATCGTTATCGAAACAGTTAACACGGACTTCGCGATACAACCCGCTCCAACCATAATGCTCGACTAAACGCGTGAGGATTTTTTCAAGGGTTAATCCATGCAATGGATTGTTCGGTTGTGCTTGGTTCATCAATTCTATTCCAATCGTCAAATCAGCCGCAGCGCAATGCTACGGGACAAGGCGGCAGTCTAACAGATCCCGCGCGTCCACCTCATGTCTTTTATGAGCGGCCAACGGGCGTAACGACATTCATTGACTCAAACAGAGCGGCCCCGACCAAACCACAGCGCTAGTGCCGAGGCATCAGTACAAAGCGACACATTGTGCACGTCACGTCACTCCAGTATTGGCATCAGCGAATTCAACTCAGCACATCCATACTCTTATCCATGCATTTACTAAATTAAATCATTTGTTACATTTACTAACAATAAATATAATAACCATTCTTATTTGATGTAACAGAGATATTCATTGATGAAAAAGTTCCTTCTTCTCCCACTTCTGCTGAGCGCGAGCCTACCGGCTTTGGCTGATACCCCAACGTTTGAAATCACCATTAAAGACCATCAGTTCAACCCGGCGCACCTCGAAATTCCAGCGCATCAACAGGTCAAGCTGGTCGTTAAAAACCTCGATGATACGGCCGAAGAGTTTGAAGGCGAAGATTTTCACGCGGAAAAAGTGGTTGCGGGCAATAGCCAAATCACCGTCTTAGTGGGTCCTTTCGGCCCAGGCGAATTCGAATTCTTTGGTGAGTTCCATGAAGACACCGCTCAAGGTTCACTGATTGTAAAATAAGCGAGGACAACTCATGTTGAGTTCAGCCATTATCGTCTTTCGTGAAGTGTTGGAAGCGGCATTGATTGTGACCATTCTGATGGCCGCAACAAAAGGCTTACCCGGTCGTACGCGTTGGATTTTCGGTGGTGTCACTGCCGGCTTGTTTGGCGCTTTGACCGTCGCATTTTCTGCTGGCGCCATTGCATCGACGTTCGAAGGCATGGGCCAAGAGCTATTTAACGCTGGGATCTTGCTCACCGCAGTTCTCATGCTCGCTTGGCACAACATCTGGATGTCGAAACACGCACGCGAGCTGGTTGCCCATTTGAAACAGGTCAGTTCGCAAATCAACGACGGCTCACTGCCATTGTATTTTCTTTCCGTCGCAACAGGATTAGCGGTGCTGCGTGAAGGCTCGGAAGTGGTTCTGTTCCTGTATGGTATTGCCGCGGGAGGTGACTCCGGTTTATCCATGCTAACGGGCGGCGCATTGGGCGTCATTGCCGGTGTGATTGCCGGTTCCCTACTCTATTTTGGGTTACTCCGCATTCCGACACGTTGGTTGTTCCGAGTCACAGGCTGGATGATTCTTTTCTTAGCCGCAGGCCTAGCCGCTTCTGCAGCCGGTTATTTGATGCAAGCAGGAATCCTCACCGCGCAGGCACCACTGTGGAATTCGAATGCGATTTTGTCGGAGCGTTCAATGCTGGGCCAATTGCTGCATATCTTAGTCGGTTATCAAGCCCGCCCAACCGCAATTCAATTGGTGTTCTATGTGGTGACGATTCTCGTCATTGCTGTAGGCATGCGCTGGGCAAGCCGCTCGGCTCCACCCCAAAGCAAAGCATAACGCTTCACGATTTATCACATGTTTATGGCTCCTGATTTTGGGGCCATTTTTATTGCTAGCGTATATATCTTGAGAGCGTTGAATGTGCAATCGGTTGGACGAAAACGTTGGTCAAACACAGAAAAACTGAAGGTGGGGTTGGCTCACTTTAAGACATGACTTTGAACAGAACAATGGGGCAAATAGAGAAATGGAGCGAGATTCGTCGATGACCACGAAGGCCCATGACAAGGCGGCCAAAAACATGTGTGTGAGGAAATGGCAGGCAAGAAAAAAGGAGAGCATATGCTCTCCTTCCTCTTAAACCTGAACTGCTAATTACAGAGCAGCTTTCGCTTTTTCTACAAGAACAGCAAATGCTGCTTTGTCGAATACTGCGATGTCGGCCAGGATCTTACGGTCGATCTCGATAGATGCTTTCTTAAGACCGTTGATGAAACGGCTGTAAGATAGACCATTTTGACGAGATGCTGCGTTGATACGTGCAATCCACAGTTGACGGAACTGACGTTTCTTAGCGCGACGGTCACGGTAAGCGTATTGACCAGCTTTGGTAACTGCTTGGAAAGCTACGCGGTAAACACGTGAACGTGCACCGTAGTAACCTTTAGCTTGTTTCAGAACTTTCTTATGACGTGCACGAGCTTGTACACCACGTTTTACGCGAGGCATTATGCTTCTCCTAAACTAAACGAATTAAAAACTAAAAACAAATTAAGCGTATGGCAGACAACGAACGATACCCGCAACTTCACATTTAGGAAGAATTGAGTTTGGACGTAGTTGACGTTTGTTCTTAGTTGTACGCTTAGTCAGGATGTGACGTTTGGTAGCGTGTTTGAACTTAAAACCACCAGCAGTTTTCTTGAAACGCTTAGCAGCACCTTTGTTGTTTTTCATCTTAGGCATGATGAATAACTCCGCATTGTAGTAGTTTAATAAACAACGTAATTAGGGCGAATAAACCCAACCGCGTTACTTCAAGTAACTCGGCCAGGTTGATTACTTGCAAGCCGTTAATTACTTCTTCTTAGGGGCTAGAACCATGATCATCTGGCGACCTTCAATCTTCGTTGGGAAAGATTCCACAACAGCAAATTCTACTGTGTCTTCTTTCAAACGATTCAGAACGTCAACACCGATGTCTTGGTGAGCCATCTCTCGGCCACGGAAGCGAATTGTTACCTTCACTTTGTTGCCTTCTTCAAGGAAGCTAGTCAGGTTGCGTAGTTTTACCTGATAGTCTCCAATATCAGTCCCAGGACGGAATTTAACTTCCTTAATCTGGATCTGCTTTTGCTTCTTCTTCTGCTCTTTAGCAGCTTTGCTCTTTTCGAAGAGGAATTTGCCATAGTCCATCACACGACAGACTGGTGGCTCGGCGTTAGGGCTGATCTCGACAAGATCCATACCAGCTTCTTCGGCTGCTGCTAGTGCTTCTTGGATCGAAACGATACCAACAGATTCACCATCAGCGCCTGTTAAACGAACTTCACGAACGCCACGAATTTCACCGTTCAAACGGTGCTGGTTTTGTTTGGCCGGTACTTGGCCACGTCTTCCGCCTTTAATAGTTTATTCCTCCAGATTTAACTTACGGCTAGCAATCTCGGTCTGGATATGCGATACGAAGTCATCCAGTTTAAACTTACCAAGATCTTTACCTTTACGTGTACGTACTGCGATTTCTCCGGCTTCCATTTCTTGGTCGCCACAAACCAGCATATACGGAACACGCTTTAGAGTGTGTTCGCGGATTTTAAAGCCTATCTTCTCATTTCTCAAGTCCGCTTTTGCTCTAATACCACATTTTTGTAGCTTTTGAGCCACTTCCTGAGCGTAATCAGCTTGTTTGTCAGTAATATTTACGACAACTGCTTGCTCTGGAGCCAACCAAGTCGGGAAGAAACCTGCGTATTCTTCGATAAGAATACCGATGAAACGCTCGAGTGAGCCTAAAATCGCACGGTGAATCATCACAGGTACAAGACGCTCGTTGTTTTCACCGACGTAAGTTGCGCCTAAGCGCGTTGGCAGGTTGAAATCGAGCTGTACAGTACCACATTGCCATGCACGGTCCAAACAGTCATACAGTGTGAATTCGATCTTAGGACCGTAGAATGCACCCTCTCCTTCTTGGATTTC
Source organism: Vibrio sp. CJQ_6 (assembly GCF_043106745.1). NCBI lineage: Bacteria > Pseudomonadati > Pseudomonadota > Gammaproteobacteria > Vibrionales > Vibrionaceae > Vibrio > Vibrio sp. CJQ_6. The sequence goes on along the minus strand of NZ_JBICMV010000007.1, from coordinate 16,729 downwards.
GTATGCGATACCCATCGCTTCCAGAGAGTGTTTCAGTGCTTCTTCAGATTTGTCCCAAATCTCATCACTACCTACGCGTTTTTCTGGGCGAGTAGACAGTTTCACTGCGATATTGTCAAAACCAAATGTGGTGTATGTGTCGTACACCATCTTGATGCATGATGTGACTTCTTCTTGAATTTGATCTTCAGTACAGAAGATGTGTGCATCGTCTTGAGTAAAGCCACGAACACGCATGATACCGTGCAGAGAACCTGATGGCTCGTTACGGTGACATGAACCGAACTCCGCCATACGCAGCGGCAAATCACGGTAAGATTTCAGACCTTGGTTAAAGATCTGAACGTGACCTGGACAGTTCATTGGCTTAATCGCGTAATCGCGGTTCTCAGAGGATGTTGTAAACATCGCATCTGCGTATTTGTCCCAGTGACCTGAACGTTCCCACAGAACGCGATCCATCATCAGAGGACCTTTCACTTCTTGGTAACCGTATTCATTCAGTTTGTGACGAATGAACACTTCCAAATCACGGAAGATAGACCAGCCATTATGGTGCCAGAACACCATACCCGGTGCTTCTTGCTGCATGTGGAACAGGTCAAGTTGCTTACCGATCTTACGGTGGTCACGCTTCGCAGCTTCTTCCAGACGAGTCAGGTGAGCTTGAAGTGCTTTCTTATCGTGGAAAGCTGTACCGTAGATACGTTGTAGCATCTTATTGTTGCTGTCGCCGCGCCAGTATGCGCCTGCCACATTCAACAGTTTGAAGTGTTGGCAGAAACCCATGTGTGGTACGTGCGGGCCACGACACATGTCGATGTATTCTTCATGGTGGTAAAGACCAGGACGATCATCGCGAGCGACGTTTTGATCCAAGATTTCCATCTTGTATGGTTCTTGACGCGCTTCAAATGTGTCACGCGCTTCCTGCCAGCTGACTTTCTTTTTAACAACCTGATACTTGGTTTTCGCCAGCTCTTTCATGCGAGCTTCGATTTTCTCAATGTCATCTTGTGACAGAGATTCTTCAAGATCGATGTCGTAGTAGAAGCCGTTGTCGATGGTTGGACCAATCGCCATTTTCGCTTGTGGGTAAAGTTGCTTCAGTGCATGACCGAGCAAGTGAGCACAAGAGTGACGAACAATTTCCAAACCGTCTACTTCGTCTTTCGCGGTGATGATTTCAAGGCTTGCGTCGTTTTCGATCAGATCGCACGCATCAACACGAACACCATCTACACGACCTGCGATGGTGGCTTTCGCCAAACCAGGGCCGATAGATTGTGCCACTTCTAGAGTAGAAACTGGGTTGTCAAATTGACGCTGACTGCCGTCAGGAAGAGTAATAATAGGCATGAGATATCCTTACAGTGGTGTTGCACACTAAGCAACACATGTTCAGTTTATTTAAGTGTGAGCCGTCGATGATCACTCGGTAACACGAATACCGGATTATCGACGGAGAACGAATTGTACCTAGCTCACATAACGAATGTAAAGTAAGAATATTTCAAGAGAAAGAAAAAACCCGCATCAACAATGCGGGCTCTCTTTATTTATCGCGATACAAGCAAATTATGCTTCAGTGCGACGACGGCTGTGACCACGTTCACCACGGTGGTTACCACGGTTATCGCCACCACGATTACGGTCGAAACGACGTTCACCACCTTCGCGGCTACCGCCTTCACGGTTACCACGGAAGCCACCTTCACGACGGCCGCCTTCGCGGTTTCCGCCTTCACGGTTGCCACGGAAACCACCGTCACGACGGTTACCGCCATCACGACGACCACGTGATTCGCGGAAGTCATCGAAGTCACACACAACTGCGCCAACTTCTTTCTGACGAATACGCAGTTTGCGTAGTTTGCCAGTCACGTCTGCAGACATTGTTTTAGGCAGCTGAACAAACGTGTGGCCTTGCGCCAGTTTGATCGCGCCGATAGAACCTTTTGTCAGGCCCAGTTCGTTCGCGAGTGCGCCAACGATGTCTTTCACTTGTACGCCTTGATCACGGCCTACTTGCAGCTGGTAAGTTTCCCAGTCTGTGTTTGCAGTATATTCACGACGACCATCACGACGATCACCACCGTTTTCACGACGTTCACGACGACGCTGTTTGTCACGCTCTACAGCTTCGATCATTGGATCTTCACCTACGTAGAACAGAGGACGTTTGCCTTGTTGACGTTTCAGCAGAATCGCAGCCAGCGTGTTTGCATCAATTTCCAGAGACGCTTGCAGTTTCTCAACCAACTCAGCAAATTTCTCTAGAGAAGCGTGCTCTTTCTCAGCTTCCAGCTCAATCGCCAGTTGGCTTAGACGTGCTTCAGCCACTTTATCGCGGTGTGGAAGTTGGATTTCTTCCATTGAAGAACGTGTCACACGCTCGATGGTACGCAACATGCGGATCTGGTTAGTACGAACCAACAGGATCGCTTTACCTTTACGACCAGCACGGCCAGTACGACCGATACGGTGAATGTATGATTCTACATCGAACGGAATGTCGTAGTTGAATACGTGCGTGATACGTGGCACATCAAGACCACGCGCCACAACGTCAGTCGCAACCAGAATATCAATCACACCTTGTTTGATGTGATCAACAGTGCGCTCACGCAGAGACTGAGGAATATCACCGTGCAGTGCCGCTGCTTTAAAGCCACGTGCACACAACCAATCCGCTAGGCGCTCGGTGTCTTGACGAGTACGTACGAATACGATTGATGCATCCGTTTCTTCAGTTTCAAGAAGACGAGCCATTGCTTCATCTTTCTCTACGCCTTTTACAACCCAGTACTGCTGCTCTACTTTCGCAACAGTTTGGTTTGAACCGGCAACGTCAACGCGTGCTGGATCACGTAGGAAACGATCAACGATGTCTTTTACCATCGGTGGCATGGTTGCAGAGAACAGAACGCGTTGTGCTGTTTCTGGTGCTTGTTCCATGATCCAAGTCACGTCGTCAACGAAGCCCATTTTCAGCATTTCATCTGCTTCATCCAGTACGAATGTATGACATTCGTCTAGGTGCAGACGTTCACGGCTGATCAGGTCTTTTACGCGGCCTGGTGTACCCACAACGATGTGTGCGCCAGATTTCAGAGCGCGCATTTGATCAACGATAGATGCACCACCGTAGATCTCTAGAACTTTCAAGCCCTTAATGTTTTGGCCCAGATTTTTAACTTCTGCCGCAACCTGGATAGCCAGTTCGCGAGTTGGAGCCATTACGATTGCTTGCGGTTTGTACTGATTCAAATCCAATTTGTTCAGTAGTGGCAGCGAGAACGCTGCAGTTTTACCCGTACCTGTTTGTGCTTTACCTAGTGCGTCGCGGCCTTCCAGAAGAAGAGGAATTGCAGCAGCCTGAATTGGAGTTGGAGAAACGAAGCCCATATCGGTTAGGGCAGAAAGGATGGCACTGTTAAGTGCTAAGTCACTGAATTGAATGACAGATTCTTGCATGGGGATCCCACTAAAATAATGAATAACCAAGGTCCCACGTGCTTTACCATTCCAACTAATCCAAGAAAGTTGCTGAATCCGTTCAGATGCGGACGAGTATCAAAAAGCATCAAGCCACTAGGGACATCTAAGGGAGGCGGATTATTCCCTAAACACATAAAAAAAGCTAGAAAAAATTGAAATTCATCACAATTTTTTCTCAGTAGTGATAAAATGCCGCCTCAATAACGTGCTAAACACCTTATTTCCAAGAAATTCGCTGATTTAATCAGCAATTTAGCCTGGTCTATTTGGCACTGCTATACACGTTTCCGGTAGTAATAATCATAGCCAATGATTATAGTGTGCCCAGTTAATCGAGTCAGATATTAAAAGATGTTTCAAGATAACCCACTACTTGCCCAATTAAAGCAACAGATTCAAGAAAACCTGCCGAAAAAAGAAGGTCAAATTAAAGCGACCGATAAAGGATTTGGTTTCCTCGAAGTTGACAGCAAAACCAGCTTCTTTATTCCACCACCGTACATGAAAAAATGCATGCATGGTGACAAAGTGGTTGCCATCATCCGCACAGAGAAAGAGCGTGAAGTAGCGGAACCTCAAGAACTAATCGAACAATCTCTGACACGTTTTATTGGCCGCGTAAAACTTCACAAAGGCAAACTGAACGTTGCACCGGATCACCCACAATTGAAAAAGATGCCAATCAAGGCAAAAACGAAAAAGGGTTTGAATCCAGAACACTTTCAAGACGGCGACTGGGTCGTTGCTCACCTGACTCGTCACCCGCTGAAAGACGACAATGGCTTCTTTGCTGAGATTTCTGAGAAAATCACTGACGCCGATGACAAGATTGCACCTTGGTGGGTCACGCTGGCAGAAAACGATTTGCCAAACTGCGAACCGGCCGGTATCGAACATTGGGAATTAAAAGACGACGCTGATCTCACGCGTGTCGATTTGACAGATGTCCCATTTGTCACCATCGATGGTGAATCGACCAAAGATATGGACGATGCGCTATACGCGAAAAAACTAGACGATGGCAGCTTCGCCCTGACCATTGCTATCGCCGACCCGACCGCCTACATCACCCCAGAAGATGATATGGACAAAGTAGCGCGCGAGCGCGGCTTCACTATCTATTTACCGGGGCGCAATATTCCAATGCTGCCACGCGATCTGGCTGACGAACTCTGTTCGCTGATCGAAAACGAAGTTCGCCCTGCCCTGTGCTGCACCGTCACTGTTGATAAAGATGGCGTGATTGGCGACGACATTCGTTTCTTTGCTGCCAACATTAAATCGCACGCGCGTCTGGTTTACGACCACGTATCCGATTGGTTAGAAACCGGTTCAAGCGACGCTTGGCAACCGACTGATGCAATCGCGCAAGTGGTACGCGACCTCTACGAATTTTCTCAAGCGCGTGCCAACTGGCGTGAAACACACGCGGTCGTCTTCCCCGATCGTCCCGACTACCGTTTCGAACTGAGCGAAGATAACGACGTAGTGGCAATTCATGCCGACTCGCGTCGCACCGCAAATCGCTTGGTTGAAGAATCGATGATCACCGCGAATATCTGCGCCGGTAAAACACTGCAAGCGGCCTTTGGCACGGGCGTATTCAACACACACGCAGGCTTTAAGCCAGAAAAAGTTGCCGATATCGTTGCGCTGATGAATTCGCATGGCGCGGAATGCAGCGAAGAGAGCGTGAATACCGTAGAAGGTTTCGCCGCGCTGCGTCGTTGGTTATCGACTCAAGAAACATCTTACTTGGACAACCGCATTCGTAAGAGCCAAAGCTACAGCGAAATCGGCAATCAACCATTGCCACACTTCGCTATGGGCCTTGATGTTTACGCCACGTGGACGTCGCCGATTCGTAAATACGGCGACATGATCAACCACCGAATGCTGAAAGCACACATTCTGGGTAAAGAATCGGTCCAAAAGCCAGACGAAACTGTGGGCGAAGAGTTGGCTTTGCATCGTAAACACCACAAGATTGCTGAACGCAACGTCGCAGACTGGTTGTATGCACGCACGCTGGCTGAAGAGCCAGCAAAAGAGACACGCTTTACTGCGGAAATCTTCGACATCAACCGCGCCGGCATGCGTGTACGTTTGCTTGAGAACGGCGCAATGGCCTTCATTCCTGGCGCATTGATTGTCAACAACAAAGAACGTATCGAGTGCAACGGCGAAGATGGCACGGTGTCTATCGATAAAAATGTGGTTTACAAACTGGGCGACACACTGGAAGTCGTGTTGACCGAAGTGAACCAAGAAAACCGCAGTGTCGTGGCCAAACCAACGCAAGTGTTTGCCGAAGCGCCGAAAGCGCCAGAAGCTTCACAAGAGCCAAGCCAAGCGTAAGCGCGACACGATCAAAAAAGGCATTCATCATGAATGCCTTTTTTATTGCCTGAAATAGATTCGTAAACCCTCAAGACCAAAAGTACGCTTTCGGGTCCTTTTCCACTTCTCGAATCAACGCGGTTAAATCACCACTTTTGGATAGATACGGATACGGAACCCATTCCGGCGTTTCGCCCGAACCCGATGGCACATACAACGCCCACAAGTTCGACTCTTCTTCCCAGATCACTTTCGCCACTGGGCTGGTGTAATCGCAATGCGCAGAGTCCAACTTAAAGTGGCTCTGCATAAACTGGACGCCATTTTCGATGGATTCAAAACCGGACTTACCCAATTCAGCCGGCAAGCTCTGATTTCGATTGTCGCACACCAGTGCCGCTCTTCGCTCTATCTGACGCTGCAGTAAACTAATGACCGCCATAACTCCCTCAACGTCTTTCTCAACCAGCTAACCGACTCAGTATCTCCTGAAAGAACTGAATTTTCTATGATCTCAATGTGTTTTGAGTATAACCCATCCCGTTTAAACTGGAGGCATTTCACACTATCAAGCTTGCACAAGACGACGATTCACAAAATTGTAATCTAAGCGACATAACATAATGCTTTGTTCGATTACCTATTTTGGAGTTCACTTATGCTACGGGTCGCGCTTGCTGCTCTTTGCTCACTCTCACTTTTGACCTCTTTTGCGCAAGCGAGCGAGATTAATGTCTCTGGTTCTACATCTGTTGCTCGCATCATGGATGTATTGGCCGAAGAATACAATGCCACTCATCCGGACAGCTACGTCGCTGTTCAAGGTGTTGGCTCCACAGCCGGAATTACATTGCTGAAAAAAGGCGTTGCTCAAATCGCCATGAGTTCACGTTACCTCACCGAAAATGAAGAGGAGGAATCGCTCAACTCTTTCCTACTCGCCTACGATGGCCTCGCCGTGATAGTGAACCGCGCCAACCCTGTCAATAACTTATCGCGTGAACAGTTGTATGAGATTTACAAAGGAACCATCACCAACTGGAAACAAGTGGGTGGTAGCGACCAAAAAATCGCAGTGGTTACGCGTGAAGCCTCTTCTGGCACACGTTACAGTTTCGAAAGCCTACTGGGGCTGACCAAAATCATCAAAGACCGTTTGGTGTCTGATATCAGTCCAAACAACTTGGTGGTGAACAGCAACAGCATGGTCAAAACGCTGATTAATCACAACTCGCAAGCCATCGGTTTTGTGTCCACAGGATCTGTTGATAAATCGGTCAAAGCGATCCAATTCGAGGGCATCGATGCGACATCAAAAACGATTGCCGAACACAAATACGCTTTGTCTCGCCCATTTTTGGTGTTGCATTACAGCGAGAAAGCCAGCAAAGAAGCCAAAGCCTTCCTCGACTTTCTGCATTCTGAACGCGCGAAAGCATTGATCGTTGAATACGGCTACATTCCCGTTGGGGAATACAAATAACAGGCACAAAAAAGGAGAGCCAATGCTCTCCTTTTTTAATGCTCGACGCACTTAAAAATGCAGTTGAATCACTGAGACCACAACACACCCAGGGCGGCGAACACCTTCGATCTCCACCTTGATTTCACGTTCAATCTCAAGGCCTTTCTTAATCGGTGTGACTTTAGACAACGTACTCACTGCACGAACTCGGCTGCCAGATTTCACCGGATAAGGGAAACGTACAGAGTTGAGGCCAATGTTCACTACCAGCTTTGCGGTCGGGAACAGTGAGTTATCCGCATCCACGCTATCGGTTAACTTAGGCAGTAACGCCAAGGTTAAAAAACCGTGTGCGACGGTGGTTTTAAATGGTGACTCAGCTTGTGCTTTGTCTGGGTCAGTGTGAATCCATTGCATATCTTCCGTGACAGCACCAAATTGGTTAATACGATCCTGATCAACGAGAATCCAGTCACCGGTATGGATCACGTCACCAATTTGTGGCACCAATTCATCGTACACCACCTGCGCTTCGGGTTTTAACACGATAGGCTCGGGGATTTGTACGTCTTCATTTGCCGGCTGATGGAAATCTTTCACCCAAGTGAACAGCTGGCGATTATTGGCTTTGCCTAAGAATTCGTCCCAGTATTCACGCATAGCAGGAGAAACCCACTGCTTAAATTCAGCGTGTTTAACAAGATTTTCTGCACGATGTTTAAATAGATCCGCGACTTTCATAAAACCTCATTCTTAACTAAGAAGAAATGCTAATGTCCTAATTTTGAAGTACTTCACAGTAAGTCGCAAACACTTTCGGGCGTACAGTCGTATTCTCAACCTTAATTTATTTTTATATATCAATATATTAGCAATAAAACATTATTTTATTAGCACTTCACAAATTAGAGTAAATACACCATTCTTTTGTGCAAAGTTTCGACACAGTTAACGACCCAAGTTCTGCATTTTGATGGCTAAAACTGCGCAAACATTGGCCAAATGGGCATTTTTTGCCCTTTATTTTTGTTGGTCAATGACACGCTCAACACAGGCGTACCCGCTGGTTTACTGAACATGCGGTGAGCGCACAATTTCTTCTTCCACCCAACGCAGTAACTTCTTAATCGCTTTCGATAACACTTGGTTTTGGCGCACAATGTAACCCAAACTAGCAGAAGGAAATGTCGGCAACGGCGTGATCGTCGATTGCAGGTTGAGCTTCGGATGGAGCGAAAAGTCAGGCACAATCGCGATGCCAAAGCCGGCTTCTGCCCAATCAATCTGTGCGTCCACACTATCGACTTCCATAATGCGATACTTGGGCAGTTTTAGATCAGGCAGCGCAGGATCCATCAAATCCCGCGTTCGCGTATCGTGACCCAGAAGAATCAATGTCGGCGCTTCAAGGTTATCGACCTGCTCCCCTTTTTGCCACGCTTCAAGGCCGTTTCCTAACGCGCACCATGTGACCTGTTTCAGCTCCGTGAAATGCAGCGGTTGACTCTCCTTTTGCGCCATCACAAAACCGAGATCGGCTTTCGCACTCTTCACTGAATCTGACGCCTGTGTCGATGTGGTGTTCAGCAACGTTAAATCAATACCGGGAAACTCGGCTTTAAATGATTGAAACGGCCCAATCAGTAACCAACGCGAAATAATATCGCTCGCAGCAATCGTGAGCGTGCCTTGGCACAAATCGTTAATCGCATTGAGGTCCGACTGACAGCTTTGTAGTTCCATCAATGTATTTTGCGCACTTTGCAACAAGCGTTCACCCGCTTGCGTCAGACGAAACGGATTACGTTCAATCAGTTTGACGCGCGTACTTTGTTCCAGCTGTTTGATGTGCAAACTCACGTTGGGCTGAGTCATGTGCAGTTCGTTGGCCGCCTTGCCAAAATGCTCCAAACGAGCCAGCGTGACAAACGTGTTGAGCCAGTTGAGATCCAGCATATCCGCTCCTAAACCATCTATGATGCCGAAAATGGTGGTGTGATCATTGAACGCGGTCAAATTATCTCGATATGAATTCCTTATCAAGCTCATAATGATTATTAATTTTTCTTATTCCCGATCCCCCCATAGGATAAAAAGGTAACTTTTAAGGAGATCAAAACATGTCGTCTATCGTTGTAGTTGGTGCTAACTGGGGTGATGAAGGTAAAGGCCGTATCGTGGACTATTTAGCAGATAGCGCCGCAGCCAGCATCCGTTTCCAAGGCGGTAATAACGCCGGTCATACCGTTGTGAATGATTTTGGTACATTCAAACTGCACCAACTGCCAAGCGGCGTGTTCAACCCAGGCTGTATTGCGGTGCTTGGCCCTGGCATGGTGATCAGCCCTGCGCCACTGTCTCAAGAAATCGCAGAAGTCAAAGAAGCTGGCGTGAACGTCAACCTGTGCATTTCTGACCGCGCCACGCTGTGTCTGCCTATTCACGCACTGGAAGATACGCTAGAAGAATTACGCCTTGGTGATGGCGCTTACGGTTCAACGCGTCAAGGCATCGCACCTGCATACGGTGACCGTGTCATGAAGAAAGGGATTCTGGTTGGTTGGTTGAAACAACCTGAAGTACTGCGTGAACGTATTCAATTCATGCTGGACTGGAAACTGCCGCAATTAAAAGCGCTTTACCCAACTTTCGAATTTACGCAAACCGCACAAGAAATGACAGACTGGTTGTTGGAAGTTTCTGCCCCATGGCGCGATGCGATTTGTAACGTCAGCGAGCCATTGAAAGCGCTGCAAGCGAAAGACGAAAACCTACTGTTTGAAGCACAATTGGGCGCCGGTCGTGACCTCGTTTACGGTGAATACCCATGGACAACTTCTTCAAACGTGACAGCAGCATACGCAGGTTTGGGTAGTGGTTTACCAGCACTTCGCCCAGAGCGCATCATTGCGGTTGCCAAATCATTCAGCTCTTCTGTCGGTACAGGCACATTGATCACCGCCATGGAAGAGCAAGACAGCTTCCGTGAAGCTGCGAATGAATACGGCGCGGTCACCGGTCGCCCACGTGATATGGGTTATTTCGATGCAGTGGCAACACGTAACGGCGTTGAACTACAAGCTGCAACAGAAGTTGCACTGACTAAACTGGACTGCCTAAGCGGCATGCAAGATCTGAAAATCTGCGTGAACTACGACGGCGACCATAGCGAAAACCCAATTTGGCCACAAACGTCTGCCCTTGCGCCAGTTTACGAACAAATGGAAGGCTGGAGCGAAGACATCACCGGTTGTCGCACCTTTGAAAGCTTGCCAGTTGCAGCGCAAAAATACGTACTGCGTGTTGAAGCGCTCATGGGTGTGCCCGTGAAAATGATTTCAGTGGGTCCAGAACGCGCGCAGATGATTCTGCGTTAATCTGCCCCAAAAGAACCAAGCCAAGGCCGACGATGACGTCGGCCTTTTTGTTGTGTTCAGCCCCACCGGCCTCGCGCCAACCTTGCTTTCAAAACAAAATTCGTAAAAATGGTTATAGACTAGTCAGTTAGCACAATGACGTATTTACAACATGGTTATCCGCGAGTATAGTTCTTCGCACTTACGGAGAGATGGCTGAGTGGTTGAAAGCACCGGTCTTGAAAACCGGCGATGGTTAATAGCTATCCTAGGGTTCAAATCCCTATCTCTCCGCCACTTTTTGAACGAAGCTGTTGATTTTCAACAGCTTCTTTCATTTCTGCGGTACAAAAGTCACTGATACATAAAGGTGATACATATGTACCTGTTGAAACATCCTTCAGGCGTGTTTTATACCCGCGTAATCTTCCCTTCTTCCTTAAGAAGCTTAGGCTATCCAAGTGAGCGAAGAGTTTCGCTCCAAACGAAAAATCGCCCTCTGGCTATTGTCCGCAATTTGGAAATGACATCGCACTTGAAGCGGTTGTTTATCGATTTAGCTCAAGATGAGTCATTTGATATTGCTTTATGCTCAACAGCAATTGAATCCATCATAGAGACACTCCGTTCTGGGTATGAAACACCCGATGATGACCGTTCAAATGGTTTGCCTATTCCTCAAATTACTCAACCTGTATTTGATACACCTCAGCATGCTGTAGGATTACACAGCGCAAAAAATGAGTATTACGATTTTCGAGGCTGGCTCAGAGAGTTCATTCAAACGAAAACCCACGAGAATGTTACAGCGCTAACCGCACACCAGCTCACAACAAGAATCAGCCACTTTCTTGATTATTTAGATGCAAACCTCATAGATTGTCCTGATAGCGGTTCTATGCTGGCATATATTGATTTTCTGCGAACAGAAGGACGTTCAGCGAAGACTAACAAAGACTACTTTGCTGCAACGAAACAGTTCCTCACATGGGCACATGCAAAGAACTACCTAGAGAAAAACCCTGCACAATCTCTTAAACCATCGTTCAAGAAAACAAAGCATGTCAGTGAAGAGCGCCATCGCTGGTCTGTTGCAGAATTAAAACGCTTTTTTCATTCACCTGAATTTCTTGGGCACACGGCTGACTTCAAGTGGATAACGTATCTTCAGCTCTTTATGGGAATGCGCACTCAGGAGCCGTGCCAGCTTTATATCAGCAATGTCCATCTTGAGGATGCTATTCCCTTTATTTCTATCTCAGACCGTTATCAGTTACAGCACTTAAAGAATCAACAAGCTGTTCGCTCAGTGCCAATCCACCCTTACTTGCTTGAGTGTGGCTTTGCCGAGTTTGTCGAATCTCGTTCTTCAAATACAGATAAGCCATTGTTTAACTACACACCGCAAGGTAAAGACCATGATTGGTCAAAATTGTATCGAACGCAGTTTGGTAAGCTTCAGACCAAGCTTGGTATGAAACCTAAAGCTCGTCCCACTGCGTACAGCCTTCGGCATACCTTTATTGATGAGCTCAAGATGCAAGATGTACCTGAGCATCTTGTGGCGGATATTGTCGGGCACTCAAACCCGAACATGACCTTTGGGCGCTACGGTAAAAAAGCGCAACTCTCAAAGATGCTAGAGACACTCAACAAGCTGACTTTGGAGGAAGTATTATGATTTCACTGTCACTTTCTGAGCTCACATGCATTATCGAAGTACTGGCAGAGTCTGAGCAATCTCTAGACTATGACTACTCAGCCATGTTTAATATTGGCTTTACTCAAAATGACCTGATGGCGTTTAAAAGCATCATACGTCAACTTAAGGCCGCTCCCTCGCTCGATGAGCGAGAACTCCTCGAACAGTCTGAAGTAACACTTCTGCGTAAGCTAGGGGGCCTGTCATCGGTTAAACTCGCTATGGGAATTGATGAAAGCGACTTTATCCCGCATACAAAAAACGGTATGGCGCATGAACAGCAAGGACTTTGCTTAACGTATTCAGATTATTTACGTTACGCAAGTTCAATCAAAACCAGTGATGGCTCTATCCAAAGTTGGCTTCTCTGCAATCTTACTGTTCAGTTTGCTGATGGATTACAGCTTCAATCAATTCCCATAACCTGTGAAGAATCTGTTGCAATTCCATCTAGTGATCAAGAAGCTGCATTGGTTGGGGCGGCGTTAATTGCTGATCGGTATCAGTTGATAACTTATGACGCACGAAGCTCTCTTATGTCATTACTTTGTTTAAGAGATCAAAGAGTTGTAACCATAGAAGTCAGGTGTCTTTCATCAACGCTTACAAATAGTCACTATGATGCTTTCTGCGTTGAGAATGACGCAAAGACAACCTCTTTTGATAAAAAAAGAAAAGTTGTAACCTTTTCCGAGCAGATTAGGAGAGACTTGCAGTAGAGCGTTGCGGAGTACATTTCTTATCTATTCTTAGATGGTTAAAGAGTTCTTAAACCATCTAGGAAATCACCACGAAACGGAGCTGTACTGGCTCATACCCCCGATCTGATGCTTTAGGTGCCATGATAGTACATGGCTACTTAATTGCGGTATAAAACGCTTTTTGCGCATCCGTGCTAGCACGTTTCTGGACGTGCGACGTGAAGTCGTATGAGGCGCTGTTCACCGCTTCAAGAGTGAACCATCTGTATCACCAGATGAACCTAGGACTCTGAATAAAGTAGCGAGTCTGACAATGTAACGAAGGTTGGCATTGGCCAATCGGGATTAAAATCGTGAGAGGACAATCCTCCTGATAACCACAAATTGGGTAAGTGCTAGGTAGTCAGTATGATGAACGAATGTGAATCCGTTTAAGGTGCGTCATACGATGAAACAGCGAAAGTGGTTAATACGCTGTAGCCAAAAGGCAACGAGAGTAGGAAAGAGGTTGTCCAGTACTCTTTCGTGATCATTGAACTCTCCGCACCATAGCGGGCATCTAACCTGATATTGCGTGACATACGGAACACGGTAAGCCTGTATCACTCCTTATGGGAAAGTCTCTGCGACCGATAGTGATGCAGGTATAGGAGGTCGGAAAAAGCGAAAGCTGCATTGTAATGATGCAGATACAGGCTTGTGCCTGACCACGAAAGTGAGCCCACTTCCGACTGGTCTCCCATTGCGAGAAAATTTGAAGAACTTTATTTAAGGAGAAAAGCAAATGATGATCTCGAAAGAGATTAGTGCATCTTCTAACGGTGCTCTGTGGCAGTCTATTGACTGGAAATCCGCTGAAGCGCACGTATTAAAGCTTCAAATGCGTATCGCAAAAGCAACGAGAGAAAAGAAATACGGTAAGGTTAAATCCTTACAGTGGCTCTTAACTCATTCTCGCTCAGCAAAACTGCTTGCTGTTAAGCGAGTCTCTCAAAACAAAGGCAGTAAAACGTCTGGAATAGATGGCGTTATCTGGAACACAGATATGCGCCGCATGAAAGCAGTGAATCAACTGAGTCGCAAGACTTACAAAGCAAAACCACTCAAACGTATCTACATCCCCAAAAAGAATGGCAAACTCAGACCTCTAGGTATTCCGTGCATGATAGATAGAGCGCAACAAGCGCTCCACCTGCTTGCACTAGAGCCTGTTTCTGAAACACTAGCCGACCTCAACAGCTATGGATTCAGACCAAACCGCAGCACCGCTGACGCCATCAGTCAGTGCTTTAAATGCTTGGCTCTGAAGAAATCAGCAAAATGGGTTCTTGAGGGTGATATTAAAGCTTGCTTCGATAAAATCGGGCATCAATGGCTTATGGACAATATCACTGTAGATAAACGAATGTTAGAGCAATGGCTAAAGTCTGGTTTTGTGGATAAAGGCCTGTTCTACGACACCGATGAGGGTACACCACAAGGAGGGATAATATCCCCAACCTTGATGCTAATGACCCTCGCAGGGCTAGAGCAACGCATAAGATCCACAGCACTCAGAAATGGAGCTAGGGCTAACTTCATTGGTTACGCTGACGATTTCGTGGTCACTTGCTCTTCAAAGGAAGTGCTAGCGAACGATATCAAACCGTTGATTGCTGACTTTTTGGCTGAAAGAGGGTTAACCCTATCCGAAGAGAAAACGAAGATTACTCATATTGACGATGGTTTTGACTTTCTAGGCTTCAACCATAGGAAGTACAAAGGGAAACTGTTCATTAAACCGAGCAAGTCTAACACTCTGTTATTCTTGAGGAATCTACGTGAGCTTATCAAAAAGCACGCAACTATCCCCGTTAATGATCTTATCAAACTGATAAATCCGAAACTTAGAGGATGGGCGAATTACTACCGCCACTGCGTTGCTAAGCAAGTGTTCGGATATGTAGGCCACAAACTATTCCAAACTCTATGGCACTGGGCTAGAAGGCGTCACCCAACAAAATCTAAAACTTGGGTCGCCCTTAAATACTTCATCAACCGTCATGGCCAGTGGCAATTTCACGGTTGGCAGAAGATCATGAATATGGATTGTCAGTTTAATCTGTTCCAAATTGCGAAAGTGCCAATAGAGCGACATGTGAAAATCCGAAGTGCTGCGACTCCTTATGACCCCGATTACCAAGAATACTTGGCTAAACGAAAGTCAAAAAGGCAAGCACGTAACTCTTGGGTTGAGCCTGTTCCAACTGCTTTATGAGTTGCTGGGTATCAAGCGATGCCTTAGTGGAGGCTTGAGCCGTATGCAGTGAAAGTTGCACGTACGGTTCTTAGAGGGACGGCACTTGGTAACAAGTGTCGTCTACTCGACAGAAACGTTTTAGAACTGATGCGCTATAGCTTTTCTGTCAGATTAGGAAAAATATGTTGAGGCCATAGTCGTTTGTTATACCCTATTCATCATATGGCTTTAACATATCCAATACTTGTGTGAATGTATCTGCAACAGGAAATATTGCGTCTTCCCCTTCAAGCTCATGAAACCAAAACACCACTGTTGGATTAGTAATACTGTACGAATAGTCTAAGCAAAGATAGTCACCTCCAGCACCAATAGCGATTGGCAAGTAGTTCTTTGATATACCGTGTATTTTGCGCAACTTTGAAAGTGATGAAATAACGTTTGTGCAACTTTCTAGCGGGTCAAGAGTTAATAATTCACCAAAGCCAATACCCCAAGATGAACCATCGACATCAATCGACAAACTTCCGTTTTTCGGTTGTCCACCGTGATAATACTTGACGCACTCAACGTAATCTTGAGGCAAACTGAACTGAATTATTGTTGAAACACTTTCGATCAATTCATCTCTCAAAGGCAAGTGGTCTTCTTCGAAGATCAGCCATTCATTTCCAATACTCAAGTATTAATCCTCCAATGGGGTATAACGCTTTCTAAACGGCTTTTAGCCGTTTTTCATACTCCCATCATGCAATCTTTCCAATTACAGTTCAATTTACAATCAAAAGGTTAATGAGAGGGAATGGGTATTAGATTGCAAAATGACGCATAATTTTAAAAAGCTCACGACGACGCTCGCTCGGATAACTACAGGTAAGGGAAACTTTCATCCAAAAGAAGTTAATTAACTTCAGTGATAACAAACAATGGGGCAGATTCGATTTTAATTCTTCATTTGATGGGCTTTAAGTCGTTCGCTTAACTCCCATAAAGCTATTCGATTTGAATCATACTTGAGAAGTTCGCTCGCCTCAGTTGCGTTACACCAACGGAATTCAGTGTGTTCCGAAGATAACTGTGGCTCCCCCGAAACCTGCACTGAGAATGAGTATTCTGGTATCACATAAGGGTGATCGCTCCATTTTTCATGACCAGAGTAAAACACTCTAGGTAACATGCACATAGAATCAAGTTGAACCCAGTCACTACCTGTTAACGACGTCTCTTCATACAATTCTCTTTTTGCGGCATCGAACAAAGACTCTTGATCTTCTCCACCACCAGAAATTGCCTGCCATTCACCATTGTCTGTACGGCAAGCAATCAAGAAGATAGGTTCTGAAATTTTAAATTTATATGGAAATATCAGAACCTGAAATGGTGCTCTCACTGCGTTGATTCCACTGTTGTTGCGAATCAATAGAT